>NZ_CP107942.1:9910000-10214642 GCF_036053395.1 Actinoplanes sp. NBC_00393 | reverse complement strand
GTAAGCCCCTGCACGCGCACAGCTGAGTCCGATCGTCACTGCGTTAAGGAGTTTGGGGAAAAATGCCGGTATCGGTAACCATGCCGCGGCTGGGTGAGAGCGTCACCGAGGGCACCGTCACGCGCTGGCTGAAGCAGGAGGGCGAGCGCGTCGAGGCCGACGAGCCGCTGCTCGAGGTCTCCACCGACAAGGTCGACACCGAGATTCCGTCGCCGGCCGCGGGCGTGCTCTCCCGGATCGTGGTCGGCGAGGACGAGACGGCCGAGGTCGGCAGCGAGCTGGCCGTCATCGCCGGGGACGGGGAGGACGCCGGTTCCGCCGCGTCCGCGCCGGCCCAGGAGGAGCAGGCCGAGGAGCCCGAGCCGGAGCCCGCCGCACTGAACACCCCGTCGACCGAGAAGCCGGTCGAGGAGGAGGCCCCGGCGCCGCAGACCGCGGCGCCGAGCGGCAACGCCGAGGGCACCGCGGTGAAGATGCCGGCGCTCGGTGAGAGCGTCACCGAGGGCACCGTCACCCGCTGGCTCAAGCAGGTCGGCGAGGAGGTCGAGGTCGACGAGCCGCTGCTCGAGGTCTCCACCGACAAGGTCGACACCGAGATCCCGTCGCCGGTCGCCGGCACCGTCCTGGAGATCAAGGTCGCCGAGGACGAGACCGCGGACGTCGGCGCCGAGCTGGCCATCATCGGCGCCGCGGGCAGCGCGCCGGCTCCCGCCCAGGAGGCCCCGAAGCAGGAGGCTCCGAAGCAGGAGGCCCCCAAGGAGGAGCCGAAGCAGGAGGCCCCCAAGCAGGAGGCCCCGGCTCAGCCCGCCCCGCAGCCGCGGATCGAGTCGGCGCCCGCGCCGAACGTGTCCGGCGAGTCGTACGGGACCCCGTCACCCGCTGCGGAGACGAAGCAGCCGGCCGCGGAGACCAAGCAGCCCGCGCCCGCCCAGCCCGCCGCCCCGGCCGCCGAGACGGTCAAGGCGAACGGCGCCGGCGACGCCGGGTACGTGACGCCGCTGGTCCGCAAGCTCGCGGCGGAGAAGGGCGTGGACCTGTCCTCGCTCACCGGCACCGGCGTCGGTGGCCGCATCCGCAAGCAGGACGTGCTGGACGCCGCTGAGAAGGCAGCCGCGGCAAAGGCTCCCGCGGCTGCTCCGGCCGGCGCACCGGCGCAGAAGGCGGCCCCGGCGAAGGCCGAGCCGAGCCCGCTGCGCGGCCGCACCGAGAAGCTCACCCGCATCCGGGCCACCATCGCCCGGCGCATGGTCGAGTCGCTGCAGATCTCGGCGCAGCTCACCACGGTCGTCGAGGTGGACGTCACCAAGATCGCCAACCTGCGGAACAAGGCGAAGGCCGACTTCCAGGCCAAGCACGGCGTGAAGCTCACCTTCCTGCCGTTCTTCGCCCTGGCCACGGTCGAGGCGCTGCAGCAGCACCCGGTCGTCAACTCGTCGATCGACGTCGAGGCCGGCACCGTCACCTACCACGGTTCCGAGCACCTCGGCATCGCGGTGGACGCGCCGAAGGGCCTGGTCGTCCCGGTCCTCAAGGACGCCGGTGACCTGAACCTGGCCGGCCTGGCCAAGCGGATCGCGGACGTCGCGGAGCGGACCCGGAACAACAAGATCGGTCCGGACGAGCTGGGCGGCGGCACGTTCACGCTGACCAACACCGGAAGCCGGGGCGCGCTCTTCGACACCCCGATCATCAACCAGCCGCAGGTCGGCATCCTCGGTCTCGGCGCGGTCGTCAAGCGCCCGGTGATCGTGAACGACCCGGAGCTGGGCGAGATCATCGCGCCGCGGTCGATGGTCTACCTGGCGCTCAGCTACGACCACCGGATCGTGGACGGCGCCGACGCGGCACGCTTCCTGGCAACGCTCAAGGAGCGGCTGGAAGGCGGCCACTTCGAGGCGGAGCTCGGTCTGTAACCGATCCGATTCGACCGAACCGGGGGTGCACCGCAAGGTGTGCCCCCGGTTTGTTTTGCACAACGAGTTTCTCGGGAAAGAATCGGGTCATGCGGATCGTCATGGCCGGGGCCTCAGGGTTCCTCGGCACCCGGCTCACGGACCGGCTGCGCGACAGCGGCCACCGCGTCACCCGACTGGTACGCCGTCCTGCCGCGGCCCCCGACGAGGCCACCTGGGAGCCGGCGCAGGGCCGGCTCGACCCGGCGGTGCTCTCCGGCGCCGACGCGGTGATCAACCTGGCCGGTGCGAACATCGGTGACCACCGCTGGACCGCCCGCTACAAGCGGGTGCTGCGGGCCAGCCGGATCGACACCACCGACACCATCGCGCGGATGCTTCGCCAGCTGCCCGAGGACGAGCGACCGCGGACGCTGCTGCAGTCCTCCGCCGTCGGGTGGTACGGCGACACCGGCGACAAGGCCGTCACCGAGGAGTCCTCGGCCGGCACCACCTTCCTGGCCGACCTCTGCCGGGTCTGGGAGGCCGCCGCCCGCCCCGCCGAGGACGCCGGCACCCGCGTGGTGCTGCTGCGCACCGCGCCGACGATCGACGCCTCGGGTTCGCTGCTCAAGCCGCTGCTGCTGCCGTTCAAGCTGGGCGCCGGGGCACGGATCGGCGGCGGCCGCCAGTGGATGGCCTGGATCGCCCTCGCCGACTGGCTGAACGCCGCCGAGTTCCTCCTGGAGCGGGAGGACATCAGCGGCCCGGTCAACCTGGTCTCGCCTCAGCCGGTGACCAACCTCGACTTCACCAAGGCGCTGGCCCGTGAGCTGCACCGGCCCGCCCTGCTCGCGATCCCCGGCCCGGCTCTGGACCTGGTGCTCGGCGAGCTGGCCGGCGAGGCGCAGCGCAGTCAGCGGGTGCTGCCCGGGGTGCTGTCGGGCGCCGGGTTCGCGTGGGCGTACCCCGGAATGGATGCCGCGCTGGCGGCGGCGCTGCGGCCGGAACCAGTGATGGCTCCGTGAGTCCGCGCGGGCACTTGCTAACCTGCGCCTGATGTCAGTCGCCGCCCCCGCCTCCGCCGCCTCCACGGATCCACCCTCCGCATCGGCGGCCGCGCCGCCCCGGGAGCGGCCGTGGCGTGCCCATCTGACCGTCGCGCTGATCGCCCTGGGCCTGGCCGTCTACGTGACGAACGGGCTGTGGCGCGACCCCTACCAGCACGTTCTCTCCGACAACGTCGGGGATCAGGCGTGGTTCGAGTGGCTGCTGGCCTACGGCGTGCACTTCCTGACCACCGGGTCGGATCCGTATTTCGCCGAGATGATGAATGCCCCGCTCGGGGTCAACCTGGCGGCGAACACGTCGATCACGGTGTACACCGTGCTTTTCGCCCCGTTGACCCATCTGGCCGGGCCGCAGGTCAGCTTCGTGACCATCCTCACGCTGAACCTCGCCGGGTCCGCCTTCGCGTGGTATCTGTTCCTGCGCCGCTGGCTGGTTCGCAGCCCGTTCGCGGCCGGGCTGGCCGGCCTCTTCTGCGGGTTCGCGCCCGGCTTCATCTCGCACGCCAACGGCCACCTGAACTGGACCGCCGGGTGGATCGCCCCGCTCGTGCTGTGGCGGGTGCTGAAACTGCGGGAGCCGGGCCGCTGGCTGCGCAACGGCCTGATCCTGGGCCTGCTGCTCGCGATGGGCTTCTCGATCGCGCCGGAGGGCCTGTTCTACACCGCGCTGGCCTGCGGGGTGTTCCTCGGCGTGTGGTCGCTCGCCCGGCCGGTCCGCGACGAGGCCCGCGAGGCGCTGCCGACCGTGCTGCGCGCGCTGGGCGTGACCGCGGTGGTCGCCGGGTCGCTGCTGGCCTACCCGCTCTACATGCACTTCGCCGGGCCGCTGACATTCACCGGCACCGGCTTCAACCAGCGGTACTTCGTCGAGGACACCGCGGCCTACCTGTCGTACCCCAGCCGGTCGGTGGCGGCGCTCTTCGGATTCGGTTCGGACCTGGGACCCAACCGGACCGAGGAGACGTCCTACTTCGGCGTACCCCTGCTGTTGCTCCTGGGTGTCGCTCTGCGGCTGCTCTGGCAGCGGGCCGACCCCGGACGGCGCGCGACCCTTCGCGCGGTCGCCGTGACCGGCCTGTTCTTCCTGGTCCTGTCCTGGGGCCCGCGGCTGAACTGGGGTGGCGTGGAGCTGGACATCATGCTCCCCTACGCGGTTCTCGCCCACCTGCCGCTCTTCGACTCGGCGCTGCCGCTGCGTTTCGCGCTGGCCCTGGTCGGCGTCTTCGGCATCCTGCTGGCGCTGCTCGTCGAGCAGATGCTGGACCGCCGGGTCACCCCGGTCACGATGCAGATCTGGCTGGGCGCGGGCATCGTGGTCAGCCTGCTGCCGATCTTCCCGCTGCCGGTACGCCACCAGGAACGCGCCCCCGAGCCGGACTTCATCGCCAACGGCACCTGGCAGCGGTACGTCTCCGACAACGGTGTCCTCACCGCGCTCCCGTTCGCGCTCAATGTGCACGCCGACGGGCAGCGCTGGCAGGCGTACACGATGGCTCGCGGCGGCCCGCAGTTCCGCATCCCGGACGGCTACTTCCTCGGCCCGCAAACCCACAGTGAGGACGGCCTGAAGCTGACCGGCCGGATCGGCGCGCCACCCCGGCCGACCGACTGGCTGTTCACCCGCGCCGCCCTGTACGGCTACGTCGCCCAGCTCACCAACGCCGACCGGGCGCAGGCCCGCCTGGACCTGCAGTACTGGGGTGTCGAGACGGTGTTCCTCGCCGACCAGATCACCGGCTCGGACCACAAGATCCTGTTCCGGGAGGCGGTCGAGGCCACCGCGATCGACCTGTTCGGCGAGCCGGAGCGGGTCGACGACGTGCTGGTGTGGCGCATCCGGCCCGGAGTGGACCCGGTCGACCGGTGAGTACGCTTGCGGCTGTGACTACTGATGTGCTGACCGTCCTCCGACCCGGCCTGGTCGACTACGTCGAGGCCTGGGAAGAGCAGAAGCGCGTGCACTCCGCTGTCGCCGACGGTTCCCGGCCGGACACCATCCTGCTGCTGGAGCACCCGAGCGTCTTCACCGCCGGCAAGCGCACCGAGCCGGCCGACCGTCCGTTCGACGGCACCCCGGTCGTCGACGTCGACCGGGGCGGCAAGATCACCTGGCACGGGCCGGGGCAGCTGGTCGGCTACCCGATCATCAAGCTGCCGGACCCGGTCGACGTGGTGGCGTACGTTCGGCGTACCGAACAGTTGTTGATCGATGTCTGTGCCGAATTCGGCGTGGTGGCCGAGCGGGTCGAGGGCCGCAGCGGCGCCTGGATCCGGGCGACCGACGGCGGCCTGGACCGCAAGATCGCCCAGATCGGGATCCGGGTGTCGCGCGGGGTGACGCTGCACGGCTTCGCCCTGAACTGCGACTGCGACCTGGCGAATTTCGACCGGTTCGTGCCCTGCGGCATCCGGGACGCGGCGGTCACCTCGCTCAGCGCCGAGCTGGGCCGGCCGGTGCCGGTCGCCGAGGTGCTGCCGGTGGTCGAGCGACACCTGCCGACGCTCCTCTGATGGCCGCCCTCTACCGCGATCCGCGCGACAAGCGCGTGTTCGTGCCCAAGCAGGGCGGCGGGCTGGCGCTGAACTTCGGGCACCCGGTGGCCTGGGCGATCCTGGTCTGCACGACGATCGTGCCGTTCCTGATCGTCGCCGTGGTCACGCTCATGGTGATTCTCTAGGGATCTCCCACAGCGTGAACGACTCGCCCGACGTCCGGCAGCCGAGGAACCGGTCGTAGGTGACACAGGCGAACGGGATGACGCTCGACAGGTTGCCGATCAGCTCGCCGGACCGCAGGCGGGTGACCCGGGTCTGCCCTTCGTGGGCCCGCAGCATCAGGTCGCCGGCGCGCATCCCGTGGCCGAGGTGGCGGGTCACCCGGCCGGTCGCCGGGTCGAGCAGGACGGTGGTCCCGTCCTGGGCGGAGGCCACCCCGTCGGCGTACGAGATCCAGCGCACCGCCTGCCACCGGACCTGACCGCCGGCCGGGTCGACACCCATCACGCCCTGCCGGTCGCTCACACAGATCAGGCCGGCACAGGCCTGCACCTCGTACGGGATGGCGGCCTCGGTCTCCCACGCCGTGGCCAGGTCGGAGAGGCGCACCGCAAGCAGCGACGATCCCTTGAACAGGTAGACGAGGTCACCGACGATCGACACCACCGGCCGGTCGCCGTCGGGGAACACGTCGAGCGTGCGAGAAGCCAGTCGCCGACCGTCGGTGATGTCCCGGACGGCTGCCCGGCCGTCGAAATCCATGGTGAACAGGTAGCGCCCGGTCGCGTCCCGGTCGGCGAAGTCGGCGAGGCCGGGGCTCGACCAGAGGGACCGTCCCGACTCCAGGTCGACGAGGGTGGTGGAGCCGTCCTCGTCGTCGTACTCGCTGTAGACCGCCTGTCCCCCGACGACCGTGGTCAGGGACGCCGTCGCGTGCCACCGCAGGGCGCCACTGCGGGCGTCGAGCACGGTGAGCTCCTCCAGTGTCTCGGCCACCAGAACGCTGCCTTCCCGGGCCAGCCGCACCTCGCCGCTGGGCGCCTCCACCCGGGCGGTCCACCGGGAGCCGGCCGGGGTGATCGGGACGGCGCTGATCTCGACCTGGTCCGCGTCGTCACCGGGCAGGGCGCGGGCGGTGAAGAGTTGCGTGCCGGCCACCAGGGCGGTCACGAAGACGCCCTGCAGGACGGCAACTGTCCGCAGGACCTCGACCGGACGCGGTGCCGCCGCGCCGCCGAGCAACAGCAGCAGCGACGCGGCGAGCAACGCGGGCAGCCAGTGCTCCCGCCGCCCGGGTGCCGGCGGGCGGGCGGCGGGAGCGACATCGAGGTCGATCAGCACCGGCACCACTGTAGGACTACGGGGCGATCCGGTTCAGGTCCCTGGGGAAGGCGGTGGTTTCGCGTACGTTGGCCGCGCCGGTCAGCCGGGCCACGAACCGTTCCAGCCCGATCGCCCAGCCCCCGTGCGGGGGCATCCCGTACCGGAAACCGTCGAGGTAACCCCGATACGGCTCCAGGTCGTCGAGGACGGCGGCGTAGTCCTCGTACCGGTGCAGCCGCTGCCCGCCCGTAACGATCTCCAGGCCGCGGAAGAGCAGGTCGAACCCGTTCGAGTACTCCGGGTTCGCCGGGTCCGGATGCGTGTAGAACGGCCGCTTGCGCATCGGATAGCCGGTCACGAAGACGAACTCCGACCCGTGCTCACGCCGCGCCCACTCCCCCAGCGCCCGCTCGTGGGCCGGCGCCAGGTCCGGCTCGTCCGCCGGGGCGCCGGCGATCCGCAGCGCCTCGGTGAAATGCACGGCCGGGATCTCCGCGGGCACGTCCGGGCACGTGAAGCCGGTGCGCTCGGTGACCTCCCCCAGCATCCCGGCGATGGTCCGGGTCAGCGCCGTCATCACGTCCCGGTGGTCGGCGATGAAGCCCATCTCGGCGTCCAGCGACGTGTACTGCGCCAGGTGCCGCGCGGTGTCGCTCGGCTCGGCCCGGAACACCGGCCCGACCTCGAAGACCCGCTCGAAGACGCCGACCATCAGCTGCTTGTAGAACTGCGGCGACTGCGCCAGATAGCCGGGCCGCCCGAAATAGTCCAGCTTGAAGACGTTCGCGCCGGACTCGGTCGCCGACTCCACGATCTTCGGCGTCTGGATCTCGACGAACCGCTGCTCCTCCAGGGACTTCCGGAAACCCGCGGTCACCGCGGCGGCGATCCGCAGGTTCGCCGCCCGGCTCGGATGCCGCAGGGCCAGAGCAGCGTGGTCCAGCTGGGCAGGCAGACCCGCGCCCAGCGCGGGCCGATGCAGTTCAAACGGCAGGGGTACGCCCACAGCACTCAAAACACGGATGTCCGGGCCGGTCAGCTCGACGCCGCCGGGTGCCTGCGGGTTGGGGGTGACCACGGCGTGTACCTCGACGACGCTCTCCTCGGTCAGCCTCTCGAGCTGCTCCCGGGTCGACGGGTCGGTGACGACGACCTGGCTGAGCCCCTCGGCGTCGCGGACGATCAGGAAGGCCACCGACTTGAGCAGACGGCGACGATGGATCCAGCCGGCGATCGTGACCTTCTCGTGCACGTGCTCGGACAGTCGGGCGGAGAGGATGCGTTGCATAACTCGTACCTCCTCTGGTTTGCAACGCGGCCCCAGGGAGGTGCGGGCGAGCGGGATCCTCGCGGTACCACCGCACCTTCACGCTTTTTTGGAAAGCGCCTCTTTGCACTGCTTGGCTCCGGGTTGTCTTCACGCTCCGGCGCTCGGGCCACCCTCACAGCTGCCGGTGGCTCTCTCGGCCGGCGGATCGGAGCGTTACTTGTTCCCATCAATGCCGTGGCGGTGAGGTTAGCAACTTGCGTCCCGGTGTGCACAAGATTTGCGGGCGCGCCGGTGAGTGCACTCACACCCTGCGTCAGGTTCGGTCCGGGCGGGCGTATCTTTCAGGTTGTGACTATTGCTCCCGAGGGCCGCCGCATGCTGCGCATCGAGGCGCGCAACGCCGAAACTCCCATCGAGCGGAAGCCGCCGTGGATCAAAGTCAAGGCGAAGATGGGCCCCGAGTACACGCAGATGCGTGGCCTCGTGCAGAAGGAAGGCCTGCACACGGTCTGCCAGGAGGCCGGCTGCCCCAACATCTACGAGTGTTGGGAAGACCGGGAGGCGACCTTCCTGATCGGCGGTGACCAGTGCACCCGCCGCTGCGACTTCTGCCAGATCGACACCGGCAAGCCGGCCGAGTTCGACGCCGACGAGCCGCGCCGGGTCGGCGAGTCCGTCGCCACCATGGGCCTGCGCTACGCCACGGTCACCGGCGTCGCCCGTGACGACCTGCCCGACGGCGGCGCCTGGCTCTACGCGGAGACCGTCCGCCAGATCCACAAGCTGCAGCCCGGCTGCGGCGTGGAGCTGCTCATCCCGGACTTCAACGCCGACCCCGAGCAGCTCGCCGAGGTCTTCGGCGCCAAGCCCGAGGTGCTCGCGCACAACGTCGAGACCGTCCCGCGGATCTTCAAGCGGATCCGGCCCGGTTTCCGTTACGAGCGTTCCCTCGACGTGATCACCCAGGCTCGCGCGGCCGGCCTGGTCACCAAGAGCAACCTGATCCTCGGCATGGGCGAGGAGCGGTCGGAGATCTCCGCCGCCCTCCGCGACCTGCACGCGGCCGGCTGCGAGCTGATCACCATCACGCAGTACCTCCGGCCGACCCCGCGCCACCACCCGGTGGAGCGCTGGGTCAAGCCGGAGGAGTTCGTCGAGCTGCGCGAGGAGGCCGAGGAGATCGGCTTCGCCGGCGTGATGAGCGGCCCGCTGGTCCGCTCGTCGTACCGGGCCGGTCGCCTCTACCGCCAGGCCCTCGACGCCCGCGGCTGACGCTTTCTGCCGTGCCCGGGCCGCTTCTGCCGGCCCGGGCACTGCCGTGTTCAGGGCTGGTGGATCAACGGCCGCGGCGGGGTGGGCATGTTCGCCCCGATGAAGAAGCTGGTGTGCGGCGGCTGGTTGTACGCGGTGTTCTGCCAGGCCAGCGCCACCCGGTACATCGAGTCCTGCAACAGCGTGGTGATCCGCCGGTCGGTTGGCGTCGCGGTGCTGTAGATGCGCAGCGCGGTGTTGTCCGAGGTCGGCCAGATCACCTCCTCACGCCAATCGCCGAGGATGTCGCCGGACAGCGACGGCGTGGCCTTGGTGCCGTTGTTGGAGTGCACGCCGGAGGCGGTGAGCAGCCGGGTGTCGCCACCGGTGCCGTACTTGTCGATGCGGGTGGCGTCGAGCAGTTCCCGCACCGGATCGGCGTCCCACCAGGCCAGGAAGTTCGCTGAGCTGGGCTTGCGGCCGACCGTGGCACCGGCGGTGTTGCGGATCTGGCTGTCGGCGGACGACCAGGATTCCGCTCCCGGGCTGCCGGCCCAGACGTCGCCGGAGACGCCACGGCCGTTGTCACCGGCGGCCGCGGTCTGCCAGAGGATCTGACCGGTACGCGCATCCGCCATCCACGAGGCCGGCTGGCTGCTGTTCTCGTCGACCTTGTAGAGCTCCAGCCCGGGCCGGGCGGGGTCCAGGTCACCGGCGTGCATCGCGTCGCCGTGGCCCTTGCCGGTGTTCCACAGCCGGCCGCCGTTGTCGTCGACGGCCATCGCGCCGTAGAGGATCTCGTCCCGGCCGTCGGCGTCGACGTCTCCGACGGACAGGTTGTGGTTGCCCTGCCCGGCGTACGAGCTGTTGCCCGAGGCGTTGCTGTCGAACGTCCAGCGGCGGGTCAGCGCGCCGTTGCGGAAGTCCCAGGCGGCGATCACGGACCGGGTGTAGTAGCCGCGGGCCATGATGATGCTCGGCCGCTTGCCGTCCAGGTAGGCGGTGGCTGCCAGGAACCGGTCCACCCGGTTGCCGTACGAGTCTCCCCAGCTGCTCACCGTGCCGCGCGGCGGGTCGTAGTTGGCGGTGGCCAGCGCCGCACCGGTCCGGCCGCTGAACACGGTGAGGAACTCCGGGCCGGAGAGGACGTAGCCGTCGGCGTTGCGGTAGTCGGCGCTCGCGTTGCCGATCACCTGGCCGGTGCCGGACACCGTCGCGTCGGCGGTCTTCATCGCCACCTCGGCGGCGCCGTCACCGTCGTAGTCGTACGCCTGGAACTGGGTGTAGTGCGCCCCGGCCCGGATGTTGCGGCCCAGGTCGATCCGCCACAGCCGGGTCCCGTTCAACCGGTACGCGTCGACGTACACCACGTCGGTCACGCCGGCCTGGGAGTTGTCCTTGGCGTTCAGCGGCTCCCACTTCAGGATGATCTCGAGCTGCCCGTCGCCGTCGAGGTCGGCCACGGTGGCGTCGTTCGCGGCGTACCGGGAACTGCTCGGATTCTGGACCGGCACATCGAGGTAACCGGCCGGGAATTGCAGCGCGGCAGCCGAGGCGGGCTGCTCGGCGCCGTTGACCACGGCCCGCACCGTGTACGCCGAGCCGGCCGCGGCTCCGGCGTCGAGGTAGTTCGTCGAGCCGGTGATCGGCGCGGAGTTCACCCTGGTCGCGCCACGGTAGACGTTGAAGCCCACGTCCGCCGGGTCGGATGCGAGCCACCGCCAGCTCACCAGGTTGCCGGAGCCGGACCGCACGCTCACCAGCCCCCGGTCGAGTCGTTCCATCTGCCGGCCTTCGCCGGACTGAGGCGGGTTGGAGGACGGCGGTCCACTTGTCGGAGCTACATCTCCGGTGCACGCCGTGCCGTTCAGGGTGAACGACGTGGGTGACGGGTTCGTGCTGGTGAACGCGCCGTTGAAGCCGATCTCGACCCGGCCGTTCGTCGCGATGGCCGCGTTGTACCCGGCGTCGCGGACCGAGACCTGGGCGCCGGCCTGCGTGTGGGTGCCGTTCCACAGTTGAGTGATCGTCTGACCGGCGCCGAACCCGAATCCGAGGGTCCAGCCGTTGATCGGGTCACCGAGGTTGTCGACGGTGATGGTGGCGCCGAAGCCGCCCTGCCACTGGTTGGTCACCGCGTACGTCACGCGGCATCCGGCCGCCGCACTGGCGTCGACGGCCACGAGCACGACCGCGGCTGCCGAGGCGGCGACGGCAGCGGCTGTCGCCACCACGGGTCTCAATCGGGACATCACGGGCCTCCTTGGGGATCGGGGGAATCGCGCCGTCCCGGTCAGCGCTTGGCATCCCGAGGTTGAAAGCTTTCAATCTCCCGGTAACCACCCTGACGTCCGGCGCGACCCGAAACCTACTGATGCCCTTCGATGCCTACAAGGCGCTTCGCATCATTTGGGAGCGCTCCCAAATCGGACTGAGGCATCGAGTAGATTGCATGGGGTGACCACGGGAGACCGCCGCCGCAACGGCATTCGTGAGGTCGCCGCCACGGCCGGCGTGTCGATCGGCACCGTCTCCAACGTGCTGAACCATCCCGGCGTCGTGGCCGCCGGCACCCGGGCGCGGGTCGAGCAGGTGATGCAGGAACTCGGGTTCGTGCGCAACGGGATGGCCCGCCAACTCCGGGAGGGACGCGCCGCCACGGCCGGGACGCTGGTGCTGGACATCGCCAACCCGTTCTTCACCGAGACCGCGCGCGGGATCGAGGACCGCCTCGCCGAGGCCGGATGCATGCTCACCCTGTGCAGCACCGACCAGCAGCCGGACCGGGAGGCGCGTTACCTGCACATGCTGGAGGAGCAGGGCGTCCGCGGCATCCTGGTGACCCCGACCCGGCTGGACATCGAGTCCCTGCTGGCGATGCAGCGTCGCGGCGTACCCATCGTGCTTCTGGACTGCCCCAGCCCCACCGCGGAGATCTGCTCGGTAGCCATCGACGACATCCGCGGCGGCGAACTGGCCGCAGCTCATCTGATCGCCCGCGGCCACCGCCGGGTGATGTTCCTGAACGGCCCACCCCACGTCCAGCAATGCACCGCCCGCAGCCGGGGCGCGCACAACGCCTTCCAGAAGGCCGGCCTGGACCCGGCGCAGCACCTGTTCGAGGTCGCGCTGCCGCGCGCCAGCACCGACCGCGCCGAAGCCGTCCTGGAACAGACGCTGGCACTCCCCGACCAGCCAACCGCCATCATGTGCGTCAGCGACATCGTGGCGCTCGGCGTCATGCGCTCCTTACGCAAGCGCGGCCTCAAGGTGCCCGACGACATCGCCGTCGTCGGCTACGACGACGTGCCTTTCGCGGCCGAGCTGGCCACGTCGCTCACCACCATCCGGCAGCCGACTTACGACCTCGGCCGCGCCGCCGCAACCCTGCTCCTGACCGACGCCGACCCTACGGCGTCGGACGGGCATCAGCAGCTGACGTACCAGCCGGAACTCATCGTGCGCGAGTCCGCCTAACCGACAGCCGCGACGGTCAGCCGATCCCGGCCGGGCCAGCTGGTTCCGGCCACCAGACACTCAGGCCCGCCAGACACTCAGGCCCGCCAGACACTCAGGCCCGCCAGACACTCGGGCCCGCCAGCCACTTGCGCCCGCCACCCAATCAGGCCCGCCAGGCACTCGAGCCCGCCAGCCGCTCGGGTCCGCCAGCCACTCCGGGCCGGCATTCGTAGACCCCTGCATCCGTTCCGAGCTCGATCAGTAAGTCCGCGGCCACGACAGGTCCGGTCGGCCATTTCCCGCCCGGCCAGTCAACTCACGGTCCGGCCACCGGCCTCTCCCGGCACTGCCAGCCACGTTCCGCTGGTCACCCCGGTCTGGTCAGCCACTGCGGGCCGCGGCCAGCCGCTGGCGGTCGATCAGCCGCTGTCGGCCGCCCATCTGGCGTCGGCCGCTCAGCTGGCGTCGGCCGCTCAGCTGGCGTCGGCCGCCCATCTGACGTCGGCCGCTCAGCTGGCGTCGGCCGCCCAACCACTGCGGGCCCCCAATCACTGCGGGCTCGGGGTCCAAACTCTCCGGCCAAGTTGCCACGGTTCCCCAGGCTCGGACCGCTTCCGGAACGCTACTTCTTGCCCTTCTTAGCCTTCTTACCCTTCTTGTCTTTCTTTCCGGAACCGGAGCCCGAACCAGAACCGGAGCCCGACTCGGCCCCCTGCGGAACCAGCGTCGGCATCATCAGCCGCCCGAAGATCATCACGAGGGGTGCGACCCAAGCCCACCAGGGCACGCTCGATCCCGGACCAAACAACACATCGACAACCTGGTAAGCCACATCAAGGGCGTTATCCATCATCGGCCTCCGAGGGGAGAAAGGCACATGCCGGACAGTGCAACTTCCACACCGGAAGTCGGCCCCCAATATCGGAGCCCACCCGTCTCCTCTTAGCCTTTCCACCCACCAAGCACCCAGCCGTGTACCCGCCGAGCAGTGGTAGCGGCTGAGTCCACGATGATGGCGAAGGCCCACGCAGCGACGGCGGAGGTAGGGGCAGCGGCTGAGGCCGAGGTTGGCAGAGGCCGAGGCAGCAGCGAAGGCTGAGGCCGGCAGAGGCCGAGGCAGCTGCGAAGGCTGAGGCCCTGACGGCGGAATCGGAAGCAGTGGTCGGCCGCCGAACCCGAGACGGCAGCCGACGCCCGAGACGGCGGCTGAGGCCAAGACAGCGGCTGAGGCCAAGACGGCGGCTGAGGCCAAGGCAGTGGCGACGAAAGCTAACGCAGTAGCGGCGAAGGCAGTGGCGGGAGCGCCAGTCCCACACGCCCGCCCCACTCGATCAGCAGATCTTGGGCTCCCGACCACATCCCGCGGTGGCCAAAAGCCCAAGATCTACCAACGGCGAAACCACCGCGGCAGCCCAGCACCAACCCACTCAAGGGGCTTCAGAAACAACTCCAGCCTCAACAAACAGCGTCAGAACAACAGCCAGCACACGCGGCCGCAGCGCACCAAGCGCCTATCAACAAGATCGCCCCGACTCCGGCCAGACGCTGCTCGACGTCGATCTAGACCGGGTCAGGAACGGGCCTGGAATGGGCCTGGAATAGGCCCATTCCGAACCCGCGCCGCTACTCGTTCAGCAAGCCCAACCGATGCGCAACCGCCGCAGCCTCCACCCGATTACTCACCGAAAGCTTCGCAATGATCCGCGAAACATGCACACTCGCCGTCTTAGGCGAAATGAACAACCGCTGAGCGATCCGGCTGTTGCTCTGCCCCTCAGCCACCAACCGCAGCACCTCCCGCTCCCGGGCAGTAAGCACCTCAGTCCCAGCCGCAACCGCTGACCCCCGCACCCCCAGACGTCGGGCCAGCACCTCCGCAGCCTCGATCAGCGGAACAGCACCCAGGCTGGTGGCAATGGCCATCGACTCAGCGATCGCCTCCCCCGCCGCCGCCCGGTCGGCAGCGACCGCCTCGGCGAACCCGAGCAGGACCACCGCCAGCTGATAGGGCTGCCCATCAACCCGCCAAGCCTCGACCGCCGCCCGCCACCGCTCTGCTCCGCCGTCGAGCAGCGCAGCGATCTCGGCCGCGCAGGCGCGCTCAGCCGGATAGCGCTGGGGGAGCTCGGCCGCGAGCGCACGGATCTCCGGGCCGGGAAGGACCCGGGCCGCGGCGGTGAGCAACGCCCACCCATAACGAGGCCGCTCCCGGATCCCCCGATCCTGCACGGCGGTCCGTGCGATGTTCCGGGCGGCGGCCTCGTCTCCCGCGGCCCGGCTCGCCAGGATCCGCAACTCCAGCAGTGACACCCGCGTCTCCGCGGTGAGGAACGGTTTGCCGAGAAACCCTGTCCCGCGGCTGACCAGCGCGTCCGCCCCCTCATGTCCGCGGGCGAGCCGGATCCGGGCGCGCAGGCGCAGCCACGGGACGGCCAGGGTGCCGGGCGGGTCCTGCCGGGCCGCCGCGGCGAGCAGGGCGTCGGCCTCGTCCCACCGGCCCAGCGCCATCAGCGCCTCGGCATGGTTGGCCAGCAGGTAGACGCCCGTCGTCCGGCTGACACCGACCCGGTCCGCGTGCGGCACACCCTCGGCGGCGGCCGCCGCGGACTCCTGGTAGTCCCCCAGCTCGAAGAGCGAGTCGGAGATGTTGACCAGGCCGTGCGCGAAGCTCTGCAGGTCACCGGAGGCCCGCGCCCGCTCCACCGCCCGCCACATCATCGGCAGCGCCTCCTCGGCGGGGAGCCGCCCGCCGCAGGCCTTGCCGAAGATGATCTCCGCACTCACCTGCGCGGCGTCGTCGCCCAGGTCGGCGGCGGCGTCCTTGACCTCCTGCGCGATCCGGCCGGCCACGTCGCCGTCGATGCCGGACCACACGTAGGCCACGTCACCGAGCAGTCGCAGCCAGGCCTGGTCGCGCGGGACCGTGCCGAGCAACCTGTACGCCTCGTGGGCCTCCGCCGACCCGTCGCTCTTGCCCGCGTTGCGCAGCAGTTTGGCCCGCCGGATCAGCAGCCGGGCCGCCCGCAGCGGCTCCGCGTCGCAGTCCAGGTCGCCGAGCGCCGCCCGGGTCAGACTGAGCGCCCGCATGTGCTCACCGGAGTCGATCGCGGCGAGCGCCGCCTCCTCCAGCAGGTCGAAGTGTGTGGTGTCGAGCAGGGTGGCCGCGTCAGGCACCTGCTCCCAGAGCTCGAGCACCCGGTCGAGCAGACGGGCCTGCTCCGCATACGCATACCGTCGGCCGGCGTCGTCGGCGGCACGCCGGGCGGTGACCAGCGCACGCGGATGGTCGTGGGCGGCGTGCCAGTGGTGGGCGATCTCGACGGGCGCCCGGTCGGTGCCGATCAGGTGCGGCTCGGCCTCGATCGCCTCCGCGAACCGGGCGTGCAGGCGGGCGTGCTCGCCGGGCAGCAGGTCGTCGTGCACCGCCTCGCGAACCAGCGCGTGCCGGAACTCGTAGCCCCCGTCGGGGTCGACCACGATCAACTGAGCGGTGACGGCGGCCCGCAGCGCGGACTCGAGGGCCGCGTCGTCCACCCCGGCGACTCGGACCAGCAGGTCGTGACCGAAGCTGGTGCCGCCCACCGCGGCCACCCGCAGCACCCGCTGCGCGGCGTCGGGCAGCAGGTCGACCCGGGAGAGCAGCAGGTCGCGCAGGGTCTCCGGAATGTCGCCGCAGCGCGGATCACCGGAGCCGGCGAACTGCTCGATGAAGAACGGAATGCCCTGCGCCCGCTCGCTGACCGCATCGACAGTCCGCACGTCGGGCTCGGCGCCGAGCAGGTGGCCCAGCAGCTCAGCCGTGCCGTCACGGTCGAGGCGGTCGACCTCGAGCCGCTGCACACCGCGAACCCGCTCCAGCTCGGCCAGGAACGGCCGCAACGGGTGCCCGCGGTGCAACTCGTCGGTGCGGAAGGTGGCGAGCAGCAACAGGTTGGGCACCCGGGCCGCGCGCAGCAGGAAACCGATCAGGTCACGGGTCGACCGGTCGGCCCAGTGCAGGTCCTCGATCACCAGGACCACCGGCTGGTCTTCGCCGAGCCGGGCGAACAGCGACCCGACCAGGTCGAACAGGTGACCGCGGCGGGCCTCGCCGAACTCCGGCGGCCCCAGCTCGGGCAGCAACCGGGCGAACTCCGCCTCGCGCCCGTCGAAGACGGCCCGGCCCTCCCGCCGGACCAGCTCGCGCAGCGCGGCCGCGAACGGCGCGAAGGGCAGGCCCTCCTCACCGAGCTCCAGGCACTGGCCGGTGAGCACCCGAACCGGCTCACCGGCCAGCGACCGGCCGAACTCCTCGACGAGCCGCGTCTTGCCGACCCCCGCCTCGCCGCCGACCAGCACGGCCGACAGCTCCGCCCCGCGGACCCGTTTCAGCGCCTCGTGCAGCGTGGCCAGGTCGGCCTCCCGGCCGACCAGAACCGTGCTGTGGGCGCTCACCGTCATGAGGTCGAGCATGCCACGCGGGTACGACAGAATTTCCGGCCCGATCACGATGCGAAACGGCGTGCCGGACGGGCCGCCCGGCGTATCGTCGGCCACCGTCCGGCGCGGCGTTCGCGCCGGGAGGAGGCCTGCCGGGCACGCCGGTCGTCGTCGGCCTGGCGGATCAGTTCGTCGGTGTGCGACTGGATCAGCTCGAGCTGGAACTCGGGGCTGGTGAAGGGGATCATTTCGGTGCTCCTCGCGAATCGTTCGGCTCTTGCACCGATGACTCTTCGCGCGAAGGCGGCACCCGGGCATCGGGAGACTGCCTTACTTCGAGGACTCCTGAGGTCCCCGGGACGCCGTAAGGTACCTGAGCCCCACTACACTTTGCGGCTATGGCAAAACCCCAGGAGAAGGTGTCGTTCCGCGAGCGCCTGAAGCAGATCGGCCAGGTGTTCGCGTTCACGGCGAAGCAGGACAAGTGGTTCGTCCCGCTGGTCATCGCGGCGGTGGCGATCCCGGTGGCGCTCACCGTGCTGGCCGTGCTCCTGGGCTGGGGCCTGCTCTGGATCCCGGTCGGCATCCTGTTCACGCTGCTGGCCGTGCTGATCGTGCTCAACCTGCGGTCCAACACCGCGATGATGAACGTGGCGGAGGGCCAGCCCGGCGCCGCCGCCTCCCTGATGGAGAACATGCGCGGCGACTGGCGGGTGCGTGCCGCGGCCAGCTCCACCACGCAGTTCGACATGGTGCACGTGGTGATCGGCCGGCCCGGCGTCATCCTCCTCGCCGAGGGCGACCCGCAGCGCGTCCGCGGCCTGCTCGGCCAGGAGAAGAAGCGCCTCTCCAAGGTCATCGGCAACGCGCCGCTCTACGACTACGTGATCGGCTCCGAGGAGGGCCAGCTCCCGGTCCGCAAGCTGCGTTCCACGATGCTGCGCCTGCCGCGCAACCTCACCGGCAAGGACGTCAATGCCCTCGACAAACGCCTCGGCGCGCTGATGTCACGCCCGCAGATGCCGAAGGGCGCGATCCCCAAGAACATGCGGCCCAGCAAGGGCGCGTTCCGCCAGCAGCGCCCCCGCTGACAACCCAGGTGGGGTACGAGCTACACCTCCCCCGCCGAATCAGCCCGTCCCGCCCGCGCCCGGCACGCTGGGTGCCGGGTCGAGGCCGAAACGCCGCCGCCGGGCTTAAGCACGTCCCGGCCTTGACGAGCCGGCGCCGCACCGCGGCGCCGGCTCGTGCCATGTCACCGGAGTTCATCGACGGGTACCTCCATGATCTGCGCGGAGCGATAGCCTCGGGTCTACGCCCTTCCGGCTCGCACGCGCGAAGGAGTCCCGCTCGTGGTCAGCACCTTGGCGGTCCCCGGCACCTATCCGACGCTGCGTGACGCTCTGGAGGTCGCACCCGACGGCGCGGTCGTGACCCTGGCGCCCGGCACCTACCAGGAGCGGATCGAGCTGGGCAGCCGCCGGCTGACCGTGCGCGCGGCCGGCGATCCGGGCTCGGCGATCGTGGACGCGACCGGGCTGGACGGGCCGGCGCTGGCGATGACCGCGGGCGAGGTCGCCGTCGAAGGTCTGGCGCTGGTCTCCGGCGACTATCCGGCGGTCACCGTGGCCGGCGGCCGGTTGCGGCTGCGCAGGTGCGAGCTCTCCGCGGGGTACGGCGCGGGCGTCCAGGCCAGCGACGGCGCCGTGGTCGACGCCGGCGAGGTCCGGGTGATCCGCGGCCAGCACGGTTTCGTCTTCTCCGACGCCGGCGGGACGGTCGAGGCCAGCGAGGTCCGCGGGGTCACCGACGACGGGGTGATCGTGCGGCTCGGCGCCGATCCGACCCTGCGCGGCACCACCGTGGCCGAGTGCGGCTATCGGGGGATCTACATCTACCAGTCCGGCCGTCCGACGATCGAGCGCTGCGACGTCTCCGGCACCGGCGACGCGGGCATCGTCGTGGCGCACGGCAGCACCCCGCGCATCGTGGAGACCTGGGTGCACCAGACGGCGGGCTCCGGCATCGTGATCGGGCCAGGCTGCACCGCCGTCGTCGAGCAGTGCCGGGTCGAGCAGACCGCCGACCCGGCCGTCCACGTCGACCCGTCCGCGCAGGCCACGGTCACGTTGAGCGAGAGCGGCGGTCTCCCCCAGGCCGGTGTCGCGGCCGCCACCGCGCAGGACGCCGCCGAGGTGGAGCGGCTGCTGACCGAACTGGACTCGATGATCGGCCTGGCCGGCGTGAAAGGCGAGGTCCGCGCGCTGATCGACGAGATCCAGGTGAACGAGTGGCGGCGCAGCGCCGGCCTGTCCGTGGGCGCGGTCAGCCACCATCTGATCTTCACCGGCGCTCCCGGCACCGGTAAGACGACCGTCGCCCGCATCTACGGCCAGTTGCTGAAGGCGCTGGGCGTGCTGCCGAACGGCCGGTTCCGCGAGGTCTCCCGGCGCGACCTCGTCGGGCAGTACATCGGGCACACCGCGGAGAAGACCACCTCGGTCTTCGAGGACGCGATGGGCGGCGTGCTCTTCATCGACGAGGCGTACACGTTGGCCCGGGCCGGCGGCGCCGCGGCAGACTTCGGCCAGGAGGCCATCGACACCCTGGTCAAGCTCATGGAGGACCACCGTGACCAGGTCGCCGTGATCGTGGCCGGCTACACCAAGGAGATGGCCGACTTCCTGGACGCCAACTCCGGCCTGGCCTCCCGCTTCGCCAAGACCATGGAGTTCGAGAACTACGGCCCCGACGAACTGGTGATGATCGCCGATCGCATCGCCCGCAACGACGACTACGTCTTCGCCGCCGGCCTCTCCGCGGCCCTGCACGAACATTTCTCCCGGCTCGAACGGGATCGCAACTTCGGCAACGCCCGCGAGGCCCGCAAGCTGCTGGAAGGCATGCGCAAGGCCCAGTCCGGCCGCCTCCGCGCGATGGGCAGAATGCCCAGCCGAGACGACCTGCGAACCCTGATGCTCGACGACCTGCGAGCGGTGGTCCGGTGACGCAACTAGAGTGGGTCCACTACGGACCGTCGGGGGAGGCGACCGGTGCATCGGGGTGAGAGCTATCCAGGCCCGGCACACAACACCGACCTGCCCGGCCAGCACAACGCACCGCCCAGCCACAACCCGCCAACCCCTCCCGCGATGCGAGCCGGCCCCGGGACACCGGGCGCGCCCTGGGAACACGGGCCACCGGGCATGCAGGCCCCACCCGATGCCGAGATTCAGGGCCTGCCCACGCTGCAAGTCGGTCCCGGCGGGCAGGGTGCGCCCTGGGGGCCGGAGCCGGCCGGGATGCACGGTGCGCCCTGGGGGCAGGAACCGGCCGGGATGCAGAGCGGGCCCTGGGGGCAGGAGCCGCCCGGCGTGCAGGCGCCGGCATTGCAGGGGCCGGCTGAGGTGCCGCAGCAGGCTGGGGCTGGGCGCTCTACCGCTACCGCTGCTGCGGTGCCGATCCGCCGGGCCGGGGGGCGGCCGCCGCCCGGAATGGCTGCTGGACCGCTTCCGCCCGCTGGACCGCCGCCGCCCGGGCCGCCGCGACGTCCGGTTGGCCGGCAGGGGCCGCCGGTGGGGTCGGAGGCGACCGTGCGCGCCGTGCCCCGGCGCGGGTATCTCGGGCCGTTGAGTCTGGCCCAGATCCTGGTCGCGGAGGCCTCCGTGCTGGCGGTGATCGCCGCCGCCCTGCAGGGTCCGCTGCCGGCCGTGATCGTCGGGTCGGGTGCGGCAGCCCTTCTTCTGGTCTTCTTCGCCCGCCGGCAGCAGCGGTGGTGGCTGGAGCATCGGCAGGTCGCCCGGGATCATCGCCGCCGGCGTACTGCCCGGCTGGACACCCGCGCCGGCCCGGTCCTGGCTGCCCTGCGGACCGTGGCGCCCGGGCTCACCGTTCGCGACATCGCCGCCGCGGAAGAGGGCGGGCCCGCGGTCGGGGTGGCGCGGGACGAGGCGGGCTGGTTCAGCGTGGTCGGGTTGCAGCCGGCCACCCCGGTGCACACCGATTCCCCGCCGATCCCGTTGGACGCGCTGATCGGCATGCTCGCCGCCACCGAGCAGCCCGGCGTGGTGCTGGAACTGGTCACCCACACCGTCCCGGCGCCGAGCCCCGACGTGCATCCGGCTTCGCCGGCCGGGTCGTCGTACCGGCAGTTGGTGGAGGCGGTCAGCCCGGCCCCGGTCCCCGCGCACCGGGAGTCGTCGATCAGTGTGCGGGTCGATGCCCGTACCCTGGCTGAAGCCCTGCTGGACCACACCGCCGACCCGGAGGCGGCCGCTGAGCTGGTGGCCGGCCTGGCCCGCAAGGTGGCGACCGGCCTGCGCCGGCTCGGCATCACCGGCCGCGTGCTGGACGCCGAGGAGCTCCTGACGTTGCTGGCCCGGTCCTGCGACGTGGAGGCCCCGCCGCCGGGCGAGAGCGCCGGCCTGGACGAGACGTGGACGCACTGGCGGTCGGCGCGGCTGGTGCACCGGACCTACTGGTTGAAGACCTGGCCGGCGTCGGCCACCGAGATCGGCTCGCTCTTCGCCTGGGCAGCGACCGCCCCGGCCGCGCAGACCAGCGTGGCCCTGGTGCTGACTGCCGGCGCTGGGAACGACGTGGCGATCCGCGCGTTCATCCGGCTGGCCACCCGCCCGGACGCCGACCTCGCCGCCCTGGACCGGGTGCTGCTCGAGGGCGTCCGCCGGGCCGGCGCCGAACTGCAGCCCTTGGACGGCGAACACGGCCCGGCCGCTTACGCGACGGCACCGACGGGAGGTGGCGCGGGATGACCTACCCACCCGACCGGGACGGTTCGTGGCGGCCGCACTCCGGCCGCAAACGCGCTGAAGACGCCGCGGGCGACCGAGAGGCCGATGACCAGCGTGGCACCTACCCGCCGGACGGCGGGACACAGCCGGGAGGCGGTTTTCCGCCGGGCACCGCAGAACCGCCCACCGCCGGGCCGTATCCCCCGGGTGGCAGCCGGCAATCAGACGGCCTTCCGCCAGCCGCGACGGGCCCGGTCGGCAGTGGCCCGCCAGGCAGCTATCCGGCAACCGCCGACCGCCAACCAGGCAGCTATCCACCGGCCGTGGTCGGTCAACAAGGCGCCGGCCAACCAGGCAGCTACCCGCCGGCCGCGGTCGGTCAGCAAGGGAGTGCGCAACCCCACGGGTATCCGGCGCCAGGCAGCGCGCCGGCCGGAGGCGGTGCACAGTCGGGTGGCGGATACCCGCCCAGAGCAGCCCTCTTTCCGCCGGCTGAGGCGCAGCCCGCGCCCGGGGCTTGGCCGGTGGGGGCCGGGCCGCAGCAGGTGCCAGGGACGGTGGCAAGGGCAGCTGCGCCGATCCCGGGACAGCCGATGCCGGGCCGGCCAGGAGTAGGGCAGGCAGGAACAGCACAGGCAGGACCGGGACAGGCAGGGCTAGGGCAGGCAGGGCTGGGACAGGCAGGGCTTGGGCAGGCAGGACTGGGGCAGGCAGCGCTAGGGCAGGCAGGGCTGGGGCAGCCGGGAACGGCGCAGCCGGGGCTGGGGCAGCCGGGCCAAGGTGAGCAGTATGGGGCCGGGCAGGCTGCGGCGGAGCGGCAAGCGCGTGGGTTGACCGCGCCGCCGCTTACGTCGGCGCCGCTGGCTGCGCCGGGTTCGCTGGCGCGGCCGGGTGGGCCGGAGCGGCCGGGTGGTGGGCCGCCCGGTGGGCCGGATCAGGGGCGGGAGCGCACCGGGCCGTCGGGGCGGACGACGCGGTTGCACATCGGGTGGCATGCGATCGAGCGGGGCGGGCTGCGGCGGGTGACGGTGACGCCGCCGGCCGGGGCCGGTTTGTTGTTGGGGCAGGATCGCCAGCAGTCGCCCGTACCGTTGCGGGTTTTCGGGCCGGATCCGCTTCGCATCGCTCTGGTGGGTGGGGTCTGGGCAGCGCAGCTGCTGATTTTCCGGGCGTTCTCGCTCGGCGCCCGGGCGATCGTGGTGACCAGTGAGCCGCAGGCCTGGTCGGGGTTCGGGGAACGGGCGACCGGGCAGTACAACCGGCTCACCGTGCTCAGCAGCGACCAGGGCGGTTTCCCGCCCGGCACCGCGCAGACGCCCACGCTGACCGTTTATGACCTGGGGATGACCGGGCCGGTGACCTCGCCGCCGCTGGGTCCGTGGCATACCCAGCTGACCATTCTGCGGCAGCTGGACAAACCCGGTGTCGCGGCGCTGCAGGAGGCGCAGCTCGTCCTGATGCAGCGGCTCGGCGGTGACGAGGCGACGCTGGCCTCGGCGACCTTGCGGTTGCGGCCGCAGAGCGGGCAGTTCCTGGAGGTCCTCGCCGACGACATGATCGCGCTGATCGGTGACGGCATGGAGCAGCATCTGTTCCTGCGTCAGACCGGGGTGGAGCAGCAGTATGTGGGGCTGCCGCGACGCTGAAAAGGATCAGCGGGCGGGTGGCGTCCAGGCGAGCTGGACCAGCCGCGATCCGTGCTTGCGGGTGATCATCCAGGCCCGGCCGGCCGGCAGCGGCTGCGGTTTGATCGTGCCGAAGAGCGGGCCTTCCTCGCGCGGCCCGGACATCATGATGCCGGGCGACGCGAGCTCCCGGATCCGGCCGATCACCGGGTCGAACATGGCTCGCGCCGCGCCGCCGATGCGCCGGGTGATGACCACGTGCAGCCCGATGTCGCGGGCCTGCGGCAGGAATTCGAGCAGGGGCGTCAACGGGTTCGGCTGGACGCTGGCGACCAGGTCGAAGTCGTCGACCAGCACGTAGAGCTGTGGGCCTTTCCACCAGCTGCGGTCGCGGAGCATCTCCGGTGTGACGTCCGGCCCGGGGAGGCGTTCCCGCATCGCGACCGCCACCTGGTTGATCAGGTCGGCGGTGATCTGGTGCGAGCTGCCGTACCCGATGGTGTGTTCGGCCGGGACGCAGCCGAGCAGGCTGCGGCGCAGGTCGACCAGCAGCAGCCGGGCCTCGGCGGGGGTGTTGGCGGCGGTGATCGAGCGGGCCAGGCTGCGCAGGAACGAACTCTTGCCGCTTTCCACGTCGCCGAAGAGCAGGGCGTGCGGCTCGGAGTCGAAGTCGAGCCAGACCGGCTGCAGGTCGGCTTCGGCGATGCCGATCGGGACCGTCGGGCCCTGCGCCGGTGGCAGCGCCTCGAAGGGCAGCTCGGCCGGGAGCAGCCGGACGCGCGGGGCGGGCGGCCCGGTCCAGTGCTCGGTGGCGGCCTTGACCAGGTCGGTGACCGCGTCGGCGAGGTCGTCGACGCGCTGCTCGCGGTCGATGCGGGGCAGCGCGGCGAGGAAGTGGTGCCCGTCCGGGGTGAGGCCGCGACCGGGCGCCTTGTCCGGCACGTTCACCGCCTCCCGCCGGTTGATCACCGAGTCGCCGGGTTCGCCGAGCCGCAGCTCGAGGCGGGTGCCGAAGACGTCGCGGATCTGCGGGCGGATGTCCATCCAGCGGTTGGTGGCGGCCAGGATGTGGATGCCGAAGCCGAGCCCGCGGTTGGCCAGCTCGTGCACGGTCGCCTCGAGGTCCTCGAACTCGGAGCGCAGCGTCGACCAGCCGTCCACCACCAGGAAGACGTCGCCGAACGGGTCCTCAGCGAACCGGCCCTGTGCCTTGCCCCGCCGGTACGCCGCCGCGCCCTCCACGTTCTGCCGGGCGAACAGTTCCTCCCGCGCCCGCATCAGCCCGTGCAGCTCGGCGATGGTACGCCGAACCCGGTCCACGTCCCGCCGGGTCGCCACCCCGCCCACGTGCGGCAGGTCGGTGAGCCCACTGATCGGCCCACCACCGAAGTCGAGCCCGTAGAACTGCACCTCACGTGGCGTATGGGTGAGGGCGAGACTGGCGATCAGGGTCCGCAACAGATTCGATTTGCCGGATTGCGCGGAACCGACCACGACCACGTTGCCGGACGCCCCGGACAGGTCCAGCCACATCGGATCGCGCCGCTGGTCGAACGGTTTGTCGATGATGCCGCCGAGGGCGTGCAGCGCCCCAAAGCGTTCCGCGGCGTCGACGGTGAGTCCCCGGTCCGGCATCGCGATCGCGGGCGGCAGCATCTGGCCGAGGGTGGGCGCCTTGTCCAGCGGCGGCAGCCACACCTCGTGCGCCGGGGTGCCCTTGCCCTCCATCTGCCGGACCAGCACTTCGAGGAGGGTGTCGCCGACCACCTTCTCCTCGCGAGGCTCCTCCTGGACAGGTCGCTCCTCGAGCAGGGGCGCCGCATAGAAGGTGGAGAAGTCACGGATCGGGTTGCCGGCACGCCCGCCTCCGCCCCCGGTCTCGCCGTCCCGCCGGACCGCACCGGAGACGTAGGCGGCGCGGAACCGCACCAGTCCCTCGGTGCCGGTGCGCAGATAGCCGTGGCCGGGCGAGCGGGGCAACTCGTACGCATCCGGCGCCCCCAGCACCGCCCGGCTCTCCATCGACGAGAAGGTCCGCAACCCGATCCGGTACGACAGGTGCGACTCCAGCCCCCGCAGCCGTCCCTCCTCGAGTTTCTGCGAGGCGAGCAGCAGGTGGATGCCGAGCGACCGGCCCACCCGTCCGATCTGGACGAACATGTCGATGAAGTCGGGCCGGGCGCTGAGCAGCTCGGAGAACTCGTCGACGATGAACAGCAGGCTGGGCAGCGGAGCGAGCGGCACCCCCGCTGACCTCGCCCGCTCGTAGTCGCGCTGCGAGGCGTAGTTGCCCGCCTTGCGCAGCAGCTCCTGCCGCCGGGTGAGCTCGCCCTGGATGGCGCCGAGCATCCGGTCGACCAGCGGAAGCTCGTCCTCCAGGTTGGTGATCATCGCGGCGGTGTGCGGCAGCCGGTCGAGGGAGGAGAAGGTGGCGCCGCCCTTGAAGTCGACCAGCACGAAGTTGAGGATCTCCGGGTCGTGGGTCAGGCCGAGAGCCAGCACGAGCGTCCGCAGCAGCTCGGACTTGCCGGAGCCGGTCGCGCCGACCAGCAGGCCGTGCGGGCCCATGCCGTCCTGCGCGGACTCCTTCAGGTCCAGCTCGATCGGCCGGCCGTCGAGGTTGACGCCGATCGGGACCCGCAGCCGGTCCCGGTTGGGCCGGCTGGCCCACAGCTCGGTGAGATCGATCTGGTACGGATCGTCCTGCTCCAGCAGCTCGGCCAGCCCCATGTCCTGGGCGCCCGCCTCACCGGCCCGGTCCCCCGGCGCGGTGGCGGACAGCCGCAGCGGAGCCAGCTCCCGGGCCAGCACCTCGGCCTCCGGCCGGCTGAGCGCGTCGGCCCGGCCGACCTCGGTCACCCCGTCCATCGTGGTGCCGGTGACCGTGCCGTCCGCCGCGATCTCCAGGACCACCGAGCTGTCGTCGAGCAGGCGGGGCGGCGGCACCGAGAGGTCGAGGATGGTGACGCCGGAGACGCCGCCCTCGGTCATCAGGTGGTCGGAGCCGGCCGTCGAGCCGCCGTCGATGACGACCACCACGTGCGGGCCACCGGCGGGCGCCCCGCCCGGGTCGAACCGCGGCCGGTTGACCAGCACGTCGTCGAGCATCGCCTCGAGCGCGGGCACGCTGGGCGCGACGAGCCGGACCGGGCCGACCGCGTCGGTCTTGCCCGGGTGCTGGGTGTGCGGCAGCCATTTCGCCCACTCCCAGCGGCCTCGCTGATGATCCGGGACGCAGATGCCGATCCGCAGGTCGTCGGGGGCGTGGAAGATGGCTGTCTGGGCGAGCAGCGCGCGGGTGAAGTCGTGCGCCGGATCATCCGCCCCGCGCAGGTAGATGTGCGAGAAGTCGCGCAGCGCCACCGAGACCGGAAGGTCCGGCACGACCGAGTAGGTGCTGACGAACCGACGCAGCGCCAGCGCGCAGAGCGGCTCGAGCTCGTCGATCGGGCGGGTCTGCGGTGGGATCAGCCGGGTCGCCACCTCCTGCGGGCCGACCGCGATCCGGATGACGGTGAAGTCGGCGTCGCCGCGCCGGCGTTCCCAGAGCCGGCCGCTGTCGGTGAAGCTCCACAGTGTCTCCGGGTCGGGGTTGCGGTAGTAGAGCGCCTCCCGCTGCTGCCGGATGGTGGTGCGCACCCGGGCCCGGAGCTGGGCGAGATGCCGCAGGTACTGCCGCCTGTTCTCGATCATCTCGCGCTTGCCCGGACCGGTGGTGTTGGTGGCCATCATGGCGATCATGCCGAGGATGGACACTCCGTACATCGCGCCGGCGACGTAGGCGATCGGGCCGCTGCGCTGGGTGCCCATCATCAGGCCCATGGCCGCCGCGCCGGCGCCCATCGGCAGGATCATCAGCATCCGCGTCCAGCCCTTGCCGGCGGGTGGCGGCACCTCGGGCGGCGGGTCGAGCAGCACCTCACCGGAGGGCATGACAGGTGCGGGCCGTCGTGGCGCGCGTTTGATGATCGTGACTGTCACACGGGCTCCCCCCGGGGACGGATCGGTAGCCATCATATCGGTCAAAGCTGCTACGTTGTGACCGGACTGTAGCGGGGGGTGATCTTGTGACCACACCGGGTGGCCCCAGTTTGGCCCGGGTGACCGTCGCCGCGCCGACCCGCCGGATGGATCTGGCCCTGCCCGACAACATGCTGGTCGCCGAGCTCCTGCCGCATCTGCTGCGGCATGCCGAGGGCGCGCTGGGCGAGCCGGCCGAGCGCAACGGCGGCTGGGTGCTGCGCCGCGCCACCGGGGCCGCGCTGGAGCCGAATCGCAACCTCGCCGCACAGGGCGTCCGGGACGGCGAGCTGCTGCACCTCAACCCGGCCCGGGAGGACTGGCCCGAGCTGGCGTACGACGATGTCGTCGAGGTGATCGCCAGCGGCTCCCGCCGGGCGGCCCGGTCCTGGGGCGCCGCCGCGACCCGGCGGTGTGGACTGGCCGTCGCCGCAGGCGCGCTCCTGGTCGGCCTGATCGGTCTGGTCGCAAGTGGACCGCCGTGGGTCGTTCCGGCCGTCATCGCGCTGGTCGTCTCCCTGGCCCTGTCGGTGACCGGCATCCTGCTCTCCCGGGCGTTCAGCGACGCGTCCGCCGGTGGCGTGGTGGCGGCGAGCGGCTTGCCGTACGCATTCTTCGGCGGCGCCTGGCTGCTCACCGAGCCCGGCGCCGGTTTCCTCGGGGTCGGCGCGCCCGGCCTGCTGCTCGGCTCGGCCGCCCTGATGGTGCTCAGCGTGATCGGCCACGCCGGTGTCGCCGGGCTGTCCCGCCTCTTCGTCGCGGGCATCGCGGCCGCCCTGACCGGCCTGCTCGCCTCGATGCTGACCCTGGCCGGGGTCTCCGCCGACGGCGCCGCCGCGGTCGCGCTGACCACCGCGATCGGGCTGCTCCCGGCCTATCCGGTGCTGGCCGGCTGGCTCGGGCGGCTGCCGTTCCCGGAGCTGCCGAACCGGGCGGAGGAGATCCTCAAGGACAAACCGATGCCTCGCCGGGAGGACGTCTTCTCGGCCGTCGTCCGGGCCGGTGAGGTGCTGACCGGCCTGCTGCTGTCGGCCGCGCTGTGCAGCATCGTCGCGATGACGTTCCTGGCGATGTCGGGGCCGAGCACGTCCGCCGTACTCCTCATGGTCGCCGCGGTGAGCGCGCTGCTGTTGCGTGCCCGGCTGCTGCCCACCCCGCAGCAGCGCTCGCCGCTGCTGGTGGCCGGCCTGGTGGGCCTGGCCGGGCTGGGGATCGGCCCGGTGCTGAGCGGCGCGGTGTCCGGTTTCGTGCTGCTCATCGGCGCGCTACTGGTCGCCGGTGTCGCCCTCCCTGCCGCGCTGATCTACAGCCGGCGGCCGCCGTCGCCGTACCTCGGCCGCGCTGCCGACATCCTGGACGTGGTGGCGATCATGGCGTTGATCCCGCTGGCCTGCGCGGTCATCGGGCTGTTCGACGACATCCGCGGGCTGTTCGCCTCGTTCGGCGGGTGAGGCCCGGTGACGTCGCGCCGCGATCAACTGCAGTCGTACCAGTTCATGAACCAGCGGGTCATCTCGGCGTTCGTGATGCGCGAGACCGATCCGGCCCAGTCGCCGCTGCGCCGCGGGATCGGGGCGCTCTTCGCCGGGCTGATGGTGGCGATCCTGGTGGCCGCCGGGTTCGGGATCTACGGCATCCTGACCCGCACCGGCACCGACCGGTGGCGCGCCGACGGCACCGTGGTGGTCGAGCGGGAGACCGGCGCAACCTTCGTCTACCTGCGCAATCGTTTGAACCCGACGCTCAACTTCGCCTCGGCGAAACTGGCCGCGGGCCGCCCCGATCCGCCGGTGTACCGGGTGTCGGCGAAGGAGCTCACCGACGTGCCGCGGGGTGTCACGATCGGCATCGCGGGCGCGCCCGACTCGCTGCCCGAGGCGGGCCGTCAGGTCCGTCTGCCATGGACGATGTGCACGGTTCCGGGCGGCGGCGACCCGCCGTCGGTGCTGCTCGTCGCCTCCCCCGGGCCGGCCGGCGCGGCAATCGGCGATCGCGGTCTGCTGGTCACCACGGGCGACGACATCCACCTGGTCGTGCAGGGCCGCAAGCATCAGCTGCGCAATGCGAGGAACACGGTTCCGGCCCTGTTCGGCGCGGCTCAGCCCACCCGGGTCGGCATCGCCTGGCTGAACGCGCTGCCCACCGGCGCCGACATCGCCCCGATCGCCGTCGACGGCCGCGGCGACCCGTCGGCCGCGGCGCCCGGCTTCGACAACGGCGACGTGCTGGTCACCGACACCGGCAGCGGGAAACAGTTCTGGCTGATCCTGGACGACGGGCGGGCGCCGATCACCCCGTTGCAGCAGGCTGTGCTGGCGGCCGTCTTCCCCGGCGAGCCCGACGAGATCCCGGTGAACGAGCTGACCCGGATCCCGGAGAGCGATGCGCTGGAGGACGGCAATGCCGCAGCACAGCCCCCGGCTGCCGTCCCGGAACTCGCCCCGGTCGGTGCCGGCGAGACCGCCTGCGCGATCACCGGCGACGCGGCGAAACCACCGGGCCTCACGGTCGGCGGCTCCCCCGCCGGCTTCGCCGACGCCATTCCCACCGCGGGCGCGGAGAGCGACGGGCAGCCGCTGGCCGACGGCGTGCAGGTCCCGGCCGGCCGGTTCGAACTGATCCGGGCGCCCGGTGGCTTCCTGCTGGTCACCGACAGCGGGGTACGCCACGCGGTCCCGAACGCCGACGTCGTCGCCATGCTCGGTTATTCCGCGGCGAACGCCATCGAGGTCCCGCCGGCCCTGGTCAGCACCCTGCCGGAGGGGGTCACCCTGGATCCGGCCGCCGCCGTCCGGCCGGCCACCAGTTGAGCCGGCCGGTCAGGGCTCGTCGAGGAGCATGACCGGCGGGCCGGGTTCGATCGGTTCGGCGTACACCGGGGTGGGCGCCGCCAGACCGGGACGCCAGTGTTGTCGCCGGCTGCGCCGGATCGCCGCTGCCGCGAGCAGGACCGCGATCACGACCACCACCGCGACACCCGCGCCGGCCAGGGCGATCGCCGTGCGCACCCGGTCGGCCGCGGTGTCCGGCGGCGGGACCGGGTCGACGCCGGGCAGCGCCCGCTGGTCGGTGCCGCCCAACAGTCCGGTGACGGCCGCCTGCGGGTCGACGACCCCGGCGCCGAACGCGTCGCCGATCGGAGCCGGGCTGGCGGTGGCGGCGAGGAGCCGGCCGACCGCCTCGGGACCCAGGTCACCGCGGCGGTCGCGGACCAGTGCGACGACCCCGCCGACATATCCGGCGGCCACCGCGGTGCCGTCCACTTCGACCAGTCCGCGCCCGGTCTGCAGGGTGGGCACGGCGACGCCGGGCGCGACCAGGTCGACGAACTCGCCGCGCTGCGAGGCCGGGGAGATCCGGCCGTTCTGGTCGATCGCGCCGACGCCGATCACTCCCGGATAGGACGCCGGGTAGGGCACCGGGTTTCCGTCGTCCGGCACGCCCAGGTCGCCGGCCGCGGCGACCACGGTCACGCCCTGGTCCACGGCTCCGGCGACGGCGTTCCGCAGCTGCTGCCGGTCCTGGTAGACGGCGGTGGCGACGACGATGACGTCCGCGCCGTTCTGCACGGCTGCGGTGACACCCCGGGCCAGGGTCGCCGGATCACTCTCGGAGCCGGCCGGATCGTCGGGAAGCACCCGAATGGGCAGGATGCGCGAAGAGGGCGCCAACCCGGCCACGTCGGCGTCCCCGCCGCCCGCCTGACCGGCGATCACCCCGGCGACCTGGGTGCCGGTCCCGGTGCAGTCCTGGTTCGCCGGGCCGGCCTGGTCGGAGGCGTCCACTCCGGACAACACCCGGCCGCCGAGCTGCGGCTGACCCGCGTCGACGCCGGTGGAGAGGACCGCGACGAGGACGCCGAATCCGTTCGCCACCGGGCTCACCGCGTCGGCCCGCAACGCCGCACGCGACCAGGAGCCGCCGATCTCCTCCCGGCCGGGCTCGGCGCAGTCCTGCCCGGGAACGGCCTCGGCCGGGGCGGGGACGAGCGCGGCGAGCAGGGCGGCAACGGCTACGACAGCCGGGCGGCGCCTGGTCGGAAGCACCGATCGATGATAGTTCAGCCCGGTTGATCAGGACTGTCCCGCAGAACCGCCCAGACCGTCTTGCCGTGGTGGGCGGGAGCGAAGCCCCAGGCGTACGCGGCCGTGTCGACCAGGCGAAGTCCCTGCCCGCGGGCGGTCAGCGGGTCGAGCGGATCGATCGGCATCAGCCGGGGAACGTCCGGGCTACGGTCGCGCACGGCCACGTGCAGCGAGGAGTCCACCCGGGACAGCATCAGGTCGATCGGGGTGCCGGCGTGCTCGGCCGCGTTCACCACCAGCTCGGAGACGATCAGCCGGGCCCGGTCGGCCAGCGGATGCAGCTCCCAGTCACGGCAGGCCTCGCCGACCGCGCGGCGCGCCACCACGGCCGCGCCGAAATCCGGCGGCAGCTGCAGCCGCAACAGATCGGGCCAGAGACTGCGGTCGGCCAGCGCGGCACGGGCACGCTCGGCGGAATCGAAGACCGGAAAGCCACGGGGTACGCCCAGCCGGCTCAACGCCCCCGCCAGCGCAGTCCCGGTGGGCAGAGCCGCCACGGCCGGGATCCGCGGCCGCAGGCTGTTCCCCCGGACCCGGGCGGTCAGCCAGAACACCGCACTCTCGGCCCGCGGGTCGTCGAGCTGGCACAGGTCGAGCAGCAGACCGGCCGGGTGCTCGGCCAGCCGCTTGCGCAGGATCCGGTGTGCCAGCAGCCACAATCCGCGGCTCCACCGGCCTCGGACGGTGAGTTCCAGGACCGCCGTCTCATCGTCGACGACCGCGACGACCGGGGAGTCCGGCGTGGATCCGTGTGGGAATCCCATCGGCCCGAACCCGCTCTTGAGGGAAAGATTGGCACATCTCTACCCGCAATCTAGCCGTACCTCACCTGGACGCGGACCGGCCGCCGGGCTTTCGCCGGCGGCCGGGCGCTCGAGGCACGGTCACATGGTGGCCGCGATCTGCTGGTCCACCTGCTGCATCCGCTCCGCGGACTCGCTCAGCCGTACGCCCACGCTGGCCAGCGCGGACTTGATCTCGGTCGCGCCCTGGTTCCACTTCTGCCGCGCGTCGTCGCACGCGGTGCCCGCCGCACCGGACCAGTCCTGCGCGAACAGCTGGGTGAACGCGGTGTACAGGTCGTTCAGCTCGCGGTCCATCTGGTTCTGGAAGCTGTTGATGGCGGCCGAGGCGTCGTTGATCTGCCCGAAGTTGTAGGTGATGTTCATTGGTCTTCTCCCCGATCTCTCTCGCGTGCACTCAGCCGCGCAGGATGCTGACAACGGAACTGTCGGCGCCGGAAGCGGCCGCGGTGCGGATCGACTGCGCGGCCTCCTCGTCGTTCACGCCGAAGGTGGTGGAGGCCGACGACATCTTGCCGCCGAGCTCGTCGAGCGCGCTCATGATCTTGTTCAGGCCGTCGCTGAGCTGCACCGAGACGTCCTGCAGCGCGTTGTTCGCGGTGCCGGCGAAACCCGCGCCGCTGAGGGCCTGTACCTGGCCCATCAGCCGGTTCATCCCCTGCGAGATGTTCTGGCCGGTGTCACCGCACCGCTGCGCCATCGCGGTGAGCTGTTCCTGTGTCGCGTGGACCTGACCGATGCCTGCCATCGTTCCTTCTCCCCGGTTCTCGGAAGTGGTCTATGTCTTCCCGTACGCCGGCATCGCCCGACCGGTTCGAACCGGTTCCCGAAAGAGTGCGTACACACCAGCGTCACCGAAGCTGGGGAGGCGCGATGAGCCCGGACAATCCGTATGCGGACCAGACCTCGACGAACACCAGCACACCCTGGCTCGCCGACGGTCCCGCGGTGGACGTCGACCTCGACGGGCTCGGTGAGTACGCCCGCCTCATGAAGGGTCAGCAGGCCGACATCGCGTCGCGGGCCGCGTACCTGGGGCCGTTGAGCGAGATGCCGGGCCAGGCCTGGGACGGCGACGTCCTCGGCGAGGCGGACGCGGTGCGGGCCCAGCTGATGGCGAACGCCGGTGAGCTCAACATCTATCTGGGCAAGCTGGCGGAGTCGCTGAGCAACGTCGGCAACGCGGCGCAGACCATCGCCGACAGCTATCGATCGGGTGACGCGCTGTCGGCGGCCAAGCTCTCCGACGTCCTGTTCGCCTTCGGGGACAAGAACGTCCCCCGGCCCGCCGGGTTGCCCGAGGGCGTCGGCACGACCTATCTGGATGCGCAGACAGCGGGCGGGGCCGCGCCGCCGCCGGCGTCCAGCCCGCAGTGGCAGGAGGGGCCGATCACGCCGGTGTCGGCGTACCAGACGCTGCAGATCGCGACCGGACCGAACGGTGAGCGGCGGGAGACCTTGACCTTCACGGCGCCGGGAGGCGCCGTGACGACCACGACCACGGTGTACGACCGCAGCGGCGAAACGGTCTCGACGAACACCACCCGCGTCGCGACCAGGGTGGACGGTCCGGTTTCGACCACGACGCAGCAAACGTTCGGGCCGGACGGCAAACCGGCGTCGACCACCGAGACCCGGACCCGGACCGAGGGCGACCGGGTGGTCGAGGAGTCCACCGAGACCGTGGACGCGCAGGGGCGGACCACGCAGCTGACCACCGAGAAGGTGGACCCGGTGACCCGGGAGACCACCACGACCACGTACGAGCCGGGCAAGAGCGGGCTGCTGGAGGAGACCAACAAGGTCCAGACCGGTACGCGTACGTCCGGCGCCGACGCTCCGCACTACGTGAACGGGTGACCTGATGGGTGAGTACTGGGGCGCCACCGCCGACCCGAACTACGGGTACAGCCCGTACAGCGGGCAGCTGAAGTACGGCACGTACCCGCATTCGCAGATCCCGTTCGCGCCGCCGCCCGGGCCGGGCAATCCGCTGACCCTCGAGGTGGTGGCCCGCAAGGTGCGCAACATGCATCCCGAGCAGATGGCCGCGCTGGCCGACCAGTGGCAGAACGCGTGGACGTTCATGGCCGACATCCGCGACCACGTGGTGCAGCAGAGCACCGTCCTGCAGGACGAGCACTGGCAGTCGCCGGAGGCGCGGGACGCGTTCCTGCGCCGCGGGCCCGGCGAGGCGCTCACCTACCTCGACGTGTGGATGGACGCCGCGCAGAAGAACGTCACCGCGCTGCGTCACCTGGTCAACATCAGCCTGGAGGCCCGCCGCGACGTCGACGACCTGGTGCAGCGCTACGAGCAGGAGATGCGCGAGGCGCAGCAGGTCGGCTTCCTGGAGAACCTCGGCGCCTTCGCGACCGAGGGCGTGAGCTGGAACGCGGCGCGGCAGGAGGAGATCGAGGACGATCAGCGCGAGGTCACCGAACGCTACCGGCGCGAGGCCCAGCAGCTGGCGCAACGGTACGGCGACCAGTACTTCGACTACATCGGTGTGGTGGCCAGCGGGGTAGGCCCGCCGGTGCAGCCGATGAACGCTGTGCTCAGCGCGCCGGCGACGGTGCCCGTACCCAATCTCCCCGGTCAGCTCGGCCCGGCACAGACTGGGCCCGGTCTCGCCAATCCCGGCACGCTGCCGCCCGGCGCCAACCTGCCGCAGCCGCAGCTGCCGCCGGACCTCATCGCGCCCCCGGAAGGCGTGACGCCGCCCGGGACGCTGCCGCCCGGCGTGGTCCCCCCGGGCACGCTTCCGCCTGGCGTGCTCCCGCCCGGCGTGGCACCGCCCGGCACGCTTCCGCCCGGCGGTCAGCTGCCGCCGGGCACCCTGCCGCCCGGTGTCCTGCCGCCCGGCGTCCTCCCACCAGGGGTGCTGCCGCCGGGAGTGCTTCCACCCGGTGCCCAACTCCCGCCCGGCACCCTCCCGCCCGGGACTCTGCCGCCCGGGACTCTGCCGCCCGGCACCTTGCCGCCGGGCACACTGCCCCCGGGAACGTTGCCGCCCGGCACGCTTCCGCCGGGCGCCGCCTTGCCGCCGGGCACGCTGCCGCCCGGAGCGACCCTGCCGCCGGGCACGTCGATCCCGCCCGGTGGGTCGGTGATCCCGCCCAACGTGGTGCGCCCGCCGCTGCCCGGCCAGTTCGGACGGCCCGGCCGCCAGGGCAACCTCGTCGTCCCGCCCGGCGCCGCCCCACCGCCCGGCCGGTCGCTGCGCCGGCCCACCGGCCCCACCGGCACCCCGGTCGGACCGTCCGGCGGCCGGGAGATCCGCCGCTCGGGCACCGGCCAGCCGATCCTCCCGCCGGCCCAGACCGGCAGGCCGGGCGACCGGCGCCGCACACCCACGGCCAACCCGGCCGCCGCGCAGCCGAGCCGTCCGGCCGACCGCGGTCGCGGTCCGATCTACACCCCGCCGCCCCAGACCGGTCGTCCCGGCGAGCGCGGTCGCGGAACCGGCGCCACGCCGCCACCCCAGACCGGCCGGCCCGGCGAACGCGGGACCGGCATCACGCCGCCACCCCAGACTGGCCGGCCCGGCGAACGCGGGACCGGCATCACGCCGCCGCCGCAGACCGGCCGGCCCGGGGAGCGTGGCCGCGGGCGGCCCGGCGATCCGAACCGGCCGTCCGGTACGCCGGCCGGGGGCGATCAGACCTTCGCCCGGCCACCCGGTTCGGCCGCTCCGCCCGTACTGAAAAATCCGCATGGAGACCGTGACCGGCGCCCGGGCAGCGCGGAAGAGGTGCGGCCGTCACAGGGAGGCCGCCAGGCCGGACGGCCGGGTGGCACCGCGCCGCCCGTGCTGAACCGGCCCACCTCACCGGCCGCGCCGCCCGGACCGCCGCCGCGTGCCTCGCGCCGCGACCGTGCCGCTGCTGCGTGGGCCGACTTCTTCGGCGCCGAACAGGCCCGGGCCGGCGCCCGGTCCGGCAACATCGAAGCGCCGCAGCGGGCCAAGCCGGACGGCGGACCGTGGGGCCTGCGCAGCCCGGCAGCGGACCGTCAGGCCGACCCGGCAACCCGGTCCAGACCCCGCACTGTCACGCCGGAGCTGGGCAAACGCCGCACCGGCGGCGAGCCCGTGCCGGAGCGCGGAGCCGACGACATCGTCACCGACACCCAGGCCTTCGGGGTACGCACACCCGGCGGCGGCGTGGTGACCGGCCGGGGCGAGGAACCGCCCGAGCCGGAGATCAAACGCGCCTTCCGGGACCGTCCTGGCGGCGGGGCACGCTGACCACGATCGAGTTGGCGACCCGGTCGTGCAGGCCGCGGCCCTGACTGTTGAGCAGCATCGCCGGGATGAAGAGGCCGAGCAGCAGGCCGCGGATCAGGCCGCGGCCCAGGCCCAGCACTCCGCCGTCCGGGTAGGAGGCGCAGCGGATGCGGAGCAGCCGCATCCCGGGCGTCTGCGCGAACAGGCCGATGAAGAACGTGTTCGCCGCCACCAGGATGAGCACCGCGGCCCAGGGCTCCTCGTTGGGGCTGGCGTAGAGGCTCCCGATGAGCAGGCAGAGCACCCAGTCGATCACCAGGGCGGCCAGTCGCGGGCCGAGACCGGCGGGTTCGAGACCGGTCGTCTCGTTTACGGAAGCAGCCACGTCTGCCGAGCGTACGCGATAGGGTCCGGTTGATCGGGCGCGCGCTCCGCCGTGCGTGCCCACTGGATGGCGTAACACGACGGAAACAATAGGGATACGCCGGGGCAACCCCGCACCCATAACGTCGCGACCAGCCTTGCCAGGTGGCGGCCCGTGCCGCCCGGTATCGAAGAAAACTGTGCCAGGAGGACGTGTGTTCGCCAATCCCGAGGAACTCCTGCGATACCTCAAAGACGAGGACGTCAAGTTCGTCGACGTACGTTTCTGTGACCTCCCGGGTGTGATGCAGCACTTCAACATCCCGGTCGAGTCGTTCGACGACAGTGTTGTCACCGACGGCCTCGCCTTCGACGGATCCTCGATCCGCGGCTTCCAGGCCATCCACGAGTCCGACATGATGCTGCTGCCGGACGTCGCCACCGCGTTCGTCGACCCGTTCCGGATCCAGAAGACCCTCGCGCTGAACTTCTTCATCCACGACCCGTTCACCCGCGAGGCCTACTCGCGTGACCCGCGGAACGTGGCGAAGAAGGCCGAGGCGTACCTGGCCTCCAGCGGCATCGCGGACACCGCCTACTTCGGCGCCGAGGCCGAGTTCTACATCTTCGACTCGATCCGCCACGAGACCTCGGCGCACCAGTCGTTCTACTACATCGACTCGATCGAGGGCGCCTGGAACTCGGGCCGCGAGGAAGAGGGCGGCAACCTCGGCTACAAGACCACCTACAAGGGTGGCTACTTCCCGGTCTCGCCGGTCGACCACTACTCCGACCTGCGCGACATCATGGTCCGCAAGCTGATCGATACCGGCTTCACCGTCGAGCGCTCGCACCACGAGGTCGGCACCGCCGGCCAGGCCGAGATCAACTACAAGTTCTCGACGCTGCTGCACGCCGGCGACCAGATGCAGCTGTTCAAGTACATCATCAAGAACACCGCGCGGGCCGAGGGCAAGACCGTCACCTTCATGCCGAAGCCGCTGTTCGGTGACAACGGCTCCGGCATGCACACCCACCAAAGCCTCTGGCTGAACGGCGAGCCGCTGTTCTACGACGAGACCGGCTACGCCGGCCTGTCCGACATGGCCCGCTGGTACATCGGCGGCCTGCTGCACCACGCGCCGTCGCTGCTCGCGTTCACCAACCCGACCGTCAACTCGTACCGGCGCCTGGTGCCCGGCTACGAGGCCCCGGTCAACCTGGTCTACTCGCAGCGCAACCGGTCCGCCTGCACCCGCATCCCGGTGACCGGCAGCAACCCGAAGGCCAAGCGCGTCGAGTTCCGCGTGCCGGACCCGTCGGGCAACCCGTACCTGTCGTTCTCGGCCCAGATGATGGCCGGCCTCGACGGCATCAAGAACAAGATCGAGCCGCCGGCCCCGATCGACAAGGACCTGTACGACCTGCCGCCGGAGGAGTGGGGCAGCGTCAAGCAGGTGCCCGGCTCCCTCGACGGCGTCCTCAACTCCCTCGAGGCCGACCACGAGTACCTGACCGCGGGCGGCGTCTTCACCGACGACCTGATCTCCACGTGGATCGACTACAAGCGAGCCAACGAGGTCGACCCGGTGCGCTTGCGCCCGACCCCGCACGAGTTCGAGATGTACTACAACGTCTGACGCACAACACGTCGCGAACGGCGGTCATGCCTGGCTCCGGCTGGGTGTGGCCGCCGTTTCGCGCACGCCGAGCCTCCGCGCAGCGGCGGCCGGCCCTCTCCCGGTTCATCCGGACCCGTACGGCGGGCGGATCAGTGCGTGCGGCGTCCGGCGAGGGACCTCTCGGGTGAACGGCCACATCCGCAGTGGGTGTGCCTACACCCGCTGCGGATGTGCCGGCGTTTCGGGAACCTGTGGGTCACGGGGCAGCCGCAACTCCCAGCCGGGTGGTCTCCACGGCCGGTTTCCGAAGGCCGGCTGGGAGCTGGTGCTGCCTCAACCCCTTTGACGGGTGCGTAAGTGCCAGCCGGATGATCGAAAAGCCCGGAAACCGGGCTCCGGCTGTGTCTTATGGCGCTCGCGTGACGCGCAACCGGGATCTGCCACTCCTGCATGCCGGTTCCCTCGTGGTGGGCCAGGAACAGACCGCGGACCGTGTCCTCGGGGTCAGGCGCGGGCGGAAGGGCGGCCGCCTCCCGGAGCTGGCTCAGCAACCAGTCCACAGCCGACGCCCCGCACACTGACATAGGCACCCATCGGTCTCCCTGACCTGCTTTGCTGTCAGCATGACTGAGGACGAACTGGCGGAGCTGCGCCGCCGCGCGGCGAGTGGGGACCGGGACGCCACTGATCAGCTGGTCGAGCTGGCGGGTGAGCGTGGTGACTTCGACGAGTTGCGCCGGCTGGCCGCGGCCGGGAGCTCCGACGCGGTTGATGTGCTGGTCGAGCTGGCCGGGGAGCGCGGCGACCTGGACGAGTTGCGCCGCCTCGCCGCGGCCGGGAGCCAGGATGCCGCCGACGTGCTCGCGGAGCTTGACGAGAGTCAGTGATAGCTGCGCTTGCCCAGCCGTCGCACCGCGCCCCACAGCAGTTCGGCGCGGCGGGTGGCTTCGGCGATCGCGGCGTTCGGGTCGGCCGGCAGGCGGGCGCTGATCAGCCGGCTCCCGGGTGTGGCCAGCGGGTTCTCGCGTGTTCGGCGGCCGGCCGGGGGGACGACGACGCCCAGGTACGGCCGGCGCAGGGTGCGCGGCGCTACGACGGTGAGGATGCGGTGCAGGTGGCCGCGCTGGGCGACGATCGCCACCGGACGATCGTCACCGAAGTGGCCCTCGTGCTCGGCGCGGAGTAGGTTCGTCACGGTGTCGACGGAGCGCCGTTCGACCCGGACGGCGGCGGCCGGGACGCCGGCGGCGAGTAGCCAGGAGCGCATCAGGTCGGCCTCGGGTGTGCCCTGGAAAGTTTCCGACGGCAGGTCGTCGGCGGTCCAGGCGACACCTTTGCAGTCGATGGGTGACTTGTATCCGGCGCAGACGATCACCCCGGGCAGGCCGGACCGATGCAGTTCCATCGCGGTACGGCACCGGTCCACGCCTGCGGGGTTGAGGCCGGTGCAGTCCTGATCCCGGCCGTGACCGGGAATCAGGACGTGTGCGACGTCGCCGAGCGTCAGCCCGGCCGTCCCGCGCAGCACCTCGAATCCCACTAGATCAGTTTGGCAGGAGCCTTCCCAGGTCGAGGAAGACGGTCTCGCCGGCGGCGTCGTCGATGCCGTCGTTGTCGGTGACCGCGTACGTCCGGCCGTCTCCGGCGACTGCCAGGCCCTCGACCTTGTCCTGCACCCAGCCGCCGTCGGCCTTGAGCAGCGGCAGCAGGTCCTTGACCAGCTTCTTCCTCACCGTCGGGGTGCCGGTCCAGGTGGCCGGCACGTCGAAGGTGTAGATCTTCTTGATCGCGGCGAGGGTGCCGCGCTGGTTGTCGCGCTCGATCACGGCGAACGTGTTGGCGTCGACCGCGACCAGCTCGGACAGGCCGACCCAGCCGGTGGGGGCGGTGTCGAGCGGGTAGAGCAGCCACGACCAGGTCTTGGTGACCGTGTCGTAGCGGCCGATCCGGGCGGTGTCCGCCGGGTCACCCTTGATCGGGCGCTGGACGGCCACCCAGACGGACGTGCCGACCTCGGCGATGCCTTCCAGTCCGTTGCTGGTGACCGCGGCGGCCACGTCGGCGGACAGCGGGATCTCTTCCTGCACCTCGGCGCGCGAGTTCAGGCGTACCAGAGTGTTGGTTCCTTCGACCGCCAGCCAGTAGCCGCCCTGCTTGCGCACCACCAGCCCCTCGGCGTCGTAGCCCACCGGCTCGCCTCCCTTGGTGACCGTGAGCTCGGAGTGGATCACGCCGTCGGTGGTGAGGCCGAGGATGCGGGTCGGCGAGTAGACCGCGTCGGTGACGCTGGCGAGCCGGTCGCGGCGGCCAGGCACGGCCGACAGCGCGGAGAGCGCACCCCACGGGATGTCGTCTCTCGAAACGATCTGCGAGGAGGACGGAGCGCCGAGGCCGAAGACCTGGACCGTGCCGCGGATGCCGATCGACGCGTCCTCCTCCTCGCTGGAGACGACGACCAGACCGCGGGACGGGACCGCGACGACGCCCTCGGGGCCGTTCGTGGTCGGCAGCAGCTGCTTGAAGCGCGGCTTGAGCGGGTTGGTGACGTCGTAGACCGCGGTGAAGTTGCCCCGCTCGGAGTTGACGAAGACGTACGGCACGCCGGCGATGCGGGCGAACGCCACGTTCTCCGCCTCGATGCCCTTGGCGTCGGAGCGCTTGTCCGGGTACTGCCCGTGCGCGACGGCGATGTGCTCGAGGGTGTTGCCGGCGTCCCAGACCGCCTTGCCGGTCTTCTTGCTGAAGATCGACCAGCCGCGGGAGCCGCCCTCGTAGTCGCCCTCGTTGGCCGTGGCGAACAGGTCGTCGGTGATCCAGGCGACGCCGTCCGGTTCGCGCTTCGCGGTGATCGTCCCGTCCAGCGAGATCTTGTCGTCGTCGAGGGTGTCGACGCCGGTGACCGTGACCGAGCCCGCATCAATGCTGCGGATGATCTTGCGTGACGACAACGACACCACGGCCAGGTGGTTGTTCTCCTGCAGCGAGACGACCGCTTCGTCCCGCGAGTTGATGCTGACGTACTCCGGCTCCGGGTCCGTCGGGGCAACCGCCGACAAACCGGTCAGCGCAATCCGAGAGACCTTCCAGGTCTTCGTATCGATCACGGCGAGCCATCCGGCCGGCGCCTGCGGGATCGCGCCGTCGTTCACGTCCTCGTCGCGCTCGTTCTCGATGGCGACCGCGACGTAGCGACCACTCGGCGCGACCGCGACCGAGTCGGGCTGGCCGCCGAGGTCGATCTCCCGGACCACGGCACGAGACCTCGAGTCGATCACGACCAGCTTGCCGGACGGCGAGGTGAAGCTGGTCCGGGTGTTCACACCGGCCAGCAGCAGCCGGCCGAGGTGCGCCACCGACGTGGGTTCGCCACCGACCGCGAGCGTTCCCGCGGCGGCCGGCCGGGACGGGTTCGTGATGTCGACGAAGCCGAGCCGCTTGCCCGGGCTGTCGGTGTACACGACCGTGCGGCCGTCCTCGGTGACGGTGGAGATCTCGGCAGCCGCGGTGTCGTCGATCGACGAGTTCAGGTATGCCGGAAAGGTGGAGAGTCGGTGGAAGCCCGCGGCGCGGCCATGCGCGGTCGCTGCGGTGGGCGCGGCAGCGACGGCGGCGAGCGCCGCGACGGAGACAACCGCCGAGGTGGTACGGCGAATGGACATGCGCTCTGACTACGCGATGATCTTGTCCGCTTCGTTGACGTCAGACGAACGGCGGGTGCCGACGGGTGTCCAGATCAGCAGAGCCAGGCTGAACCAGACATAAATGTTGCCGCCGAGCAGGGCCAGCGGTGGCCGCGGCGACTTCTCCCAGAGCCAGGTCAGCCGGGAGGTCATCAGCACGTAGGCGGCCACCGACAGCCATCGGGTCCGTCCGCCGGACTCGAAGCACCGCACCAGCGCCGGGATCAGCCAGACACAGTGGTGGATCCAGGTCACCGGGCTGATCAGGCAGCCCAGCACGCCGGTGAGGGCCAGGCCGCCGACCACGTCGTCCGGGGCCTTCGCCACCCGCCACGCCCAGAAGGCGAGGGTGGCCAGGACGCAGACCAGCCAGACCGTCGACTCGACCGTGTCGATCGGCAGCCGGGCCAGGAAGCCGCGTTCGGACTGGTTGGAGAGGTAGTGGAGCAGCCCGACCCGGTTGGTGTCCCACAGCGCGGAGGTCCAGAACTCGCGGGACTGGTCCACGAAGAGGGCGCCGGCCAGCAGGGTGGCGGCGGCGGCCGTACCGATCGCGGTCGCCGCGGCCCGCCATCTGCGGGTGACCAGCAGATACAGGATGAAGACGCCGGGGGTCAGCTTGATCGCCACGGCCAGGCCGATGCCGATCCCGGCCCATTTGCGGCCGCGCGCCACGCCGAACAGCATGTCGCCGGCGACCAGGGCGAGCAGCAGGGTGTTCACCTGGCCGAAGGTGAACGTCTCGCGCACCGGCTCGAAGCTCAGGGCCAGGCAGAGGGCGACGGCGAACGCGAACCACGTCGTCCACCCCTTGCGCCTGATCAGCGGCCCGGCCAGCCACCAGACCAGCAGGGCCGTGGTGAGCACGGTGCCGATGCCGGCGATCACCACGACGAGCGGGAACGGCAGGTACGCCATCGGCATCATCACCAGCCCGGCGAACGGCGGGTAGGTGAAGCCGTACGGTGTCCCCGGCCGCATCCAGTCGTAGACCATGCCGCCGTCGCGGAACCAGTACTGGACCGCGCCGAAGTAGACCTTGGAGTCGAAGAACTCGTTACGGATCGCGGCGAGGACCACGATCCCCGCCGTGAGCAGTGCCAAGCCGACGACTGTCGCGATTCGCTTCATGCAGCACTTTCCACGCTAGATAACCGGCGAGCACAGTGATCACGACCGCGCCCTGCGCCCGGGTCACCAGTGCCAGGTTGTACCCGTCCGGCAGGCACAGGGCGGCGGCCACGGCACACGGCGCGACGAGCCAGAGAGTGTCCCGGCGCACCGTCGTAGCGAGCACGGCGAGCGGCCAGAGGGCGTACCAGGGGTGGAAGACCGGGGCGAGCAGCACGGTCGCGGCCAGCGCCAGCCCGGCATAGTGCACCGGGTCCCGGTGCCACGCCCGCACCCAGAGCACGACCAGCGCCACCGCGAGGGCGATCATGCCGAGAACGCGGGTCACCGGCACTGCGCCCGGCACGCCGATGAGATCCAGGGTCAGCCCGATCGCGGTGGGCGGCGCGGTCCACTGCACCGAGACGCCGCTGCCGGTCAGCCCGGTCACCCAGCCCAGGCCCAGGCCCGAGCCGAACGAGACGGCCGTGAGCGTGGCGGCCGCTCCCCCACCGACCACCACGACGGCCTTCTTCCACCCGAATAGCAACATCACGAACGGCAGCACCACCACCGCGGTCGCCTTCACCCCGACCGCCAGGCCGAGCAGCACCCCGGCGAGCAGCATCCGGCGCATCCCGTCGCCGGTTGCCGCAACCGTCAGCCCGGCCAGGATCAGGGCGACCATCACCGCCTCGTTGTGCGCCCCCGAGATCAGGTGGATCGGCACCAGCGGGCAGGCCAGCACCAGCCAGACCGCACGCTCGGGCGGCACTCCGGCCCGGCGGGCCAGCACCGGCAGGCACCAGCCGATCACCACGACCCCGAGCACGGCGATCAGCCGGAGCAGCGCGACGGTCCCGGTCAGCGAGCCGCCCAGCCTCGCGGCGGCCGCCGCGAGCACCAGGAACACCGGGCCGTAGGGGGCCGGGGCTTCGCGCCAGGTGGGCGCCACGGCGTCGGCCCAGGGACAACCCAGGAGATCGACACCGCCGGCGTACGGGTTGAGCCCCGCTGCCTGCTGCCAGCCTTGACAGGCGTACGAGTAGACGTCGTAGCTGCCCAACGGGAGGAACGGCAGCAGCGGCAGCGCCCAGAGGCCGGCCGTCACATATGCCCACCGGGTCGACGGGACCACCTTGCGCCCGATCCACCAGGCGCCGATCAGCAGAGCCGTGCCGAGCAGCCAGGCCACCGGCAGCAGCACACCGTCCTGCCCGGCGAAAATCGTGCGCGGCGTCACCGTCGGTTCCCACGGGTCGGTCGCACCGCCGTACCAGGCCGCCACCGCGAGCAGCAGAGTGCCTGCCAGCCCCGCATATCGGACGAGGAACGGTCGGGGCATGGCGACGACCCTACCGTGACAGGCTGCAACCGCCGGTAGACCGGTACTGTCGGCGGGATGTGGGCCCGGCACCGGCTGGAGTGGAGCACCGCGCTGGTGGCGGTGCTCGTCGGCGTCGGCTACCTGCTGCTGCCCCCGATGGGTTCGGACCTGGCCGCCCAGGTGGCCCGGGCCGGCTTCTTCGCCGAGCACGGCGGCACGCCGGTCGATCTGCGCTGGTACGCCGGTGTCGAACAGTTCGGCTACAGCCTGGTGTCACAACCGGTGATGGCCCTGCTCGGGGTGCGGGTCACCGGTGTCCTCACCGTCATCGCGGGGCCGGTGCTGCTGGCGGTGCTGTTCCGGCGTACCGGGGCGGCCCGTCCGGCGCTCGGCGCGGCGTTCGGGCTGCTCGGCTTCGCCGGGAACCTGGTGAGCGGGCGAGTCACGTACGGCCTCGGGGTTTGTCTGGGTGTCGCCGCGCTGGTCCTGCTCACCTTCCCCCGGCTGCGCCGCCTCGCGGCGCTCGCCGCCTTCCTGGCCGGAGCGACCAGCCCGGTCGCGGGCCTGTTTACCGGCCTGGCCGGGGTGGCCCTGCTGCTCAGCCGCCGCATCCAGGACGGCCTGCTGCTGGCCGTTCCGGCCGCGCTGCCGCTCGCGGTGACGTCGCTGCTCTTCGGTGACGGTGGGTGGATGAACATCAGCCGCACCGACACCCTGCGTGCGGTGGTCACCGGCCTGGTGGTGGCGGTGTTCGTGCCCCTGCGACCGGTTCGGATCGGCGCGCTGCTCTCCTCGGCCGGCGTGCTCACCGCCGCCCTGATCCACACCCCGGTCGGTCTGAACGCCACCCGCCTGGCAGTGATGTTCGGCCTCCCGGTCCTGGCCGCTTACGCGCGACTCCCCCGCCGGAGCTCGCCGATGCCGGTCTGGGGCCTCGCCGCGCTGCTCACCGTGGTCTTCTGGTGGCAGCCGCCGGCCGTGCTCGACGACGTGCGGGACATCGGCAACCCGACCGCCGACCCGGCCTACTTCGCCGCGCTGCGCGACCGCCTGGCCGCGGAGGAGCTGACCGGGCGGGTGGAGATCCCGCCGACCCGGGCCTACTGGGAGGCGGCCCACATGGGCGAGATCCCCCTGGCCCGGGGCTGGTTGCGGCAGGCCGACATCGACCGGAACCCGCTCTTCTTCACCACGGTGCCCGGCGCCGCGGGCACCGGCGTCGAACTGACCGCCGACCGCTACCGGGAGTGGCTGGCCGAGCAGGCGGTGCAGTTCGTCGCGATCCCGGACGCCGAGCTCGCCTGGCCGGGCCGGAAGGAGGCGGCTCTCGTGACGGCCGGCCTGCCGTACCTGTCACTGGTCTGGTCCGACGCCCACTGGCGCCTGTACGCGGTGGCCGGCCCCCGGCCGATCGTCGCCGCCCCGGCGGCGCTGGTCTCCCAGGACGCCGCCACCGTGGTCTTCGACGCCCCGGCCGCGAGCGAGGTCGCGATCCGGGTCCGCCATCACCGCTGGTTCACCGTCACCGGCGGCGCCACGGTCTCGGCCGACGGCGAGTGGACCCGGGTGCGGGTGCCGGCCGCCGGCCGTTACACCCTGACCAGCGCGCTCGGCTAGCCGGCGGCTTTTTCGGCACGCTTGCGTTCCCGCTGCTCACGGGTGTAGCGCTTGCGGTTCTCCAGGTCGCGCTTCCACTGCTCGCGGGCGAACTCGTCGCAGCCCTGGACCGCGCCCTTCGTCTGTGCCGGGCCGATCATCGAGCGGAAGAACCAGTCGTCGAACGTCCGGTGGAACCAGTCCGAGAACCTCGACACAGTGCCTCTCCTCCGAAGGTTGGCGGGCCAATCATTGGTACCCCAACTATTGGTAGAGTAACCGTCGACCTGAGGAGATGCGCAAGTGAGTGACGACCCTCTTGCACTGGAGCAGCAGGTCTGCTTCGCCCTGTCGGTGGCCGCCCGCAGCGTGGTGGCGATCTACCGCCCGCTGCTCGAGCCGATGGGCCTCACCCACCCGCAGTACCTGGTGATGCTCGCCCTCTGGCAGTACGCTCCGCTCTCCGTGCGCCGCCTCAGCGAGCTGCTCCAGCTCGACCCGGGCACCCTGTCCCCGCTGTTGAAGCGGCTCGAGGCGATCGGCTACCTGCGACGCGAGCGCGACCCGCAGGACGAGCGCAGCCTGGCGATCACACTGACCGAGCGGGGCCGGGAGCTGCGCACCGAGGCCGAGAAGATCCCGCCGGCCGTGGTGGAGCGGCTCGGCATGCCGATCGAGGACCTGCGCGTGGTCCACGAGGCCCTGACCCGCGTGATCGCCGCCGCCAACCGCTAGACACTCGCGGGCCAAAAGTCAGCTCTTAGTCCGTCACCCGGGTCGGCCGTTCGGCAGGAATCGTTGACCGGAGGGGACATTACGTGGGGACGAGTCTGCGCGATTCACTGGATTTCCGGCAAACCCTCGACAAACGGCGGGAGTGGACGGTCGGATGTGGATCTGCGTCAACTGCGGCGAGACGAACGCCGATTCGCCCGACGCCTGCGAGGTGTGCGGCCATGCCCGCGCGGGGACGCCGGAGCGCTGGAGCCCGCCTCCGCTGCCCGCGCCCTGGGAGCCCACCGGCCGCGAGCCACAGCCGTACCGCTGGGATCCCGAGCCGGGCGGACCGCGAACTGAGCCGCGCTCCCGGCGCGCTCCGGCGCCCGGCTTCCGGACCGGCCCGCCGCCCGCGCCGCGCAACGCCCCGCCCAACGTGGCCGGGCCGCTCCGGGCGCCCCGGCCGGAGCGGGAGCAGGTGTGGATCCCCGAGCCCGCCGACCCGGTCGAACCGGAACCGGAGCACAGGCGGCTGGTCCCGGCCGTGCCGATCGCCGTGCTCATCGCCGCGCTGATCGCGGCCGGCGTGCTCGCCGGGCCGCGGCTGTTCGGCCAGACGACGACACCCACGGCCGTCCCGAGCGCGAAGCGGACCACGGCGCCGGTCCCGATCCTCGAGGGCACCACCGACAAGCGCCTGGTCACAGTGGATCCCGAGGTCACCGACTCCCGCGCCGCAGAGATCGCCGCGATGTTCGAGACCTACTTCACCGGCATCAACGAGAAGGACTACGCGGCCGTGGCCGGCGTCTTCGACCCGGCCGGCGATCTCGACCCCGGCGACCCCGAGCAGATGGCCGCCTTCTCCGACGGGACGGCGACGACCGAGGACTCCGACATCCGGCTGACCGGCGTCCGCGACCTCGCGAACGGCCGGATCCGCGCCGACCTGACCTTCCGCAGCCAGCAGGACGCCGGCGACGGCCCACCCGGGCGCCTCGGCGAGACCTGCACCCTCTGGCAGGTCGGGTACACGCTCACCAGCACCGACAGCGGCTACCGCATCTACCGGGGCAAGGGCGTCTCCGAGCCCTGCTAGGACTCCAGGACCCGTTCCATGGCCGCCCGGGACCGCCGGGTCACCCGCAGATAGCGGTCGACGAACTCACCCGGATCGCCACCGCCCAGCAGCAGGACGGTGCCGGCCAGCTCCGGCCCGTGCCGCGGCAGCTGATCGGTCGGGCGGCCGCGGACCAGGGTGAGCGCGTTGCGCACCTCGGCGGCCAGGGTCCAGCCGTCGGCCATCACCTCGGCGTCGGCCTGCTCCACCAGACCGGCCCGGGTCTCGCCGTCGAGCGCCTCCAGGGTCCGGGTCCGGCGCAGATCGGGGACCTCGTGGGCGTACCGGAGCTGCAGCAGCTGGACCGCCCACTCCACGTCGGCCAGACCGCCGCGGCCCAGCTTGGTGTGCGTGTTCGGGTCGGCGCCGCGAGGCAGCCGCTCGGTCTCCACCCGGGCCTTGATCCGGCGGATCTCGATGACCTGCTCCCGGGTGAGGCCGCCGTCCGGGTAGCGGACCCCGTCGGCGAGGGACTCGAACTCGGCGCCCAGCGACGCGTCGCCGCAGATGAAACGGGCCCGCAGCAGCGCCTGCGACTCCCACACCTTCGACCAGCGGGCGTAATACTGCTGGTACGCCTGCAGGCTGCGGACCAGCGGACCCTGCCGGCCCTCCGGGCGCAGGTCGGCGTCGACGCCGAGCGGCGGGTCGGGCGCCGGCGAGCTGAGCAGCCGGCGCAGCTCCTCGGCGATCGCGTGGGCGGCCGCGCTGGCCTCGCTCTCCGGGGCGCCGGGCGGCGGCTGATAGACGAACAGCACGTCGGCGTCGGAGGGGTAGCTCATCTCGTAGCCGCCGAGACGGCCCATCCCGATGATCGCGAAGCGCAGCCCGGGCTGCCCCGGCTTGACCCGGCGGGCGATCTTCAGGGCCGCGCTCAGCGTGGCGTCGGTGACGTCGGAGAGCGCCACGCCGATGGCGCCGACGTCGAGCGGGTTGGCCGGGGCCAGGTCCTCGCCGTGGCGCAGGATGTCGGCGCAGGCCAGCCGGAACAGCTCCCGCCGGCGCAGCGCCCGGACCGCGCCGATCGCCTGGGCCGGGTCCGGGTGCCGTTCGGCGGCCGCGGCGAACCCGTCCAGCAGCGACTCCCGCGGCCGCGGCTGCAGCTCGTTGTCGTCGGCCAGCAGGCGCAGCGCCTCCGGGTCGCGGGTGAGCAGGTCGGTCGCGTACCGGGAGAGGCTCAGCACCCGGGCCAGCCGGCGGGCCACCGGGCCGCCGTCGCGCAGCAGCCGCAGGTACCACGGGGTGCTGCCGAGCTTGTCCGAGACGTGCCGGTAGTTGAGCAGCCCACGATCCGGTTCCGGGGCGTCGGCGAAGTCCTGCAGCAGCATCGGCAGCAGGGTGCGCTGGATCGCCGCGGTACGCGTGACCCCGCCGGTGAGCGCCTCCAGATGCCGCAGCGCGCCCGCCGGGTCGGCGAAGCCGAGGATCTCCAGCCGCTTGCGGGCCGACTCCGGGGTCATCCGCAACTCCTCGGCGGGCACCCGGGCGACCGCCTCCAGCAGCGGTTGGTACAGCAGTTTCACGTGCAGCCGGCGAACGTTCGCGGCGTGGCCGACCCAGTCCGACCGGAACGCCTCGACGGCGCCCTGACCGGGCAGCGCGGTGTAGCCGAGGGCGGCGGCGAGCCAGCGCACTCCGGCCGGATCGTCCGGCACGGTGTGCGTACGCTTCAGTTGTTGCAGTTGCAGGCGGTGCTCGACGCCGCGCAGGAAGCGATATCCGCGCAGCAGCGTCTCGCCGTCCTGGCGGCCCACGTAGCCGCCGGAGACCAGGGCGCGCAGCGCCGGCAGCGTGCCCGGCGCGCGCAGCGTCTCATCGACCCGGCCGTGCACGAGCTGGAGCAGCTGCACCGCGAACTCGATGTCGCGCAGCCCGCCCGGACCGCGTTTGATCTCCCGGTCCAGTTCCTTGGGCGGCACGTTGTCGATGATCTTGCGGCGCATGTCGCGGACGTCGGCGACCGCTTCCGGCCGCTCGGCGGCGTGCCAGACCAGCGGCGCCAGATCGGCGATCCACTCCTGCGCCAGAGCCAGATCGCCGGCCGCCGGTCGGGCCTTCAGCAGCGCCTGGAACTCCCAGGTCCGGGCCCAGCGCCGGTAGTAGGCCTGATGGCTGGCGAGCGTGCGGACCAGCGGGCCCCGGCTGCCCTCGGGGCGCAGCGCCGCGTCCACCGGCCAGGCGACCAGCCCGCAAATTTCGATCAGCCGGGCCGCGACGGTGGTGCCGGCGGTCAGGTCGTCGTCGCCGGCGGCCACGAAGATCACATCCACGTCGGAGACGTAGTTCAGCTCGTTGCCGCCGCACTTGCCCATCGCCACGACCGCGAGGCGTGGCTCCGGCGTCCCGGACGGCAGGCCGGCCACCGCGATCGCGTACGCCGCGGCGAGCGTCTCGTCGGCCAGCCGGGACAGCGCGGCCATGGTGGGCTCCAGGCCGCGGCCGCCGGTCAGGTCCGCGGCGGCGATGCGCAACAGCGAGATCCGGTACGCCTTGCGCAGCTCCGGAACGGTGAGCGGCTCGGTGTCGACGGCGAGCCGCCCCTCGGCGTCCGGTGGCATCCCGCTGCGGCTGGTGGTCAGGGTCCGCCACTCGTCCGGGTTGGCGACCAGATGATCGCCGAGGGTCGACGAGGCGCCCAGCACCGCGAAGAGCCGGCGCCGCAGCCCGTGGTCCAGGTGCAGCGAGTCGAGCAGCTCGTCGGTGGCCGCGTTGACGACCAGCGCGCCACCCGGCCCGGCGACCCGGCCACCGGCACCGCGCTCGGCGGCCCGGCCCACCGAATCGACCAGGCGGTGCAGCTGGCGCAGCGCGAGGTTCGGATCAGCGGCCTTGGAGAGCGCGTCGAGCACGTCGGCGGCGCGGCCGTCCACCGGGCCCTGCCCCTCGGGATCCCACAGCCCCAGACCGCCCGGACCGAGCAGGTCGGTGGCGCGGGCCCCGTTGTCGGCGAAGCCGTACCGGGCGAGCCGGGTGGGCCGGGTCATCACCGCCCCAGCAGCGGCAGGGTCCGGCCGGCGCCAGAGTTCGGGATGTCCGCGTCGGGCAGCGTGCCGAGCGCCAGCGAGGCGAACCGGACCGCGAACGGCTGCCAGACCTCCTCCACGTCGGCGAGCACCCCGGCGACCGCGCCGGCCACCACCTCCGCGTCGTAACCCAGCTCGTCCAGCTCGCTGGAGCCGATCCGGGTCCAGTCGGCGAACATCTCGGCGTCACACTCGATGTGGAACTGCAGACCCCAGGCCCGGTCGCCGATCCGGAACGCCTGATGCGGGTACCGGCTGGAGGCGGCGAGCAGGACCGCGTTCAGCGGCAGCTCGGTGATCTCGTCCCGGTGCCACTGGATCACGTCGGGCAGCAGCGGCACCCACTTGAACAGCGGATCGGTGTCCGCCGCGTCCCGCTTGCCGACCAGCCCGGGCCCGATCTCCGGGCCGTTGGTGCTGCGCTCGACCAAGCCGCCGTGCGCGGTGGCGAGCAGCTGACCGCCGAGACAGACCCCCAGCGTGGGCACCCGGTGCCGGACCGCCTTGCGGAACAGGCCCTCGAGCGCCGGGAACCAGGGGGCCGCGGGGGCGCCGGCTGCGTCCGGGTACGCACTCTGGTCGCCGCCGAGCACGATCAGGGCCAGATATCCGTCGAGGTTCTCCGGCAGCGGATCACCCGCGAACGGCTTCACGACGGTCACCTCGAGCCCGGCCTCGCTCAGCCAGTCGCCGAGCCGGCGGAGATCATCGGTGGGGTCGTTCTGGACGACGAGTGCGGTGGCCACGTGTCGAATCTATCGGCTCGAACCCGCGGCGTAACACCGACAGGACGCTGTCGCGGCGAGAGACGAGTCTTTCCGCTACCGGCCGGGGCGGCCGGACCGCATGACGGAAGGATCGACAGTGAGCGCGACGAACCAGATCGGCTGGATCGAGGTGGGCGCCGACCGGCCGGAGGAGGCCGAGCGGTTCTACGGCCAGATGTTCGGGTGGAACTTTGCGGACGACGACGACTCGGTGGGGCCGGACGGGCAGCCCTACCGGATCGTGACCGGGCCGGGTGGGGGCGCGCCGCTGGGCGGCTTCTACGGCACCGGCGGGAAGGTCCCGCCCCAGGCGATCTTCATGGTGCTGGTGGCAGACACCGAGGCGGCCTGCCGCCAGGCCGAAGCGGCCGGCGGCAAGGTCCTGGTCGGCCCGCAGCGTGAACCGAGCGGCCTGGTCTTCGCCCGCTTGGCCGACCCGGCCGGCACCCTTTTCGGCGTCTTCACCCCACCGGCCCGCCCCTGACCGAGCCGCGCGGGCGCGTCAGCTCAGGCTCAGCCGGCGCAGCCGGTCCGGCGGGATATCAAGATCGCCCTCGGTCAGCGACCGCGGTGGCACCGACTCCCGGGTCGGCGTCACCGCGGTGATCCGGTCCGGCCGGAACACCCGAACCGACCCGCGCAGCCGGCACCAGGCGATCAGATACCACTGGTCGCGGACCCCGACATACCCCAGAGGCTCGATTTCCCGGGTCGTCACGACGCCGTACCGGTCGGCATAGCCGATGCGCAGCACCCGGCCCACCGGCAGCGTGCCGGCTGCCAGCCGCGGCATCGTCGCCGGTGGCGTGTCGCCGACCAGATGGATCCGCTCGGCCATCGCCCGCGCTGCGGCCGCGTCATCGGCGTGCATCGCCGCGACCAGCTTGCGCAGGGCGCTCGCCGCCGGCTGCCGGAACGGTGTGCCGGCCATCCGGCGCAGCGCGAGCGCCATCGCAACCGCCTCCTCCGGCGTCAGGTTGACCGGTGGCAGGGTGTGCGCACGATCAAGGCAGTAGCCGCCGGTGCGGCCCGGCTCCGCGTAGATCGGGGTGCCGGACTGCTGCAACGCGGAGATGTCACGCTCCACCGTGCGCGCGCTGACCTCGAACCGCTCGGCCAGCCAGCGCGCGCTGCGTGGTCGCGGCGCCACCGCGCGCAGCTCCTCCACCAGGGCATAGAGGCGATCAGTCCGGTTCACACCCCGCAATCTAGACCTGGGGTACGACAGAACCCGTCCACCGGGCGATCACCTCGTCGCCGTCGGTCTCGCCGGTCTCCACGAAGCCGAGCGACAGGTAGAGACGGCGGGCCCCCTCGTTGGCGGGCAGGTAGCTGAGCGCCACGTTCGGGGTGCCGGGCTCGGCGATCAGCTGTTGCCGCAGCAGTTCGACCACCGCCGTACCGATGCCCTGCCCCTGGTGTTTCGCATCGATCACGAAGCCACCGATCCACCGGCTCTGATCGTCGTCGACGCCCCACATCACGAAGCCGACCACCTCGTCACCCCGGTAGACGGCGAGCGGGTTCCAGGTGTCGCCGTAGTTGCACAGGCAGAGGTAGTAGGTCACCTCGGACACGAAGTCCCGCTGCTGAGGGTGAACAGCGAGGCCGGCACAGTCCCGCCAGTTGTCCGCGGTGACCGGTTCGAGGTGGATGGTGTCGTTGGCCATCGGGTGATCTTGTCAGATATCCGTTCGCCCTCCTCGATACGGTCTTCCCATGACGACCTTGCGCAGCCGCCTGCAGGCGGCGCTGCCGACCGCCATGAAAGCCCGCGACCAGGCCGCCGTGTCCGCCCTGCGCTCCGCGCTCGCCGCGATCGAGAACGCGGCGGCGGTGGCCCCGCAGGACTCGCCGCTCGGCCTGCCGGCGACCGGGCTGGGCGTCACCGAGGTGCCGCGGCGCGAGCAGGACGAGGCGGAGATCGAGCGGATCGTGCGCGCCGAGATCGACGAGCGCCTGGCGGCCGCCGCGGAGTACGACCGGCTCAGCCGCGCCGACCAGGCAGCCCGGCTGCGCGCCGAGGCGCACGCGCTGGAAACGCAGTTGGCCTAGGCTCGCCGGGCATGACGCAGGAGTCCGCCGGTTTCCGGGTGTCCACCCTGGAACTCTTCTTCGATCTGGTCTTCGTCTTCACGGTCATGCAGCTCAGCGAGACGTTCGCCGACGACTTCTCGGCGGGCGGGCTGCTCGACGTGGTCCTGATCCTGCTGGTGCTCTGGTGGATGTACTCCGGCTACGCCTGGCTCACCAACGCGGTCGGGCCGACCAGCAGCGGGCGGCGTACCCTCTTGCTCGCCGGCATGGCCGGTTTCCTGGTGATGGCCCTAGCCATCCCGGAGGCGTTCGGTGACTACGGCTGGATCTTCGGCACCGCCTACGTGGTGGTGAACGTGGTCCACTCGGTGCTGTTCCTGCACGGCGGGCCGGGCGCGGTCCGGATGATGCGCACCCTCGGCCCGCTCAACCTGCTCGCCGCCGGCCTGGTGCTCGCCGGCGGTCTGCTGCCCGAGCCCTACCGGCACCTGTGCTGGATCGCGGCCCCGCTGGTGCAGATCGGCGGCGGCTACCTGCACGCGATCGAGATGCACGCGATCACCGCCGCACACTTCGTCGAACGCCACGCCCTGGTCATGATCATTGCGATCGGCGAGTCGATCATCGCGATCGGGCTGGGCTTCCGCGACGTCCGCCTCGACGGCGGAACGATCCTGGTCGCCGTACTCGGCCTCGGCATCGCGTACTACCTCTGGTGGTGCTATTTCGCCGGCGACGACAAGCGGTCCGAGGAGGTGCTCGCGCATGTCACCGACCCGCGCCGGCGCAGCCGCCTCGCCCTCAACGCCTGGGGATACGCCCACCTGCCGATGCTGCTCGGCATCGTGGTGATGGCCGTCGGCATCAAGAAGACGGTCGGCCACGCCTTCGAACCCCTGCACTGGGGCCCCGCCTTCGCCCTGTCCGGTGGCGTAGCCCTCTACCTGCTCGGCCACGCCGGCTTCCTGCGCCTGCTGCGATTGCCTGGCATCCCTTACCGCCTGGTCACGGCCGCCGCGGTGCTGGCCACCGCGCCCCTCGGGCACATGCTCGCGGTGGCCCAGCTGGTCGCCATCCCGCTGATCATGGCGGCCGGCGCCATCGCCGAAGACCTCCCCCGCGTGCGCCGGCTGGGCATGGCCGCCGCCATCGGCGATTTCGGCCGAGGTCAATAACCCATCTCGGTACGACCTATGCCGCCCCCAACCCCAGCTACACCTCCCCCGCCGCTCCCCGGCGACGAAGCAGTCCGTCCAGGCCCCAGCGCCCCCGCCGGGAAACACCACACCCTCCAGCTGACCCCTACGGCTGCCTCCGGCCGCCCGAGACAGCACTCACCGTCAGCCGAGCAGACCAGCTGACCGTCACGGCTGCCTCCGGCCGCCCGACACAGCACTCACCGTCAGCCGAGCAGACCAGCTGACCGTCACGGCTGCCTCCGGCCGCCCGAGACAGCACTCACCGTCAGCCGAGCAGACCAGCTGACCGTCAGGGCTGCCTCCGGCCGCCCGAGACAGCACTCACCGTCAGCCGAGCAAACCAGCTGACCGTCAGGGCTGCCTCCGGCCGCCCGAGACAGCACTCAGCGCCAGCCGGGATGATCGGCTGGCGCTGAGGGTGGGCTGGCCGCGCGGCCACCTGGTGTTTCCCGGCGGCCGCGGTGGGGCCTTGAGCCGCAGGTGGCCGCGGGTTGCGTGGAGCGGGGGCGCGTCGGGCGTACGTCAAGAAAAACGTGCCTGCGGGACGCGCGCTGCAGAGCTTGCGGTCAGGAGATGCAGGCGCAGACGATCAAGGCCGCGCCGAAGTGCGAGGCTGCGCTGACCATCGCGCCGCCGTGGCGGTCGGGGGTGCAGATGACCTCGCCGAGCTTGCCGGGGGTCATCCAGTCCAGGACCAGGAAGGCCAGGCCCATGATGCCGATGCCGACCAGGCCGAAGAGCACCGTGGAGGCGACGCCCTGCCCGAACGAGTCGTAGCTCGTGAAGATCGCGGTGAAGACGATCGCGGCGATGCCGAGCTGGTTGGCGGCGAGGAGCAGAGACGCGTTCGGGTTACGCTCCGTCCAGATCAGGTCCCGCAGCTTGCCCGGGGTGAGCAGATCGATCAGCACGTAACCAACGGCCATCAGACCGATTCCGATCAGCCCGAACACGATGCTTCGCCCGGCGCCCTCCAGCAGATCTTGCAGCACGATCTCTCCCTTGTCGCGTGATGTCAGGTCCAGACCGTATCGGAGACGATCTACCGCGTCGATCGGACTCGGGAAGTGCGGTGACACTTTTCCACCGATCGACGCTGAAAGCAGTGGAGCCCGGTCCGCCCGCGGGCCCGGCGGCGAGACGCGCGGAGGTCGTGGATGGTGGCACCGGAGGACGCCGACGCGGTGGTGCGCGCCGCGCAGTCCGGTGACGAGGACGCGTTCCGGCAGCTCTACCGGCGGCAGCAACCGGCGCTGCTGCGCTATCTGCGGGTGCTGGTCGGCGACGACGCCGAGGACGTCGCCTCCGAGGCCTGGTTCCAGATCGCCCGGGATCTGCGCTCGTTCAGCGGGGACTGGGACGGCTTCCGCGGCTGGACCGTGACGATCGCCCGGCACCGGGCCATGGACCTGCTGCGTGCCCAGCGGCGGCGTCCGCAGACGAGCGCGCCGGTCGAGCAGCTCGCCGAGGTACGCGCCGACGACGACACCGCGGACCGGGCTCTGGAGCTGGTCACCACGGATGCGGCGGTCGCGCTGATCGCGTCGCTGCCGCCGGAGATGGCCGAGGCCGTGATGCTGCGCGTGGTGGTCGGGCTGGACGCCCGGACCACCGGCGAGATCCTTGGGCGGCGGGCCGGAGCGGTGCGCACCGCGGCCTACCGAGGATTGCGGCAGCTGGCCCAGCGCCTGGCCCAGCGCGATCCACGCCCGGGCCCTCGCGCGGCTGAAGCTGTTCCAAGCTCAGGCCCTCGCTCGGCTGAGCGTGACCCAGGCTCGGATGTTCGGGAATCTCGCCATCTGCGCGTGGCTCAGTCGGCGGCCCGGGATCTGCGGCCGGCGGAGCCGGTGACATCTTCGCCCGCTCCGGCGCTGAAGGAGTGGAGATGAGCAGCCCGGAGGGAGGCCCGATGGACCGGAACAGCAGGGAACCGATGCCGATCGTCCTGCCACCCGGGCATCCGCTGGGCGAGCTGCTGGCGGCGGCGACCGCTCCCGGCACCGCGCGCGAGCTGGCCGGTGAGGAGGCGGCGGCGGCTGCGTTCCGGGCGGGCGGGTCGCCCTCGTCGCCCAACCCGGACAGCGTCTTCAACCTGCCGGAGTCGCCGGGCCGCAGCCGTGGCGGGCCGCGGGTCACCCGGTTGCTCAATCTCAAGCTGACGGCGGCCGCGCTCGCCGTGACGGCCACGGTCGGCGGGGTGGCGCTGCTGGCGAACGCCGGCATTCGGTCCGATCAGGCCGGCCCGGGAGTGCCCGGGACGCCGGTCGCGGTGGCCTCGTCGCCACGGCCTGAGCCGCAGATCACCCCGACGCCGACCCCGGCCACCGCGTCATCGGGGCCCGCGCCGTCGCGGGCCGCGCAGGAAGAGGGCGCGCAGGAAGAGGGCGCGCAGGAAGGGAGCGCGCAGGAAGGAAGCGGGCGGGAGGGCGGCGCGCGAGAAACGGCCGCTCCGTCCCGATCGGCGGCTTCCGCCCGGCCGTCGGCCTGCCCCTCCGCCACCGCGCGCGACGACCGGCGCGGCGATCGGGACCGGGACCGGGACCGGCGCGACCGGTGGTGCCGGGAGCGGCCCGAGCGTGACACGAAGCGGTCCTGGCGGCGGGACAGCAGGCCGCAGAACTTCACCGAGCCGGCATCCGGTGGACTGGATCTTGGGGAACGGGCAGTTCACCGGATGCCTTCGAAGTTCGGCTGACAACGGGGTCGCCCCCACCCCAGCGCAGGCAGCCGAACGAGTCAGGCGGCGGCGGTCCGCAGACCGTCGCCGCCTGGCGTCTCAGGACGATGTCAGAGCGCGCCTAGGTAGCGCTGACGCTCGTACGGCGTGACCTCGCGGCGGAACTGCTCCCACTCGGCCCGCTTGTTCCGGAGGAAGAAGTCGAAGACGTGCTCGCCGAGCACCTCGGCGACCAGCTCAGAGCCGGACATCACGTCGATCGCCTCGGACAGGTTCTCCGGCAGCGCTTCGTACCCCGCGGCCTTGCGCTCGGCCGGCGACAGCGACCACACGTCGTCCTCGGCGCCCGGGGGCAGCTCGTAGCCCTCCTCGATGCCCTTGAGGCCGGCGCCGAGCATCACGGCAAAAGCCAGGTACGGGTTCGCGGCCGAGTCGATCGACCGGACCTCCACCCGCGCCGAGCTCGGCTTGCCGAACGCCGGCACCCGGACCAGCGCGGACCGGTTGAGGTGCCCCCAGCTCACGAACGCCGGGGACTCGGTGATCCGGTCCGGCAGCTGCAGCGGGAAGAGCCGCTTGTACGAGTTCACCCACTGGTTGGTGATCGCCGTGTACTCCCGGGCGTGCACCAGCAGACCGGCGATGAACGCCCGCGCCGTCTTGGACAGCCGCTGCGGGTCCTCGCTGTCGAAGAACGCGTTGCGCTCGCCCTCCATCAGCGACAGGTGGGTGTGCATGCCGGAGCCGGGCTGATCGGTGTACGGCTTCGGCATGAAGGTGGCCTTCACCCCCTGGGAGAGCGCCACCTCCTTCACCACGTGCCGGAACGTCATGATGTTGTCGGCGGTGGTCAGCGCGTCCGCGTACCGCAGGTCGATCTCCTGCTGGCCGGGCGCGACCTCGTGGTGGCTGAACTCCACCGAGATGCCGATCCGCTCCAGGGCGAGCACGGCCTGGCGGCGGAAGTCGCGGGCCACCGCGTGGGTGGTGTGGTCGAAGTAGCCGCCGCTGTCCACCGGGATCGGCACCGAACCGTCGTTCGGCCCGTCCTGAACCAGGAAGAACTCGACCTCGGGGTGGGTGTAGAAGGTGAAGCCCTTCTCGGCGGCCTTGGCCAGCGAGCGGCGCAGCACGTGGCGCGGGTCGGCCCAGGCCGGGCTGCCGTCGGGCAGCAGGATGTCGCAGAACATCCGGGCGCTCTCGCCGCTCTGCCCACCCTCGAACGGGAAGACCTGGAACGTCGTCGGATCCGGCATGGCGATCATGTCGGACTCGTAGACCCGGGCGAAGCCCTCGATCGCCGAGCCGTCGATCCCGATGCCCTCCTCGAACGCGGACTCCAGCTCCGCGGGCGCGACCGAGACGCTCTTGAGGGTGCCCAGCACGTCGGTGAACCAGAGCCGGACAAAACGGATGTCGCGCTCCTCGAGCGTACGAAGCACGAACTCCTGCTGTCGGTCCACTTCCACCCCTCGCGCCGTGTCGATCCTTTCCGCCGAGACTACGCTGACCGCGCCCTGCGCCGATGGCCCGGGTAAGAATGTTGAGCATGCCAACGCTGCGCATCGCTCTCGCTCAAGTGAACTCGACCGTCGGTGACATTTCCGGTAACGCGGCGGCGATCCGCCGCTGGTCCCGGCAGGCCGCGGAGGCCGGAGCGCACCTGGTCGCCTTCCCCGAGATGATGCTGACCGGCTACCCCATCGAGGACCTGGTCTTCCGCAACTCGTTCGTCGACGCGTCGAAGCAGGCGCTGCGTACGCTCGCCGCCGACCTCGCCGCGGACGGGCTCGGCGACGTGGCCGTCGTGGTGGGGTACGTGGACGCCGACGGACCCGCGCCCACCAGCTCCGACGCGGTCGCGGGCAGCGGCCGGCGGGACGCGTCGGCGCTGCTGCACGGCGGTCAGGTGGTCGCCACCTACTTCAAGCACCACCTGCCCAACTACGGCGTCTTCGACGAGGACCGCTACTTCGAACCGGGTTCGTCGCTGACGGTGGTCCGGCTCGGCGGGATCGACGTGGCATTGACCGTCTGCGAGGACATCTGGCAGGCCGGCGGCCCGTTCACCGCCGCCCGCCGCGCCGGGGCCGGCCTGGTCGTCAACATCAACGCGTCGCCGTACGAGTTGAACAAGGACGACATCCGTCTCCCGCTGGTGCAGCGGCGGGCTGCCGAGGCCGGGGCGACGGTGGCGTACGTGAACGCCGTCGGCGGGCAGGACGAGCTGGTCTTCGACGGCGACTCGATGATCGTCTCGCCGGACGGGGAACTGCTCACCCGGGCCGGTCAGTTCAGCGAGGAGCTGCTCGTACACGATCTGGATCTGCCGGCCGCCGACGCCGCGCCCAACGCCGAAGGCTCGACCGACGCGGCGAAGCCGCAGGTCGAGGAGGAGATCCAGGACGACATGGAGATCGTCCGCGTCGCCGCGCCGGCCACGCTGATCGCCCGCGCCGACCGGCGGAACGGGGGGATCGCCGAGCGGGTCGCCGACGAGGCCGAGGTCTGGTCCGCGCTGGTGCTCGGCCTGCGCGACTACGTGAACAAGAACCGGTTCCCGTCGGTGGTGTTCGGCCTCTCCGGCGGCATCGACTCGGCGGTGGTCGCGGCGATCGCGGTGGACGCGCTCGGCCCGCAGCGGGTGGTCGGCGTCTCCCTGCCCAGCGGCTACTCCTCGGAGCACTCCAAGGACGACGCGGCCGACCTGGCCAAGCGCACCGGCCTGGACTACCGGGTGCAGCCGATCCAGCCGATGGTCGACACCTTCCTGGCGAACATGTCGCTCTCCGGCCTCGCGGTGGAGAACCTGCAGGCCCGGGTCCGCGGCGTGATCCTCATGGCGCTCTCCAACCAGGAGGGCCACCTGGTGCTGACCACCGGCAACAAGAGTGAGCTGGCGGTCGGCTACTCCACGCTCTACGGCGATTCGGTGGGCGGCTTCAATCCGCTCAAGGACGTGCCGAAGAGCATGGTGTGGCAGCTGGCCCGCTGGCGGAACACCCAGGGCGACCCGCCGATCCCGGAGAACTCGATCACCAAGGCGCCCAGCGCCGAGCTGCGTCCCGATCAGAAGGATTCGGACTCGCTGCCGGACTACTCGGTGCTCGACCCGATCATCAAGGGCTACGTGGACCACGACCTGGGCCGCGCCGAGCTGATCGCGGCCGGCAACGACCCGGCGCTGGTGGACCGGGTGCTGCGCATGATCGACATCGCGGAGTACAAGCGGCGCCAGGCGGCGCCCGGCACCAAGATCTCCGGCAAGGCGTTCGGCCGGGATCGCCGGCTGCCCATCACCAACGCTTTCCGGGAGGGCCAGCCTTCCTGATCCCGCTCCGGCAGGATCGGCCTCCCTGATCGCGTTCCGGGAGGATCGGCCTCCCCGATCGCGTTCCGGGAGGGACTGCCTCAAGGCGTTGTGAAAACCTCCACTGACCCCTGACCGAGGCCGTGCCGACGGTGCGACGATGGGCGCACCCGGGGACCGCACTAACGCGGCCACGAGGGAAGGAGATTTACGAAATGTCGGAAATTCCCACGTTGTACGGCGGCCCGCCGACCCGTCGCGTCCGCACCCGCGACCTGCTCAACGCCAAGGTCCGCGGCGACCGCTGGCCCATGCTGACCTCCTACGACATGTACACGGCGTCGATCTTCGACCAGTCCGGCGTACCCGTCCTTCTCGTCGGCGACTCCGCCGCCAACAACGTCTACGGCTACGAGACCACCGTCCCGGTCACCGTCGACGAGCTGTTGCCGCTGGTCAAGGCGGTGGTGCGGGCCACCAGGACCGCGCTGATCGTCGGCGACCTGCCGTTCGGCTCCTACGAAGAGGGGCCGACGCAGGCCTTGCGGACCGCCGTCCGATTCATGAAGGAAGGCGGCTGCCACGCGGTGAAACTCGAGGGCGGCCGCCGCATGGCCCCGCAGATCGAGGCGATCACCGGCGCCGGCATCCCGGTGATGGCCCACATCGGCTTCACCCCGCAGCGCGAACACGCCATCGGCGGCTACCGCGTTCAGGGCCGCGAGAACGAGGGCGCCGAGGTCATCTCCGACGCCCGCGCGGTCGCCGACGCCGGCGCCTTCGCCGTGGTCCTCGAGATGGTCCCCGGCGAGGTCTCCAAGCAGATCACCAAGGAGCTGCCGATCCCCACCGTCGGCATCGGCGCCGGCCCCGACACCGACGCCCAGGTACTGGTCTGGCAGGACATGGCCGGCCTGCGCACCGGCAAGGCTCCCCGCTTCGTGAAACGCTACGCCGACCTGGCCGGCACGCTGACCGAAGCCACGCGGCAATTCGCAGCCGAGGTCCGCAGCGGCGAGTTCCCCGCCGCAGAGCACACTTTCTAAAACCATTTCCGGTACGGGGATCGACCGCACCACCGAATCGATCCCCGTCCCCGCTCTACCACGCGGCCACCAGCCCACTCCAGGCCTCAGCGCGTCCGCCGGGCTTAAGCAGGTGGTCGCGCTGCCAGCCCACCCTGTGCCTGTGACCGCCCTGCCTTTCTGCCCCGAGCAGGTGGCCGCACTCCCGCGCGGCCCGAACTGGTAGCCACACTTCCTGCCCAGCCCGAGCAGGTGACCCGCCTGACCACCCCACCCATGCCACTTCGAGCCCGCGGGGCTCGGGCGGGCTGGTCAGGCGCGTTCGAAGCGGACCGTGTGAGTGGCGGGGTCGGCAGCAGTGAGGCGCACCTGGATCCGTTGACCCAGTGGCAGGTCGCCGAGGCATTTGGCCCGAACCGCCGGATCGTCGATGGCGATCGTGCCGCCGGCCGGACGCTTCGCGGACGGCTCGTCACTATCCAGCACAGCCGCCTCGAAGACCTCGCCGACTCGGTCCCGCAACAGCACTGCCTCGGCCAGGTCGATCGCACCCCGGTTCGCCGCCGAAGCCACCCGGTCAGTGCTGGACATCGTCTTCGGCAGGCGCGGCAGCGCCTCGATCACCCACTCCGGCACGGGCCGCCCCTCGTACAAGGCCAGGCAGACCTCCGTCGCGTACCGGTCCGCCAGCCGCCGCAGCGGTGCCGTGACGTGCGCATACGGCGCGCCCACCCCACCATGCCCAGCCTCGGCCGGCGCCAGCTCACCAGGCAGAGACGCCGGCCGACCGTTGCCACCAGGCACAGAGGCCGCCCCACCGCTGCCGCCAGGCACAGACGCCGACCCGCCATTGCCGCCCGGCAGCGTCCCCGCCGGCACGCCGAACGCCGTGTACGCGGCCCCGCGCAGCAGGTCAGCAGCCTGATCCAGGAAGGCCGCACCGCGCGGTTCCGCCGGGTTCACCCCGGCCACCACCTCGGAGACCGGCGCCTCGGCCGGCCACGGCACGCCGAGCGCTTCTGCCGCGACCCGCAGTTTCGCCACCGCCTCCGGTTTCGGCGACGGCATGGTCCGCAGCAGGCCGATCCCACCGTCCAGCATGATTCGAGCAGCCGCCATCCCGGTGAGCAGGGAGATCTGCGCGTTGTGCTCCTCGATCGGCAGCGGCGCCTCCAGCACGAGCCGCCAGCCGTCGCCGTCCCGCTCGACCTCCTGGGCCGGCAGCGGAAGGTTGACCGCACCCCGCTCGGCCGCCCGGCGCGCCAGCAGCGTACCGATCTCGATCAGCAGAAGCACCGCCTCCGGCGCGGCGCCCGCATCGATCTCCCGCTGCACCCCGGCGTAGTCCAGCTTGGCCCGGCTGCGAACCCGAGCCCGTTCCAGGTGCACCCCGACCGTCTCACCGTCAGCATCCAGGTCGATCGTCCAGACCACGGCCGCACGATCCACATCCGGAAGCAGGCTGACCGCGCCCTCACTGAGCACCGGCGGATGCAGCGGAATCCGCCCGTCCGGCAGGTAGATCGTCTGCCCCCGAGCCCAACTCTCCGCCTCCAGCGGCCCACCCGGGCGCACAAACGTGGCAACGTCGGCAATCGCGTACCGAATCCGGTAACCACCGTCCCGCCGACTCAGATGCATCGCCTGGTCAAGGTCCTGTGACGACGCCGGATCCAAGGTCAGAAACGGAACATCAGTACGGTCCGTGACCGGCAGCGGCGTCGCCCGCGCCACTTCCTCAGCCTCGGCGAGCACAGCCTCCGGGAACTCGCCCGGCAACCCCAGTTCCCGCCGCAGCACCGAGAAGTCGATCTGCGGCGCCACCACCCGTTTGATCGGCACGGATCATTCCTACCAGGCCAAGGCGCGGGCCACGCCATCCGGCGCGGCCCGCCCTCCCACTATCGGTTACGGCCCGCAGCCCGCGAGGCCTTCACCGGGGCACTCTTGGCAGTATTCCGAGCGCTGCGAGCACCAGCCGGGGTACGCACAGCATTGCCCCCCGAGGTACGAGAAGCCCGCGTCGCCTTCGCCACGTTCCCCCCGGCCCGCTCCGCCTTACTCCCAGTCACCTTCCCACCAGCGTTCCCCGCAGCCTTACCCCCAGCGGCTTTACTCCCGGCAGCCTTGTTCCCAGCCTTACTCCCAGCCACCGTGCTCCCAGCCGCCTTGCTGCCGGCCCCCGCGTTCCTCGCCGACCCGGCCTTCCCAGCTCCCGACTTGCCAGGCGCAGCCGAGGCCTTGGGAGCCGTAACCTTGGCCGCCACCGATTTGCTCGCCGTGGTCTTGGCCGCAGTCGACTTGCTCGCCGTGGTCTTGGCCGCAGCCGACTTACTCGCGGCGGACTTGGTCGCCGTCGCCTTGGCTGCGGTGGACTTCGCAGCAGTTCCCCTGCTACCCGCCGCCTTCACCGCGGTCGCCTTGGTCCCCGCAGCCTTAGCCGCTGTCGCCTTGGTCCCAGCTGCCTTGGTCCCGGCCGCCTTGGTCCCGGCTGCCTTGGTCGCGGTCGGCCTGGTGCCGGCAGCTTTAGCCGCCGCCGACCTGCTTCCAGCCGTCTTGGTCGCCGTCGGCCTGGTGCCCGCCGCCTTAGCCGCCGTCGCCCTGGTCCCCGCCGCCTTAGCCGTGGTCGGCCTAGTGCCAGCCGCCGTAGCCCTGGTCCCCCCAGCCTTGGCCGTCGCCCTGGCCCCTGTCGCCTTGGTCGCAGCTGACCTGGTCGCCGTCGCCTTGGCCGCAGTGGGCCTGGTCGCCGTCGCCTTGGTCGCAGCCGACCTGGGCGCCGTCGCCTTGGCCGCAGTGGGCCGGGCCGCAGCCTTGGCCCCAGCCTTGGTCCCGGTGACCTTGGACGCGGCAGACTTGGCGCCCGCGGACTTGGCCGCGGACCTGGCCCCTACCCGCCGCGTCCCGGTCTGCTCGGCCGCAACCTCCGCCGTAGCTTTCACGACCCGCCTGGCAGTGACCGAAACCGTGCCGACCTCAGCCTCCATTTCGGCAACCGCCGCCTCAGCAGCCCGGGCCGCCCGGGAAACCGCAGTCTTCGCCGCCTTGACCGCCGACTCAACCGCAGCCGCCTTGGCCGCCGTAGCCTTCGCCCGCGCCACCGTAGTCTTAGCCGGCGCCGCCTTGGCGATCTTGGCCGCAGCCGCCCGGGTCCCAGTCACCTTCGCCCCGGTGGCCTTGCCCGCAGTCGCCCGGCTCCCCGCAGTCTTGTTCGCCGCGGACCTCGACCCCGCCGCATTAGCCGCATTCGTCCCGGTTCCCACGGCCTTGTTCGCCGCAGACCTGGACCCAGCCGCCTTAGCCGCAGTCGCCTTGATCCCGCCTGCCTTAGCCGCAGTCGCCCTCGTTCCGGCTGCCTTGGCGGCGGTCGCCTTGGTTCCGGTGGCCTTGGCGGCGGTCGCCTTGATCCCGGTGGCTTTGGCTGCAGTCGCCTTGGTCGCGGTGGCCTTGGCCGCAGTCGCCCTGGTACCGGCTCCCTTGGTCGCGGCGGTCGTCTTGGTCCCCGTTGCCTTCGTTGCCCTGGCACCGGTCGCCTTGGTCCCACCAGCCTTGGCTGCCGCCGCCTTGGTCCCAGCCGTCCTGCTTCCAGCGGCCGTCGCCGCGGTCGCCTTTCCTGCAGCTACCTTCGTCCCGGCCACCTTCGTCGCCGCAGCCTTCGCCGTGCCGGCCTTGGTTCCGGCACCCTTCGCCGCTGCCGCCCTGGCCCCGCTGTTTCCCGTGCCGGCCGCCGTAGCCGCAGTTCCTCGCGCCCCAACCTTCGCCGCCGCAGCCTTAGCCCCGGTCGTCTTCGCCGGCGCACCCTTGGCCGCGGTGGCCTTCACTCCAGCGCTCTTTGCAGCTGCCGACTTCGTAGCCGTGGCCTTAGGTGCCGTGACCTTCGACCCTGCGACCTTCGTCCCAGCTGCCTTGGCGGCCGTCGCCTTCGTGCCTACGGCCTTTGCGACCGTCGCCTTCGTGCCTACGGCCTTTGCAGCCGTCCCCTTCGTGCCAGCAGTCTTCGCAGCCGTCGCCTTCGTGCCAGCGGTCTTCGCGGCCGCCGCCTTCGTACCCGCCGCCTTGGCCGCCGTCGCCTTCGTGCCCGTGGCCGCCGACTTCGCGGTGGACCGCCCGGCGGTACCGGTGGACTTGGCTGGAGCAGCCTTCTGAGCCGCGCCCGCAGCCGCCGCCTTCGTTCCGGCCTTGGCGGCTGGGGGCCGGGTTGCGGTGGCCTTCGACGCCGGGCCGGTCTTGGCGGGAGTCGTTCGGCTTCCAGCTGTCGGCATTGCCGTCTTGCGCGCCGACGAACCCTTCACCCCGCCCGGCTTTGCGGCGGCGGCTGACGCCTTCGCCCCGACTGCCTTGGTCGTGGTTGCCCTGGTGCTGCTGCGTTTGGCAACGGATCCACGGCTCGGCGCTTCGGCCTCAGCGTCGGCGTCGATCGGGTCGGGCGATGCCGTGATGGCTTCGACTTCGGCTTCCACTTCGGCGCCGGCTTCGGCTGCGTTCTCGGCTGCTTCCGCGGCGTCCTCTGCGGCTTCGGCTGCGTTCTCGGCTGCCTCGGCTGCTGTCTCGGCCGCACTGGCTGCTGCTCCGGCTGCCTTCGCGGCGGCGCTGGCGGCCTTGGCCACGGTTACGCCTGCTTGGGCTCCGGCGGCTCGGCCTGCTTTCGCCGGGCTGACCGGTGCCTCGGCCATCGGCTCAGGTGCCGAGTCCTCTGCCGCGGCGCTGGTCTCCGCCGTGGTGGAGGCGGCGTCCCGGCTCACCGGCATGGTGTCCGGCTCGGTGAGGTTCGCCGTTCCCGGGACGCGGGCTACGCCCACGGCGACCGTGGCGGGCTCGTCCTCGGCGAAGTCCGGGCCGTCCTGGAACGACGGTGTCAGCTCGGCCGAACGGTCCCGGAGACCCTTCTGCGGCTTGAAGGCGGGCGCTGCGGTTGCGGCTGCGGCTCCACGCAGGGGTACGGCGACCTTCGGTTTGTCGTCCTCGTCGGCCTCGAGCGCTTCCAGGTCGGGGCGGTCCGATCCCCACTGGTCGGATTCGCGGTCGGGACGTGCCGGGCCGCTGTCCGGCGGGAACCAGCCGCCCACGAACGGCACGTCACGCACGCTGCTCGCGTCGACCGTTCCATCTTCGATGTCGTCAGTGGAGACGGTGATCTGCGACTTCGGAAGGTTGCTCATGGCAGCTGCGACCCGGCGGCCGCCCTTGCTTCCCGCTGTGGTCCGCTTCCCGCGACCCGCAGCCTGCACAACGGCTTCGCCGCGCGCGCCTGACCTCGGTGCCGGAGCCGCCTTGGCCGAACCGGCCACAACGCGCGCCTTCGCCCCGTCGACCACCGCCCGCCCGGAAGCACCCGCAGACCGGGCCTTCGGAGCGCCAGCTGCCGCGGACCGGGTCTTCGGCGTGCTAGCCGCTGCGGACCGGGCCTTCGGCGTGCTCGCCGCAGCGGACCGAGCCTTCGGCGTGCTCACCGCAGCGGCACGCGCACCGGCTTTCCCACCGGCACCGCGGACCGGACTCACCCGCGCGGACACTGCGGCCGTGCGGGATCCCGCCCCGGCTTTCCCGGCAGCCCGGCTCGCCTGAACCGGTGCCGCAGCCTTCTTCGCGGTAGGCGCGGCCTTCTTCGCCGTAGGCACAGCCTTGGCAGCCGTGTGCTTCACCGTGGCCGGCTTACCCGCCGCCTTCTTGGTTGCCGATGCGGCACCCTTGGCGGCCGGGGAGGCCGTCTTGCTCACGGCCCGCTTCGCCGAAACAGCCACGGTCGCCGACTTCCTTGCGGCAACAGCCGCGGTCGCCGACTTCTTCGCTGCAACAGCCGCGGTCGCCGACTTCCTTGCGGCAACAACCGCAGTCGCCGGCTTCTTGGCGGCAGCACTCACGGCCGACTTGCTCACCGGCTTCTTCGCGGCAGCACTCACGGTCGCCGACTTGCTCGCCGGCTTCCTCTGGGCGACGGTCGTGGTCGCTGACTTCCCAGCAGTCTTCGTCGAGGCCGACGCCTTGGCCGCCGGCTTCGGAATCACCGCCTTGCCGGAAGCCGCCTTCGCAGCGACCGTCTTCCCGGCCGCTGCCCGACCGGCCACAGCCCGACCGGCCGCAGCCCGACCGGTCGCAGCCGCACCGGCCGCAGCCCCACCGGCGGCCACGGGCTTACCGGTAGCAGCTTTCGTGGCCACAGACTTCGCGGCGCGGCTGGTAGTGGCCGCTGCCGATTTCGCAACAGCCCGGCCGGTCGCGGCTTTCGCCGGAACCTGCTTCTTCCCGGCGCCCTTAGCGGTAGCGGACGACGACGCAGTCCGCGCAATCGGCGCCTTGACAGTCACCGAGGTCGAGCCGGTCCGGGCCGCCGCGACTCGCTTGGCCGCTTTACCGCCAGCGACCGCCGCTTTCGCAGAGCCGGCAGACTTCGCAGCCCCCGAGGTGGCCGGCACCCGAGGCTTGACCACAGCGGACCGCTTGCCAGATGCCGCGGTCAACGCTTGCTTCCCACCGGATGCCCGGACAGCAGCGGTCTTGGGAGACTTCGGAGCCGCCTTGCCAGACCGGGCCTCCGGAACCGCCCGAGCAGCCCCGGCCGACCGAGCCGCCGGCGCAGTCCGAGCGGAAGCCTTAGCAGCGGCCTTGGCAACGGGCGCAGCTTTGGCGGACCGGGCAACCTTCGAAGGAACGGCCGTCGCCTTAGCAGCCTTCGAAGCCGCAGGTGCCGCCTTAGCAGCCTTCGAAGAAACAGCCGCAGCCTTCGACGAAGCAGCCGCAGCCTTCGAAGCCGCAGGCGCGGCCTTACCAGCGCCCCGCCCAGCTGCCGTGGCGGCAACACGGGACCGCCCCGCAGCAGGGGCGGTGCGGGACGGCGTACCCGGGGAGGTTTTGGAACCGGCGGCCGGTGTGCGCGCTCGCGTACCGGAAGGTGTTGCCTTGGATTTTGAAGCCGCGCCGGCGGCAGCGGGTCTGGTCGAAGCCTTTTTTGCAGCGGGCATCGAGGCAGCGGGCATCGAGGTGTTCCTCCTTGCGAATGACTGCGGGCACGTCCGCGCCTGGAGATGCGCGGTTCCGGCTGGAATCCCGGCACCGGGCGTTTAGCTGGCCTCCCCTGTCCAGCGGGCGTCCTCGGCATCCCACTCGGCATTGCGCTTCTCGACCGTGTCGAGTGCCCGCGTCGCTTCGTCCGCCGTGGCGTAGGGACCGAGCCGGTACTGGGCGGGGCACACGTCGTCCCCGCTTTCCACCCGGTGGTCGCGGAGGCACCAGAAGTACCCTGCTCCGCCGAGCCCACTGTCGTTCATTCCATCACTGTGCCGCTAAAACCGGCCAAGCGCTACCGATTCGGGCAAAAAGTCCCGAATTTCCATTGTGGAACCGGTAGAAAACGACAAAACCGCCCCGACCGTGACGGCCGGGGCGGTTGCGGGAGAGAACTGGTCAGCCGATTTCGGCGGCGACCAGCTCGGCGATCTGGACGGCGTTCAGCGCGGCGCCCTTACGCAGGTTGTCGTTGGAGATGAAGAACGACAGACCGTTCTCCGCGGTCGGGTCGACCCGGAACCGGCCCACGTAGGACGGGTCGCGACCGGCCGCCTGCAGCGGGGTCGGCACGTCGGAGAGCTCAACACCGGGCGCTGACGCCAGGATCTCGCGGGCGCGATCCGGCGAGACCGGCCGGCTGAAGCGTGCATTCACCTGCAGCGAGTGGCCGGTGAAGACCGGTACGCGTACGCAGGTGCCGGAGACGAGCAGCTCCGGAAGCTCGAGGATCTTGCGGCTCTCGTTGCGGAGCTTCTGCTCCTCGTCGGTCTCGAAGCTGCCGTCGTCGACGAACGACCCGGCCTGCGGGATCACGTTGAACGCGATCGGCTTCGGGAAGACCTTGGACTCGGGGAATTCGACGGCGGACCCGTCGTGGGTGAGCTCGGTGGCGCGGTCGGCAACCTTCTTCACCTGCTCGTCGAGCTCGGCCACACCGGCCAGCCCGGCGCCGCCGACCGCCTGGTAGGTGGTGGCGATGAAGGAGACCAGGCCGGCCTCGTCGTGCAGCGGGCGCAGCACCGGCATCGCGGCCATGGTCGTGCAGTTCGGGTTCGCGATGATGCCGCGCGGGCGGTTGCGGGCCGCGTCCGGGTTCACCTCGGCGACGACGAGCGGCACCTGCGGGTCCATCCGCCAGGCGGAGGAGTTGTCGACGACCACCGCGCCGGCCTCGGCGACCCGGGGACCGTACTCCTTCGAGCCGCCCTTGCCGGCGGAGAAGAGCACGATGTCCAGGCCGCTGTAGTCAGCGGTCGCCGCATCCTCCACGGTCACCTCGCCTGCGCCCCACGGAAGGGTGCGGCCCGCGCTGCGCGCGGAGGCGAAGAGCCGAAGCTCGCTTACCGGGAACTGGCGATCGGCCAGGATGCGGCGCATCACGCCACCGACCTGTCCCGTCGCACCCACAATGCCGATCCTCATGGGCACCAAAATACGGCCTGAACTGCGAACCAAGAAATCGCGTTGTTCACTATGTGGGATAGGTGTCCCACATTTGAAGATCGGAGGGCTAGCTTCAGGGGCATGGCGACCTACACCCACGGGCATCACGAGTCGGTCTTGCGCTCACACCGCTGGCGCACCGCAGAGAATTCGGCGGCGTACCTGTTGCCGCATCTTTCCTCCGGAATATCCCTCCTGGACGTCGGATGCGGCCCCGGCACCATCACGGCCGACCTGGCGGCACGCATCACACCCGGCCGGGTCACCGCGCTGGAGCAGACCGACGCGGCCCTGGATCTGGCCCGGGCCGAGGTCGGGCGCCGCGGCCTGGCCAACGTGGACTTCGCGACCGGCGACGTGCACGCCCTCGACTTCGCGGACGGCACGTTCGACGTCGTCCACGCCCACCAGGTGCTGCAGCACGTCGCCGACCCGGTGGCCGCGCTGCGCGAGATGCGCCGGGTCACCAGGCCGGGTGGCGTGGTCGCGGCCCGCGACAGCGACTACGCGGCGTTCACGTGGTTCCCGCAGGTCCCCGAGCTGGACGAGTGGCTGGCGCTGTACCAGAAGGTGGCCCGGGGCAACGGCGGCGAGCCGGACGCCGGGCGGCGGATGCTGTCGTGGGCCCGCGCGGCCGGCTTCACCGACATCACCGCGACCGCCTCGGTCTGGTGCTTCGCCGACGCCGAGGACCGGGCCTGGTGGGGCGGCCTCTGGGCGGACCGGATCCTGAAATCGGACATGGCCGACACCGCGCTGCGGACCGGGGCGGCGACCCGGGACGATCTGGAGCGGATCTCAGCGGGCTGGCAGCGCTGGGCCGGCGACGAGGACGGCTGGCTGATCATCCCGCACGGCGAGATCCTCTGCCGGGCTTGATCAGGGCTTGTACGCCCAGTGCCACGGCTCCCGCGGAACGTTCTCCACGAAGCCGTAGTTCCCGGCGTTCTTCCGCATCCAGGCCTGGGCCTTGTCGTTGAGGTCCAGGTCGGTGGCCATGCCCCAGCCGTGCTCACTGGTGCCCGGCTTAGCGGCGAGCCCACCCTGCGAGTACAGGCCTTTACGCCGGGCCAGGTCGACCTGCTCGGCGTAGGGCCGGTACGAGTCGGTGATGCCGATCGTGACGCCGTCGCGCTTGGCGTCCTCGATCATCCGGTTCAGGTTCTCGGCGGCCGGGGCCCAGAGCTTGTGACTGGTGTTGCCGACCCGGCCCAGAGCGTTCTCCGGGATCCGCCCGTTCCCGAATCCGGCGAGCTCCACCGGAACGCCCTTGGCGTTGACCTCGTGCGAGTGCGCATGGCCGGCTGCCGAGACCGCTTCCTTCAGGTGGTTGGCGAAGCTGGCGGCGCCGGCCGGCGTGGTCCGGGCCGCTGAGGTGGTCGTGGCCTGCTGTGTCTGCAGCGCGATGATCCGGCTCTGGATGTCGGCGATGCGTGCGTTCACTCCCTCGATTCCCACGCCTAATCGTTCGGCTCGTGCCCGGAAATCTGAGGGCCGGCCGCAGAAAAGCCCTCACCGCGGTTCGGGAGGAAGTTCGTGACCAGGACGATCAGGCAGCCGATCGCCGCGTACAGGGTGAGGACCAGCAGGTGGCCGCCGATCGGGGCGTCCGGGAAGTACAGGTTGTCGCGTACCGCCTGGACGCCGGCGCCGGTGGGCAGATTCTCGCCGAGGTGGCGGCCGAAGGCCGGCAGGAACTCCGGCAGGATGCTGGCGCCGGAGATCACCGTGCCGACGGTGAAGTAGAAGGCGCCGACCAGCGCGCCGGCCGGGCCGATCAGCGCCACCGCGCCGGCGGTCGAGCCGGTCACGGCGAGCGAGATCAGGGCGAAGATGCCGAGCATCTCGAGCTGGTCGGCGTCGGTGCCGACGCCGAACCAGCTCATCGACCAGAGCACGGCCGCGGCCGAGCCGATCGCATAGACGATCAAGGTCCCGGCATGCGCGACACCACGTTTCCAAGATCTACGGGTACGCGGAATCAGGCGCCCGAGTCCCATCGAGGCGATCGTCCCACCGAGGGAGAGCGCCTGCGTCAGGAAGCCAAGTGACACCCCGTTGACGTCGTCGGCCGGCAACGGCACCACGTCGGTCACCGGCGATGCGGCGATCAGCGCCTGCACCTCGGCCACCGTGATCGCGCCGCCGGTCCCGGCCAACTGGGTCAACTGGTTGCTCTTCTGCTGCTGCATGACGCTCGTGTAGGTCGAGCGCAGCAGCGCAGCGGCGGACGTCCCGGCGGCCCCGGCCACGTAGAGCATCGGCTGGTCGCCGGTGAGATCCACGCCGCCGTACACGTCACGTTCCCGGATCGCACTGACCAGCTCGTCCGCGGAGGCGTACTCGCCGACCGCGAACGCGCCGTCCTTCTCCAGCATGGTGGTGACCTGGGCACGCTGCGCGTCCGCGGCGACCAGCCCGACCGGCAGGTCGTGCGGCGCCGCCTTGTGCCCCATGCCCAGGTAGTACGCGGTCAGCAGCAACTGGACGAGCACACCCACCGCGCAGACCGCGAGGGCGAAACGGCGGAAATGCCGTACCGAACTGATCTGGTTCTCCTCGGCCACGAGGTGAGCCTTGCCGACTCGGCCACGCCGCGCGGGCGAATCAGGTCAGATCAGCCGGATCCGTGTTCGCGCCGCAGAGCAGGACCGCCACCCGCTCGCCCGGCTCCGGCCGGTACGCCCCACAGAGCAGCGCCGCCTGAGCCGCCGCCGTGCCGTGCTCGACCACGATCCGGTAGTCGTCCCAGAGCCGCCGGCGGGCGTCGACGATCGCCTCGTCCGGCACCAGCACCGAGGTGATCCCGGCACCGGCGGCCAGCTCGTACGCGATCCGCCCGGCCCGCCGAGCCCCCAGCGAGTCCGCCGCCACCCCGGAGACCGGCACGTCCGCCGGCTCCCCCGCGGCCAGCGCCGCGTGCAGCGCGCAGGAGGTCACCGGCTCCACCGCGACGATCTTGACTGTCCCGCGCAGGGCGGCGATCACCCCGGCGACCAGGCCGCCACCGCCCACCGCCACGAGCACGGTGTCGAAGCCGTCCGGCAGTTGTTCCCGCAGCTCCAGGCCGATCGTGCCGTTGCCCGCGACCATGGCCGGGTCGTCGTAGGCGTGACAGAACAGGGCACCGGACTCTTCGGCCCGTACCGTGGCGGCGGCGTACGCCTCGGCGTACTCCTGCCCTGCCTGGACCACCCGCGCGCCCAGCTTGCCGAGCTTGGCCACCTTGACCGCCGGGGCGGTGACCGGCACGTAGACCTCGGCCGCGACACCCAGCTCCCGGGCCGCGTAGGCGGCCGCCAGGCCGGCGTTGCCACCGGAAGCGGCCACGATGCCGGCCGCCGGCGGAGCACCGGCCAGGATCTGATGGAACATGCCCCGGGTCTTGAAAGACCCCGCATGCTGCGTGAACTCAAGCTTGAAGAAGCGGTCCGGCGCAGCCTGCAGAATCGGGGTACGCCGAACGCGGCCCTCGATCCGCCGGGCCGCGGCCCGCACCTCGGAAATGTCGATCATCGGTTCCGAGCCTAGGCGACACTCCAGCTGATCCGGCCGGACGGGACGGGTAAACGCTCGCCGACCAGGCGGGCGAGATCGAGTAATCGGTTCGAGAAGCCCCACTCGTTGTCGAACCAGCCGCGCACCTTCACCCCGCCGTCCGCGGTGGTCTGGGTGCCGGACGGGTCGAACAGGCAGGACGCCGGGTTGTTCTTCACGTCGATCGACACGGTCGGGTCCGGGTCGTACGCCAGAATGCCGCGCAGCGGCCCGGTGGCCGCCTCGGCCATCGCCCGGTTGACCTCCTCGACCGTCACCGGCCGGTCGGTCTGCCCGGAGAGCTCGGCCAGCGAGCCGACCGGGGTGGGTACGCAGTAGTAGCTGTACCGCATCTCGCCGATCTCCGGCAGCGCCATCCGGACCAGGTCACCGACCACGTAGTTGTGCGGAATGATGCTGTCCCCGGAGGCCCGGCCCAGGCGCGGGTCGTCCCGGGAGGTGCCGATCACCGAGTCCTGCACCCGCTGCCAGCCCTGCGTCGCGAGCATCACCGAGGTGTTGACCGAGCGCAGGCCGAAGCGGTCGAGCAGGACCTTCGCCATCACGGTCAGCGCGTTGACCCCGCACGAGGCCGGCGAGACCACGTCGTGCACCGCCGGGTTGTAACTGTGATGGTTCGCCCCGAAGACCAGGAACGCGTCCGGATCGTCGGCCGAGGCGCTGATCACCACCTTGCGGGCGCCGCCGTGGGTGATGTGGGTGCGCGCCGTGCTCCCGGCCCGGAACAGCCCGGTGGCCTCGATGACGACGTCCACCCCCTCGTCGGCCCACGGGATCCGCTCCGGACGCTCGTGGTGGAACGTCCGGATCGCGTGATCGTTGACGACGAGGTAGTCGCCGCGGGCGGTCACCGTCCCCGGGAACGCTCCGCGGATGCTGTCGCGGCGCAGCCCGTACGCGAGCTTCTCGGTGGAGGCGATGTCGTTCACCGCGGCGATCTGCACACCCGGGTTCGGTGCGGCCGCCACCACCCGGGTCAAACTTCGGCCGATCCGCCCGAGTCCATTGATCCCGATCGCGATGGTCATCGACCGCTCCTCGATTCCGGATGATTTGTCAGCATTTCCCCCACGACTTGGTCGCCCCGTTTCCGCAAGGGACCACCCCCCGTCACGACACCGACACTATGAGTTGTGCAAGTTGCACGTCAACGGACGACATTCTCACACCACTCCAGCGACGGACATCGAATCCTCACGAGCACTGTGGAGCATCCTCCGGCATGCTGTGGACGTGCCCATATTCGTGTTCCACGCTGCCCCGGATGAGCCCTGGGCACAGTGGATCGCACTCGAACTCCGGGCCGCCGGACACGAAGTGAATCTCGAATCCGCCGGAACCGACTTCGTGCAACGGATAGAAGTCGCGCTATCCGGCACCGATTCGGCACTCGTTCTGGTGTCCGCCGTCCACCGCGCGACTGACGACGAATGGGCCCGGATCGCCCGCTCCCCCGACCGCCTGATCGTGTTGTACCTCGACGCGGCCGCCCCACCCGAACCGCTCTGCGCGCTGCCCGGCCGGAGCCTGCATGGCCTCGACGAGGAGGACGCCCTGGAGCTGCTGCTGAACCTGGTCGGCGGCCCCCACCCGCACCCTCACCCTCACCCGAGAAACGCGCGGTAGAACAGCAGCAGGCCGATCGCGGTCCCGAACGTCACGATGACATACTTCAGCACCCGCGCCGGCAGACGGCGGGCCAGACGTGCGCCCGTGTACCCACCCACCACGGTAGCCGGAGCCACCAGCAGCACCGCACTCCAGTCGACCTCCGCGAAGACCGCGAACACCAGCAGCGTGACCAGGCCCACCGTGGCCGACAGGATGTTCTTCAACGCGTTGATCCGCTTCAACGGCTCGTCGATGATCAGCGCGAGCGCGGCGACGTACATCACCCCGAGCGCCGCCCCGAAATATCCGCCGTAGATCGCCCCGGCGAACACCACCGACTGCAGCGTCACCGCGGCCCGGCGCGGCGACATCGCCCGCGGATGCCCGACCAGGCCGCGCAGCCGCTCCTGGAAAGCAAGCGTCGCCGCCGCCGCGAGCACCAGGAACGGCACCACGATCTCGAACGCCCGGGCCGGCGTGAGCAGCAGCAACGCACACCCCACCGCGGTGCCGGCGACGGCGGCCAGGACTGTCGCCCGCACCCGGCGGCCCTGGCCGGCCAGGTCGGCCCGGCTGCCGACCACGCTCGAGACATAGCCCGGGAAGACCGAGACCGAGTTGGTCACATTCGCCTCGACCGACGGCAGGCCGACCGCGAGCAGGCTCGGAAACGTGATCAGCGATCCGCCTCCGGCGATCGCATTGACCGCCCCGGCGGCCAGGCCGGCCACAATCAGCAACAAGGCATGCGTGAGATCCATGGTGCGAGTGAATCTACGGCCAGATCCGTACGCGCGCCGCGCTCTCGCCCGGCCAACCCGCGCGCTTCCCCCGGCCGACCGCCAGCGCTGCCTCCCAGCGGCTCACCGTCAGCCCGCCAAACCAGCTGACACCCAACGCTGCCTCCCAGCCACCGAAGCAACACTCACCGTCAGCCCGCCAAACCAGCTGACACCCAGCGCTGCCCCCAGCCACCGAAGCAGCACTCACCGTCAGCCCACCAAACCGGCTGACACCCAGTGCTGCTTCGCGGCGGCTGAGCCGTCGGCCGGATTGGTGAGGCGACGGGCAGGGCCGTCCTGGCCACAACGTAGGATTGCGGCGCGACGGACGAGTTGGCTGGGCGGCCGCGTCGGTGCCCCCGTGGCATCGCCGAGGAACGTCCGGACTCCGCAGAGCAGGGTGGTTGTTAACGGCAACCCGGGGCGACCCGCGGGACAGTGCCACAGAAAACAGACCGCCGGCAGCGCACCACGGTGCGGCGCCGGTAAGGGTGAAACGGTGAGGTAAGAGCTCACCAGCACCCCGGGTGACCGGGGTGGCTCGGTAAACCCCACCCGGAGCAAGGCCAAGCAAGGCCATAGCCGCGAGGCGGTGGCCGGCGCAGGCGTTCGAGGGCTGCTCGCCCGAGCCTGCGGGTAGGCCGCAAGAGCCTGCCGGCAACGGCAGGCCGAGATGGATGGCCGCCACCGGCGACCAACTGGTCGCCGGCCACAGAATCCGGCGTACAGGCCGACTCGTCCGTCGCCCTCAAGGTCACGACCGCCGCGAGGGTGCTGACCTCTCCTTATTACTAGGTGTTGTTGGTCAACTTTGGCCGACCTTGGTCGGCGTCCGACGCCCTAGAGACGCCCTGACGCCCTGGGGACGCCCTGGACCGGGGCCGCCAGGCCGGGCGCCATACCACTACCCGAGGAGTCATCCCGGTCGCCTGGGCTTCGCCATGCTGGGCCACCGCCAGGGCGTCAAACAGCCCCACCGTTTGACGCCCTGGCGGTGGGCTGGCATCCCTCTGGGCAGGCGACCGGGATGACTCTGACCTCACGGATGTCACCGTGAGGGAACGAAGTCCTTCTCATCCCGGGAGCCTGCCCGCCCGGCGAGGGCATGCCAGCTGATAAAACGGCCGACGCCGAGCTAGGGAAGTCGATGGACCCAGGTGGAAGGGTGCGCTTTGCAGGGAAGCACACGTCGCAGCAATGCTGTAGCCTCTACTGGCTCACTTCCGCCGAGTTGATCAAGGGTGGATCTTCCCGTTGAAAGACTTTCTTCAACGCTTCTGGACGTGGGCGCTCTCCTTGGCCGGCGTTGTCGGCCTCTACTTAGGAGCCGCTCAGCTTCACTGGGAGCCAGTCTTCTTCATCGTCGTAGGTGTTGCTCTAGCCCTAGGAGCAGCCCCCATCGCTTTCAAAAAGATAGTGGACACCGCGACCAAGCTTCGGGATTTCTCACTGCTGGAACAAAAGGCGAGCGAGGGTGAACAACGAGTCGCGAAGTTGACCGCTGAGCTCACGCAAGCAGAGCATCGAGCCAAGGAAATCTTTCTGCTTGGGCTCAAAGAGGGTAGGGCACAGGCACTTGGTGCGCTTCTTTCGCAGGAGGTTCCACCACCCGAGATAATTGGTATTGCAGAATCACAAGGACAATTAGCCATTTTTGCCAACTTCGAGCCTAGTGGAATAGTCCCTCAGCCGGGAACACGCTTCTTGGTCGTAGGCCAAGTCGCCGATGCAATAAAGGGGGCTGTTGAGGTCGTCCATGTTGACGAGCTGAGGCAAGTCGTGCACTTATCTTGCATCGAAGATTTTTCGCCGAAGTTTTGGAGCCACCTACGGGACCGAGCCCCATACGATGAGAGCGCACCCTCAAAGGTTCGTCTCGAAACCTATGAAGTGCAAGATTCATACTTTCCCCAGCTTTGGCAGCAGGTAAAGGCATTGGAGATCGGCGAGGTTGCAGATGAGTAAGATCAAGCTGAATGCTAAGGTCGCTAGGATCCTGACTCACCATATGATTGCCCTGAACATGGGATCAGATTCAGGTGTGGCAGTAGGCGCCAGCGCAAAGCTACTCCAAATTAACGAAATCAAAGACCCCGACTCGGGAGAAATTTTAGGAATCGTACGAGTGCCGATCTTGAACTTCCGAGTTACACATGTACAACCGAAGCTCTCTGTAGCTACCGTCACCGACTACCAGGACCAAAAAGGATCAGTAACGTTCAGCGGGCGACGGTTGAAGGAGATTACAGATGACTTCACTGACGCCGGTCGCAACCTGATCCTGGTGACGGTCGGAGATCAAGTTCAGATCGAGGTCGAGGCGAGCCCGTTCGACGATGAGCCTCCCTTCTAGCATCCTTCCAAGAGGGCGAGGGTCCACAAGCCGATGCTCTGGCACCTCGGGGTCCCCCCACCTAGCAGCGCCAGAAGTACGATCGGCCCCCCGTCCGGTCGGCCTTCGTGGTGGAGCCAAGGCCCCGGACGAAGGGTGACGGGATTGACGCCACCCCGCCTGAGGCGTCATGCCACCGAGAAACCTCAAGCCCCGGACTGCCTGCTACTTCGGCGACCCGGGGCTTCTTCGCGTATCGCGCCTGCCGCAGGGCTGCAACCACGACGCCAAGGCGAAGCCGGCGGCGTCGTGGCGGGCTCTGCCCGGCCCTGCTTGGGCGGCGCGAGCGGCCCGCGAAGCGGGCCGCCTTGAACCCGTATAGAAACTTCTCACAAAAGCTGAACAGGCAGCCACGTCCGTCCACACGCCGTTACCCGACGCCTCGAAGCCTATGAACTGAAGGTCAGACCGGCCTGGTACTGAGCAACAGTCGCATCGTCGTGACGCTTAGTCCGCGGGAACCGCTCACCATCTGGATCAGCGGTCTCGATGGCGCGGACCTGCCCGATGAGACCGGCTGGGCCAATCTTGTCGAGCAAATCGAGATATGCGCTCCACTCATAGCAACGCATCTGGTCGACCGGACGGGTTGCACCGTCGCTGAAAGCGCTGGCACGGACCATGGCGGATCTGGGGTAGCTGCTCACGTGGGCAAAATGAGCCGCCTCAGGATCTGCCGCTGCCACCCACCAGCCATCTGTCCGGTTACGGGTGGCGGTTTGTCTCGCAACTAGGCCGGCCAATGCAGCCTGATGCCCCTCGGAACCGAACACGAATCCAGCAACCGCGTCCGGCTCGGTGCCGCTGATCTCTTCGATCGAGAGGTCACACGTCACCTCCGGCCCAGATTCGAGATCGACGACGATGCTCACGTCAGACAGCGCCAGCGTGTCGACCTGGTCCTCGCCAATCCGCAGGATCCCAATGGCCGCACAGGGCGTTCCGGGATTGCTCAGGTCGCAGGTGTCACGATGGAGGTCTGCAACCGCCGCGATCCCGATGGCCAGTCCCTCATTCAGAGCGATGCCTGGCTTTTCGACCAGGGCCGAAAGTGTTTGCACGCCAAGTTGCTGGGCGTACCAGGCAACGCCATGAAGGCACCCCCCGAATGGGATGCCAGCACCATCAACGACTACGGCGATCTCCGGGGTTGCCACAACGAAATCCTCGTTGGGACGACCGGGCGCGGCATCGGTGGCTAGAGCGAACACTCGGCGGGTACCTCCGTCACTTCGTGCTCACCAGCAGGGCTCGGAGCTTCACGACCGGCGCGGTCTGTGACCAGGGTTCCAACTGCCGCACCAAGCTTTGTAGGTCCTTGATGGTACGAGACGAACCCGTGCCGACGGCAATGGCTAGTGCCTCTTCCGCCGTCGAACACGCCTCCGCCGGCGCTCCGGACAGCACGTAGGCCTGCGCGAGGCGCCCGAGGTACTGCCCCCGGTCACGGTGATACTCAGGTGGCAACGCGTCAAGGACCTTGGCGAATGCTTCGACAGCAGCATCGCCGCGTTGCAACTCCAGATGACACTTTGCTCTGGTGATGTCCAGGTACAGACCGAGGTCGCAATAGCGACTGATCGATGGATCCCCGATCTCAGGTTCTGCCGTCTGGCTGTCTGCCAACACGGACTCGGCCAGATCGAGTGCCCGGTCGGCTTCAGACGCTATCCCGTCGACGGCATAGCCGACTGCCTCCATCTGAGCTGCGATGGCTCGGACGCGAAGAGTCGAAGGATCACCACTTCGCTGTGCGGCATGCGCCATCTGGGCCGCATGCCTGCCTTGCCGGGCACCGATTGCTTGCACCGCGCGACGCATGAGTACGAACCCCGCCATCCGGTCGTCCCCAGCTGCCTCGGCAAGTTCAAGCGCTCGGCGATACCAGCCCGTTGCGGCAGCAGCTTCGCCCGAGTCCTGCGCGAGCCATCCCGCAAACTCGGCGTAGCCGGCGCCGACCTGAAGCAGATCCGTTAGCGTCTGGCCGCCTGCGTTCCTGGCAAGTGATTCAATCGCGTTCGCCTGAGCCTCGATCACTGGCAAGAGCACCCGCGGGCCGAGCAGGTTGTCAGCCGTGTAGTGATGACGTAGACCTTCGCCGAGAGAAGACACCATGCCAGGCGCGATGCTCGCTGGTTGAATCGTCGGCAGCTCGATGGTCGGGCTGTCCGCTGTTGCGGCTTGGCTAGTCGATCGCTCTGCCTGCAACTGCACGAATCGCGCCTGGGCATCGTCCGCCGCTAGCCGGAGGGCGGTATCGAGCAGCTGCTGAGTCTTTAAGGACAGCTCGGTCCCCGGGTTGGCCTCCCACTTGGACACGCCACGCCCCGAGACTCCGAGATGGTTTGCGAACTCTTCGCATGTCATCCGGAGCGCTAGGCGGAGGGCAGCGGCTGTGTCGCCGTGCCATGTTGTTACGACCAGCACCTTCTCCCCCACGTTGAGTGATCTCAGTCGCGAGTGTAGAGGCGACGACCTATGTGTCGCGGGCCTCGTGCATGTGCAGTGCAGTGCCAGTTCGGCACCAGTTCTGGCGACTTGATCCGCACGTCACGTTGAATTGATGACGTTGAGGGGAACCCACACAGAGGGGGTGATGGAGCGCTAGGTACTGGCCTTGGGGCCGGGTGCTGCTGGCGGGACGCCATTTTCGCGGGCGATGCGCCGCACGTAAGCCCCAGTAAATGGAGAGAGTCGTTCAACTTCCGATGGCCCGATACCCGCCTTTAGGGCCGCAAGTACAGCGTCAATGGCGGCCAGCCTGGCCGCATCGTGATCAGTGGCGGTCTTGCGATACCGCTCCGTAGCGGTACGAAGAAGGTCGCGCGGGTCAGCCACCACAACAGAGTACCGCAACTCCGTTGCGCACCACTATCTGGTTTCGCTACAGTGTTGCGCAACAGGGTTGCGATACAGGAACGCTTCCCTGACCGACGTCCCTTCGGGCGTTCAACCAAACCAAGGAGTCAGCTATGCCGAACCAGCCCCGCGTGAGCAATCAGCCGCGTCTGATGCTGGACACCAGCAGCGTCATCTTCGAGATGGCGGACGACATCGTGCCGAAGCTTGACGGCGACGGTGTGCAGAAGCGCGACACCCGTGAGACCGGTCTGCCGATGTGGACCGCGCCGGTGTTCGGCCGTGGCCGGGCGCTCGGTCGGAAGTGGGCCGCGCAGCTCAACATCACGATCGTCAGTGCCGAGAAGCCGGATGTGCAGGACGGCGACCGAGTCGTCCCGCTGGATCTGGAGGCGCTGCCGTGGGTGTCGGAGCAGAACGGCAAAACCCGTAGCGGTACCGCGTACAAGGCGTCCGGCCTGGAGGTGGTGTCTAGCCCGACGGCCCTGCAAGCCGCCTGATCAGTTCGTCCGTCTGGCTCCTGTAGCCACCGATTTCGCAGACGCGGGGCCGCCAGAGATTGGCGTCTAGGTGCGGCCCCGCACCTGTTCAACCACAACTCCTAGCCCTCCGGAGAGGGAGGAATCGTCGTGTCCAAGTCTACCCGCCGCACGTTGACCGGCGGAAACAGCAAGGGTCAGACCGTCACGGTCATCGAGGCCCCGATGGCTCGTTCCCAGCGCCGCAAGGCGAAGATCACGTTCTGGGTCACCCTGGCCATCGTCGGCGTTCTGGCCGGCACGGTCGCCTCGCACTACATCCATCCGATCCTCGGCCTGCTGACCGGTATCGCGCTCGGCGTGTTCACCGGCGCCGCTTTCGGCGCGCTGGTTCTGGTCTGGCCGATCCTGCGGATCGTCTGGTGGTGGCTGCCCGAGGTGATCCTCGGCGGCTTCCTGGTCTACGGCTGGACGTGGCTGATGATGGCCACCCCGTTGTGGCTCTCGCTCGGCCTGGTCGTCACGGTCGGCACGGCTGTCGGGCTGGTCCGGGTGATCCGGATCGGTGTGATGTCGGTGTACTGGTGCCTGACCGTGCGGCACCGGCTGCGGACCTGCTTCGCCGCGTTCATCGCCACCAACCGGCACGGCACGCTGCCGTTCATCCTGCTCGCCCGGCCGACCCCGGCCGGTGAACGGGTCTGGGTGTGGCTGCGTCCCGGCCTGTCGATGCACGACCTGGAACAGCCCGGCCAACTGTCGAAACTGGCAGTCGCCTGCTGGGCCAACGAGATCCGCGTCAACCGCGCCTCACGTAAGTACGCGGCGCTGATCCGCTTCGACATCACCCGCCGCGACACCCTGGCGGACACCGTGCTGTCGAGCCTGCCGGACCACGTTCCGGACAGCATGCCGGCCACCGCGCCGGTCTCCCCGGCCGCCCCGCCGACCGGCGTGAACCTCGCCGACGTCCCGGAGCGTTCCCGCCGCTCACCCGACACCAACACCCGGCCGCGCCGCCCGCGCCCGCCGGAGCCGTCCTCGGACGGCATCGACAACAGCGACTACGCCTAACCGTTCCTGACACGTACGTGTCAAACCCTTCCACCGGTGCTCCGGCGTGGCCTCGACCTGTCGTCACCAGCGTCACGCCGGACCCACCACCTCCTGTCCGATCGGAGCCACCGCGCCATGTCTCCACCATTCGCCCGGCCGAGCATCCCGGTCGGCACCCTGATGTCCATCTTCGACCCGGTGTTCCTCGGCCTCGACGAGTTCGGCCACCCGGTCTACCTGCCGCTGATCTACCGCAACATGCTCATCGGCGGCGAGCCCGGCGCCGGAAAATCTTCGCTGCTGAACACCATCGTCGGCACCGCCGCGCTGTGCCATGACGTGAGCCTGTGCCTGCTCGACGGCAAACAGGTCGAACTCGGCCTGTGGGAGGACTGCGCCGACGTGTTCGTCGGCCCGGACCTGGATCTGGCGATCCTCACCCTGGAACGCCTGCAAACGGTCATGGACAACCGGTACGCGTTCCTGCGTTCGGTGCGCCGGCAGAAGTTCGCGCCGAACGACGCGTTCAACGCGATCCTCGTCGCAGTCGATGAGATCGCCTACTTCTCGGCCACGGCCGGAGAGGAAAAGGACCAGAAACGGTTCTACTCGCTGCTGCGCGACCTGGTCGCCCGGGGCCGCGCGGTCGGCATCATCGTCATCGCCGCCACCCAGCGCCCCAGCTCGGACATCATCCCGACCAGCCTGCGCGACCTGTTCGCCTGGCGGTTCGCCGGCCGCTGCACCACCGACGTGTCCTCCGACATCGTCCTCGGTCACGGCTGGGCCGCCCGCGGCTACAGCAGCAACACCGTCGACCCGAACAACCAGGGCTGCGGCTTCCTGATCGCCGAAGGCGGCATCCCCGCCCTGGTCAAGGGCGCCTACCTGAGCAACGCCGACATCATCCGCGTCGCCGACTACTCCGCCTGGATCCGGCGCGGCCGCGCGGAACTCGAAGCCGAACTGAGGACCGTCGCATGACCAAGACCGCACTGATCCCGCGAGTACGCCGTGACCGGCACGGCCGCGCTATCGCGGTCCGCTGCACCGCCTGCGGCACCTGGCGCAAACCGCACCGTTTCACCCGCAACACCGTGACCTGCCGCCGCTGCCCCTACGGACCGGTCGGCCGGCACCTCGCCAAGTACGCGGCCAATAACCGCTGAGAAAGGCACCACCAGCACCACCACATAGGAACAGCCGACGAACCGGGATCAAGCCCTGGAAAGCCACCCCGGCCCGTCGGCCACCACCACCGCCCACGAAAGGACGTGGCGTCATGCACCGTACCCAAAACCCGACCAGCTCCGCCGCCGACACCACCACGGAAATCACGGTGACCCCGGCCGACACCCTGCGCGGAGCCGCCCACTACCTCGAACTTCGAGGCTGGACCCGCAACGACTACTACGCCGGTCTCGGCGCTTTCCCGGCCGCCTGTGCCCTCGGTGCGATTGGTATGGCCGCTCACGGCCGCCGCACCGATTTCCCGACCTCCGAGCGTCTCGAAACCCTCGGTGACTGCCGCCGCGCTGCCGGATGGCTCATCAACTACCTCAGCGACGCGGGAACCAGCGTCAGCTACGACTGCGGCCCGACCTGCTTCGACGGCTTCAACCGAATCGTCGACTGGAACGACAACGGCAACCAGACCGCCAAGAACGTCATCGCCACCCTGCGGGCGGCCGCCGACGAATTCGAATGGGCGCACGCCTCCCCCGACGATCTCGAAACCTACGCCGACTCCTGCGCCTGGGCCGAAACGTGGCCCACCCGCGAGGGCTTCCTCGCCTGGCTGGCGGCCCGCCGATGAACACCGCCACCCTCACCGCCGCCGCCTGGATCTGCGGCCGCTGCCGCCACACCACCACACCCGATCAGGGCTTCGGCTACTCCCGCGAACTGGACCTGAGCACCCCTGAGCCGGTGCCGGCGGACGTCGAACTGCACTTCTTCACCGGCCGCACCTCCGCTCGGAGGGCCGCCGCATGACCACACGAACCAACCCGTTCCTCGACGCGCTCGGCGCGCGCACCGGCATCAAGGTCGAGTTCTACGACCCCGAAGGACGCCGGTACGGCTTCCCGACCTTCCCCTTCCGCTTGGCTCCTGACGGGCTGGCCACCCTGCGCCAGCTACGAGCCGAAGGGCTGCGACCCAACGGGCAAGACCCGGTCGCACAGATCCTCTGGCGGCACCGCAAGCAACGCCGCGTCGCGTTCCTCTACCGCCGTGATCTGGCGGCTCCCAAACGCACCGCCACCCCGGCACAACGGCGCGCCTTGGCGAAAGCCCTGCTCGCCCGCCGCACCTGCGGCCTGTGCGGCCGCGTCCAGACCTACTTCATCCCGCGCTCGACCGGCGCGTGCCTGACCTGCGACTCCGGGAGGTAGACCATGACCACCCCCGTAATCCCCGACCTGACACGTACGTGTCAACCGTTCACCACGGCCGGACTCCTGGCTGTTCTCGAATCCGCGTGGGCGGCGATCCGCGCCCGGCACTCTGAGGTCCCGGAAGCCGTCCTGATCGTCGGCTCCGGCTCGCCGGCCAAACCGAACGCCGCGATGAAGTGGGGCCACTTCGCGTCCCTGCGCTGGCAGCACGGCGACCGGCAACTCCCCGAGGTCCTGATCTCCGGCGAAGGACTCAAACGCAGCCCCGCCGAGATCCTGGTGACTCTGCTGCACGAGGCCACCCACGGCCTCGCCGACGCCCGTGGTGTCCAGGACACCTCTCGGCAGGGCCGGTGGCACAACAAGAAATTCGCCACCCTCGCCGCCGAACTCGGCCTCTCAGCCCGCAAGGACGACAAGCTCGGCTACTCGCCGTGCACCCTCACCGACCAGGCCGCCCTCGACTACGCCGACATCATCGGCAGCCTCGACGCCGCGCTCACCGTCTACCGCCACCCCGAGGTCTTCGGCCCCGGCAAAGAGCGCACGAACAACAACAACGGCGTCTCCTGCGAGTGCGAGTGCCCCCGCAAGATCCGCCTCTCGGTGACCGCCTTCCAGGAAGGCCCGATCGTCTGCGCCGTCTGCGCGGCGGCGTTCCTGCCCGAGGACATCGACCGCGACACCTACGTCTTCCCGACGTTCGGCCAGCCGTGTGACCACGGCGACGACCAGGCCGACACCGTGCCGGCCGATTCCACTCCGGAGGATCCGATGCACTTTTACGACCCCACCGGCGAGCGGTACGGCCTGCCCACCTATCCGTTCCGGATGGCCCCGACCGGCCTCGCCACCCGCCGCCAACTGCGCGAACAGAACCTTCGTCCCGGCGGACAGGAGATCGCCGCGCAGATCATGTGGCGTCGCGGCGACCGCGTCGCCTACCTGTACCGCATCGACCTCGCCGTCGCGAAACGCACGGCCAGCCCCGCCCAGCTCGCCGCCGTCGGCCGGGCACTCGCCGCCCGCCGGACCTGCCCCAAGTGCGGAGAGCTTCAGACCTACTACATCCCGCGCCGCACCGGCGCCTGCCTCGACTGCGCCTCCTCGGGAAGTGCCCAATGAGCCTTCTCCAAGAGCAGCGCGTCCGCATCACCTTCAACCCTCAGGGCTTCTTCGCCCCGGAACGGCCGTGGGAGGCGTCCTGCCCCTGCTGCCAGATCACCAGTCACACGACCTGGCTCGACGCCTTCGCCACCTGGGCGCAAGCCCTGGCGTGGGCGCAATCCCATCTCCGGCAGCACCACTGCCGGTTCTGCATCGACCACATCATGCCCGCCGGACGCCATGACGCCCTGGGCGAACTCTTCGAATCCTGCCCCGTCTGCACGCTGCCCTGCGGCGACTGCGACGGCACCGCCGTCTACCCGGCGACCTACAACACCCCGACCGAACTGGTCAGCGATCTCGCTGACCTGCGCCTTGTCCCTGTCTTCTGCGACAGCTGCGACGGCGTGATCGCCGTCGTCCCACTCGATCCGGAGGTCTACGCATGACCACCACCGACCACCTCACCACCGCCATCACCGACGTCAACGCCCAGATGGGCCGCATCGACACCAAAGCAGCCATGCTGCTCGCCGGTTCCCTGACCGCCGCGTCCGTCGGCGTCGCCATCATCGCCAAAGTCCCGCTGACCGGCCCGGCCACCACTACAGCCGTCCTCACGGTCGCCACCATCTGTGCTGCCGTCATCTTGCTGATGACCGCCGTGCGGCCCGCGCTGCGCGGCAACCACGGATTCGTCCGCTGGGCCGCAGCGCCCACCATCTCCGCCCTGCTCACCGAGTTCGAGCAGACCGACCGCGAACACGCGGCCTACCAAGCCCACCAACTGATCAGCCTGTCGCGCTCCGTGCAGCGCAAATACCGGCTCATCCGGCTCGCCACCGACCTGATGCGAGGTGCTGTCGTCCTCGCCGTCCTGACCGCCCTGACCAACACCCTCGTCTGAAAGGACCACCAGCCATGACCACGACATCTCAGCCGTACCGCTACCTGATCTCCTACGCCGACACCCTTCCCGGCGGCATCTCCCACGGCAACGCCGAACTCAAACTGCCCACTCCCATCCGCACGATGGACGACGTTCAAACCGTCACCAAACTGATCCGCGAGCACTTCGGGCTCACCAGCCCGGTCCTGCTCGGCTTCTCCCGCTTCGAAGACGCCCCGCCCCTTCGGCAGGCGTCATGACCACCGCCGCGTCCAAGCTGGACGCCACCGTGCCCACCGCCTCACGCAGGCGGAACTCTGTCGACACGATCCAGTTCCTCGTCCTGATCGTCATCGTCCTGCTCGTCGGCCTGATGGCCGGCGCCGCCTCGTTCACCCACGTCCACGACTGGACGCTCGACAACAGCCCGACCGGAACCCCGGAATGGTTCGGCTGGGCCAACGCGGTCATCTCCGAACTGATCCCGACCGCCGCCATCATCGAGATCGGCCGTCGCCGTCGCCGTGACCCGCACGCCAAGGTCGGCTACCCGATGGTCCTGTTGTTCGGCGCGGTGCTGTTCTCGCTCACCGCACAGCTCGCCGTCGCCAAGCCCGGCGTCTCCGGCTGGGTGGTCTCCGCCCTGCCCGCGCTGGCCTTCCTCGGCCTGTCCAAGCTCGTCTTCACCGCCACCGCAACACCCCGGCCCACCAACCCGGTCACGGCTGACACGCCGGCCACCTCACCCGCCACGTCATCCGACACCGAGCGCGTGAGCGTCCGCCCGGCCGCCGCACCCAAGAAGACCAGGGCCACCACACCCGCCAAGAAGAGCACCCCGGCGAAGAAGACACCCGCACGGACCCCGGCCCGCAAGACCACCGCCCCGGCACCAGCAGAACCTGCCCCAGCCCCGACGCCCACGCCTGCGCTGACGGCCCCGGCTGTCCCGGTGACGCGATACCCGCAACCGCTGCTGAACAACGCCCGGACCATCGCCGCCTCGCACCGCGACACCCACGGCGAAGACATCAACCCGAACCAACTCGCTGTCCGGCTGCGCGTGCCGAGCACGCAGGCCGCCGACATCCTCACCCACCTCACCGACAACCCAACCGTGCCGGCCACCACCCGGCCGCACAACGGCTCTGTGATCGGAGCCGCCAGATGAGCAGCTCGACGCTGCCTCTCGGACCCGCAACCACTTCCCTGGTTGCGGGCTCGGGGGAGAACGCCGAGACCTACTGGCCGTGGGCCGCCCCCACCACGACCAGCCCGGCCCCCGCCGACCCGGACTCACAACTGGGCTTCGACGCGACCGAGGTTGTCTCCGCCCGTGCCCGGGTCCGCTCCGGTGACCTCGACGACTGGCTCGGCCACGTCAGTGCGGCCGCCGCCTGCACCCGCCCGATCCGGCTGTCCGGGCAGATCGACGTCCGCAACCGCGACGGCCAGCTGATGCACACCATCGACACCGAAACCGACATGCCCGACGGTGTCCTCTACACCCCGTGCGGCAACCGCCGGGCCTCCGTCTGCCCGTCCTGCGCGGAGGTGTACCGCCGCGACACCTTCCAGATCATCCGCGCCGGACTGGAAGGCAACCGCTACGGGCTGCCCCCACTCGACCAGCACATCGCAATCTTCCTGACCGCCACCGCCCCCAGCTTCGGCCCGGTCCACCACCGCGTCGTGAAAACCCACGCCGCTGACTGCCGCAGCCGGGAACGCTGCACCTGCCGCGCCTCGATCTGCCGACCGTTCGCCAAACCTTGCCCGCACGGTGTCGAGATGCGCTGCACCACCCGGCACAAGACCACCGACCCGCTGCTCGGGGTGCCGTTCTGCCTGGACTGCTACGACCACACCGGCCAAGTCGTGTGGAACCACGAAGCCCCGGAACTGTGGCGCCGCACCGTCCAGGAAGCCGACCGCGAACTGGAACGCCTCGGCCGGCGGCTCGGCGTCACCCTGCGCCGCCGCTACGTCAAGGTCTACGAATTCCAGGCCCGTGGCGTCGTGCACTACCACGCGATCTTCCGGCTGGACGGCTACCACCCGGACTGCCCCACCGCGATCGTCCCCGCCGACCAGACGGTCACCCGCACCATGTTCGAAAGCGTCCTGGACACCGCGTTCCGCAAAACCGCCTACACCAGCCGCGCCCACCCCGAGCACCCCGGCGGCTGGCCAATCGGCTGGGGCACCCGCGGCCTGGACCTCAAACACATCAACGCCCCCGGCGCGGACGCCAACCTGGTCAAACTCACCGGCTACCTCGCCAAGTACGTCACCAAAAGCACCGAAGCCACCGGCTCCACCTTCCGCCGCCTCGACCAGCTCGCCGTCGACCTGCACACCGACTCGACCACGCACGTCGGCCGGCTGATCCGGGCCTGCTGGACACTCGGCGCCGCCGACGGCTGGCAACGGCTGCGCCGCTACGCCCACCAGTACGGCCACGGCGGCCACATCACCACCAAAAGCCGGGGCTTCTCGGTCACCTACGCCTTCAAACGCCTCGAACGCGTCATCTGGCGCCGCACCCAAGGCCACCCCCACCTCTGGGACGACCAAGAAGCCGACCTCGTCGTCTGCCGACTCGGCTACCACGCCACCGGCTGGATCACCACCGGCGACGCCCTACTCGCCAACAGCGCCGCCGACGCCGCCCGCCGCCACGCCCACAACCTCGACTACGCCGACCCGGACCCAGCGACCACGGTCCACCCCCTCGCCGCCTGACACGTACGTGTCAACCGTTCCTTGACAACTCCACAGCGACACCACACCAACCCGAGCACCTGCGACCCGGAAGGACCCACCATGCCCCACCGACCCCGCCCCCTGCTCGCGATCCGGCTCATCGGCCCCGCCGAAACCGTCACCGTCCAGAAGCGCTACCTGACCGCCTACTACGCCAAGTGCTACGGCGACACGGCGATCTGCCGCACCAGCACCCACCCCGCCAGCCACACCGGCGAGGTACGCGTCTACCTGACCATCACCCGCAAGGAGACACCGCCACGATGACCACTACGACCACAGACGACCTGTGGACGATCGAACGCACCTCCCAGTACCTCGGCGTCCCGGTCCAAACCCTCTACGCCTGGCGCAAACGCGATTACGGCCCACCGGCGGGACGCGTCGGGCGGCACCTGCGCTACGACCCCGACGAAGTCCGCCAGTGGTTCCGTCAGCAGCGGCAGGCGGCGTAATGGCCCACATCGAGGATCGATGGTTCAACACCATCAACGGACCCGGCAGGAAGATCACTCGGGTCAAGACGAAACTGCACGGCGTCGGCATGCGGTATCGGGTGCGCTACACCGACCCCACCACCGGGCGGGAACGAAAGAAGTCATTCCCCGACCGCGCCAAGCGCGCCGCCGAGAACTTCCTCACCTCGATCGAGTCGGACAAACTTCGGGGCACCTATATCGACCCGGCCGCCGGCCAGATGCTGTTCCGCGATTTCGCCGAGACCTGGCTACGCACACGGCGATTCGACGCCTCCACCCGCGAAAGCGTCGAAATCAGGGTGCGGCGGCACCTCTACCCCTACTTCGGCGACCGTCAGCTCTCGTCCATCAAACCGGGCCAGATCCGCGAGTGGGACGCTCAGATGGTCGACGTGATCGGCCCGGCCACCCGTGCGGTGACCTTCACCCACCTACGCACGATTCTCGGTGCGGCCGTCGATGACGAACGGATCGGCAAGAATCCGTGCTCCGCGAAATCAGTCGATCCGCCCCGCCCCGATGAACGCCAGGTCGACCCGTGGACGCTGGAACAGGTTCGCGCCATTCGGGCGGCAATCCCGGCCCGCTATCAGCCGATGGTGGATGTGGGCAGCGGCTGCGGACTGAGACAGGGCGAGATCTTCGGCCTGGCCGTGGAAGACATCGACTTCATCGGCGGCTGGCTCCATGTCCGGCGGCAGGTAAAGCGGGTCCGGTCCCGGCTCGTCTTCGGCCTCCCGAAGAACGACAAAGAGCGGCGGATACCGCTGCCGGAAAGCATCGCCGACATCCTCGCGCAGCACATCGCCGCTGTTCCCCCGGTGGCCGTCACGCTGCCCTGGGAGGACCCCGGCAAGGGCAAGCCGGTCACGGCAAACCTCGTGTTCACCACGACCCGCAAGAATGCGATCAACCGGAGCGACTTCAATCCGGACATGTGGCACCCAGCCCTGAAGAGCGCTGGAATCGAGCGGAGCCGGGCGACCGGCATGCACGCGCTGCGTCACTTCTACGCCTCGGCTCTACTTGACGCGGGCGAGACCATCAAGGCCCTCGCCGCCTACCTCGGCCACGCCGATCCCGGCTTCACGCTCCGGGTCTACACCCACCTCATGCCGGCCAGCGAGGACCGCACCCGCACCGCCATCGACGCCCTGTTCGGGCACCCGAAAAAGCCGCTGACGCCCTAGCGACGCCCTAGACGGGCCTGGAGCCGACGTTTCCGCAGCGTACGGGCAAGATCAGGCACATAGTCCGGCGTACAGGCCGACTCGTCCGTCGCCCTCAAGCCACATGCGCGAAGACGGCCGCTTCAATGATCATCCTGGGACGACGCTGGCGGCATTCGATGGCGCCACGGCCCCACGGCCCCACGGCCCCACGACCCCACGGCCCCAAGCCCCGGTCGCTGCCCAACGATGCGAACTCGCGGCGGTGGCCTGGGATCATCCTTGCCGCTGCGGGCATACTTCTCGGGCTGGATTCAGCAGCCGCTACTCAGGATTCGACGCAAAGGCCGAATTTCGGGTGGGCGGTTCAGATCGTCCGGACCAGCCAGAGGAGCAGGCCGCCGGCGAGGAGCATCACGAGCATGGTCAGGGCCACCATGGCGAGGAAGGCGCCGCTCAACCGTGTGGCTGAGGAGCGGCGGGGCTGCGGCTGTTCGGGCTCCTCGCGGAACTCGAACATCTCGGGGTCGGCGCTCATTTGATGCGGCGGGTGGTTCGGGCGACGAGGCTCTCGTACTCGGGGTGTTTGTCGAGCCAGCCGCTCACGAAGGGGCACATCGGCACCACGGTCCGGCCCTTGGCGCGGGCCTCGTCGAGTCCGGCTCGGGCCAGCGCCGAGCCGGCGCCGGAGCCCTCGAAGGCCGGGGTCACCTCGGTGTGGGTGAAGACGATGATGTTGCCGGTCAGCTGGTAGGTGAGCACGCCGGCGAGCTCACCCGCCTCGTCTCGGGCCTCGAAGCGTTCGCGCTCGGGCACCTCGGTCACCGTGAACGTCACCGCACCATCCAAGCAGATCCGCCCGGTGGCTCAGCCACGTGCCTGAGCCCGGCGGTCGCGCTGTGGGCCGCGACCCACTGCGAAGGTCGCGCGGCTCGGCAAGACTCTTTCGAAAACCCGTACCGAAAATGGTGTTTCTATGGGGCTCGGTGGGCGCCGATCGCCTCGCGCCGGGGCTCCAGGAAATGCTCGAGCGTGTCGCGCTCGGCGCGGGCCCGTGCCTTCTCAGCGGCCTTGGCCGCCCGCAGCCGGGCGGCCTCGGCCCGCGCTGCCTCCTGGGCTTCCCGGGCCGCCTGTTTCGCCCTGCGGGTCTCCGCGGCCTTGGCGGCGCGGGCCTTGGCCACCTCGGGGTCGAGCTTGCGGTTCGGCCGGACCTCGCTGATCACCGAGACCTCGCGCTCCTCGATGGCGGCGAAGTCGGGGCGGATCTTGGCGGCGACCCATTCGACGCCGGCTACCAGGCCGACCACCAGGGCGAAGATGATGCGCAGGCCGAGCGGGCCGGGGGCGGCGAAGTTCACGGCGGCGGAGATGGTCACGACGACGACCAGGATCTTCATGGCGGCCCGTTTGGCGTCGACGGCCATGCCGGTGGTCTGGGTGATCGTGAGCATGGAGAGCATGGCCAGGTCGAAGACGGCCGGGACGATCCAGGCGAACATGCCGGCGCCGAGTTGGGCCAGGTAGTGGGCCTGATGCAGGTAGCTCGCGGTGAGCGCGCCGATCAGAATGAGGCCGTTGGCGCGCTTGATCAGGCGGATGGCGCGCAGCATGCCCGGCACCGCGCCTTTGGCGTATTCGGTGGCGAACTGCTGGGTGAGGGTGGGCTGGGTGGCCAACGCAAGCTCCTGTACGCCGCACCGGGAGCGACAAAGGCGACTTCTGTGACAGACGCTAGCGGAATGGACGCGAGTGGCGCTCCGATTCGAGGGGAAAGCCGGCCGGCCTCTCGTTCCATGCTTCGAGGCCGGCCGGTACCGCCTAGGTCGACGACACGCTGTCCACGGTGCTGGTCCGCTGCCGTTCGATCCGCGGGTCGCCCTCGTCGGCGAAGTAGTCGTCCGCGGTCGTGCCGTCCACGCCCTCGGGCCTCTTCGCGGCCCGCAGGATCAGCGTGACGATCGCCGCCACCAGCAAGTTGACCAGCACGGTCACGAACCCGACGTAGATCGTCACCTTGGTGTCGAAACCGAAGTCGGAGAGCGGGAACGCCGAGCCGCCGAAGTGCGCGCGCCCGGTCGCCGCGTTCGGGATCTGCCAGAGCATCCAGAACCCGAGGGCCATGCCGGCCACCCAGCCGGCGATCAGCGCGCCCCGGTGCAGCCAGCGGGTGTAGAGGCCGATCACCACGGCCGGCGCCGTCTGCAGGATGATCACGCCACCGATGAGCTGCAGGTCGATGGAGAACTGCGGGTCCAGGAAGACGATGCAGGCCACCGCACCGATCTTCACCACCAGCGAGGTGATCTTGGCGACGTTCGCCTCCTGCGCGTGGGTGGCGTCCTTGCGCAGGAACTCCTTGTAGATGTTGCGGGTGAACAGGTTGGCCGCGGCGATCGACATGATCGCGGCCGGCACCAGGGCGCCGATGCCGATGGCGGCGAACGCGACGCCGGCGAACCAGGACGGGAACTGCTGGTCGAACAGCAGCGGCACCACGGTGTTGTTGTCCACGCTGCCGGGGCTGGACCCGGGCAGCGGCTTCACCCCGGCCGAGATGGCCATGTAGCCGAGCAGGGCGATCAGGCCGAGCAGCAGACTGTACGCCGGGAGCGCCGACATGTTCCGCTTGATCACGTCGCGGTTCCTGCTGGCCAGCACACCGGTGATGCTGTGCGGGTAGAGGAACAGCGCGAGCGCCGAGCCGAGCGCCAGGGTGAAGTACTGGACCTGGTTGTTGGCGTTCAGCAGGATGCCGTCGTTCGGGTTCGGCGAAGCCTGGAACTTGGCGTCGGCGGCATCGAAGATCGCACCCCAGCCCCCGAGCTTGTACGGCAGCCACAGCACCGCCACCAGGATGACGATGTAGATCAGGGTGTCCTTCACGAACGCGATCAGCGCCGGCGCCCGCAGCCCGGACTGGTAGGTGTACGCCGCCAGGATCGCGAACGCGATGATGATCGGCAGGTGCCGGGCCAGCACGCTGTCCCCGGTCACGCCCATCGTCTTGAGGACCGCCTCGATACCGATCAACTGCAAGGCGATGTACGGCATGGTCGCCACGATCCCGGTGATGGCGATCAGCAGCGCGAGGACCGGTGAGTCGAACCGGGTCCGCACGAAGTCGGCCGGCGTCACGAAGCCGTGCCGGTGCGACACCGACCAGAGCCGGATCAGGATCAGGAAGAACAGCGGATAGATCACCACGGTGTAGGGCACCGCGAAGAACCCGGCCGCCCCGGCGCCGAAGATCAGCGCCGGCACCGCAACGAAGGTGTACGCCGTGTACAGATCACCGCCGACCAGGAACCAGGTGATCCAGCCGCCGAAGCTGCGCCCGCCCAGCCCCCACTCGTCCAGATGGGCCATGTCCTTCGGCGCCCGCCACCGGGAGGCGACGAAGCCCATCCCGCTGACCAGCAGGAACAGCAGCGTGAAGATGACGATCTCGGTGATGTGATCGCTCATCGCCGGCTCCGCTTGGTCATCTGGTAGACGATCGTCGTGGTGGTGACGCCGAGCAGGATGAAGGCGAACTGGAGCCAGTAGAACATCGGGAAGCCGGCCAGGCGCGGCTCGTCGTGGTTGTAGAGGAAGGTCAGCAGCGGCACCACGATCGGAATCAGGAGCAGCCAGTTCCAGGGACTTCTATCGGTACGCGGCGGACGATCCGGCTCAGCCATGGGACTCCTTCGTCAGCGTGTGCGTGTGGTACACGTCACGCTAACGACCAGTCGGATGATCGGGCGATCCCCCATGCGCCGAACGGATGCGGCGGTGCGCCGAACGGGCACACCGCCGCATCGTCAGGGAAGGGTTACTGCAGGCCGGCCGAGATCGCCTTGGTCAGCGACGCCTTCTCGTCGTCACCGTCGAGCGACCACATCATCGCCCCGCCCAGACCCTTGAGCCGGATGTAGAGGGACTTCTGCAGCAGGACGGCCGGGTCGTCGTACGTCCAGAACGTCGTCCCGTCGTAGAGCCAAGCGTGCCCGTTCAGCACGTCCCGGTGCACCTTGAAGCCCTGCGACGTCAGCTCCTTGACCCGCTTGTAGTCCTCGGTGCCGCCGCCGAAGGTGCTCGGCGCCGGACCGGTCGCGGCCCCGAACAGGCCGTTACGGCCGCCGGTGACCCCGGTCCAGCCCTGGCTGTAGTACGGCACGCCGAGGATCAGCTTGCGCTTGGGCGCCCCACCGGCGATCCACGCGTTGATCGTGTTCTCCACCGAGAAGTCCGGGTTGTCCGGCGCGCCCTGCGGCACGCGCAGCGCCGACTGCTGGTTGGCCACCGGCTCCCAGGTGCCGTGGAAGTCGTAGCCCTGCACCGTCGCGAAGTCCAGGTACCGGAAGATCTTGTTGACCTCGAACCCGGCGGTGATCTTCGCCGGCGCGGCCGGCACGAACGCGCTCAGCTCGTACTTCTTCTTGCTGGTGCGACCCAGCTTGTCCAACTGCGAGCGGAACTCGGCGACGAGCGCGGTGAAGTTCTGCTTGTCCTCGGGTCGGATGATGTTGCCGGCGTTGCCGGACGATCCGGGCCACTCCCAGTCCAGGTCGATGCCGTCGAAGATGCCGGCCGCGACGCCCGCGGGCAGACCGGGCAGGTTGCCCTTGATCCAGAGGTCGATGCAGGACGAGACCAGCTTCTTGCGCGAGGCGTCGGTCAGCACCGCGTCCGAGAAGTACGCCGAGCCGGTCCAGCCGCCGAGCGAGATCAGCGCCTTGAGCTTGGGGTTCTTCTTCTTGAGCTCGGCCAGCTGGTTGAGGTTGCCGGCGATCGGCTGTCCGGCCACGTCGGCGACGCCGTCCACGCTGTTCTCCGCGGAGAACGACGTGCCCCAGTCCGCCCATGGGTCCGCCGAGTCGCAGACCCCGGCCGCGGTGACCGGCCCGAACGCGTAGTTGATGTGGGTCAGCTTGGCCGCCGCGCCGGACTGCTGCACGTCGGCGAGCTGGAAGTCACGGCCGTAGATGCCCCACTGGGTGAAGTAGGCGACCTTGAGATATGAGTCGTTCGAATGTGCCTGTGCGGGAGTCGGTGCGCCGGTCACGACGACCGCGGCGGCGGCCGCCACGGCGACGAGGCGGCGGGTGAAACCGCGCATGAGCCCTCCAGGGCGAAACGTTGAAGAAAGTTTCCTAATCGAGGAAGCTAAACGTCCGCCCCGCGGGGGTCAATATCTAGTTATCGAAGATGGGCGGTCTCGTTGACCGAGCGCACCGCGATGTTCCCGTCCGGCCAGACATCCATCGTGGAGACGCCGGCGGCGTCCAGGAACAGCCGGTGCAGGAACGCGTCGCCTGCGGCGAGCGCATCGCGAAGAATCAGTTTGATCGGTGAGACGTGCGAGACCAGGACGACGGTCTTTCCGGGGTACGCCGAGAGCACCGCCGCCATGGCCCGGCGCACCCGCTTCGCCACCGCCTGGAACGACTCCCCACCCGGCGGAGCGACACCGGTCGACTCCAGCCACGCCTGCATCTCGTCCGGCCACTGTTCCTGCACCTCGGCGAAGGTGCGGGCCTCCCACGCGCCGAAGTCGCACTCGATCAGGTCGTCCATCACCGTGACCGGCACGCCACCGACCTCGGCAGCGATCAGCTCTGCGGTACGCGTACACCGGGAAAGGGGTGAGCTGAGCACCGCCGCGACGTCGCGGCTGATGCCGGCCACCCGCCCGCCCGCGGCCATCGCCTGTGCCTCGCCCTCGTCGGTGAGCGGCACGTCGCCGCGCCCGGAGTAGCGGCCCTGCGACGTGAGCGGCGTCGAGCCGTGCCGGACCAGGATGATCCGCGTCGCGTTCTCCAGCGACGGCGGCGCCCAGGACTTCGGCTTGGCCGCCGGACGGGTCTCCGGAACGACGTCCGGCACGCTCTTGCCGGCCGCCTCGTCCATCGCGCGGTTGGCCAGCGCGTCCGCGGCCTTGTTCTTCTCCCGGGGGATCCAGTCGAAGGTGACCTCGGCGAACTTGCCGACCAGGCCGGCCGCCTCGGCGGCGAGCGGCCGCAGCCCGGCGTTCTTGATCTGCCAGCGGCCGCACATCTGCTCGATGACCAGCTTCGAGTCCATCCGGACGTCGACCCGGTCGGCGTTCAGCTCGGCGGCGGCCCGCAGACCCGCGATCAGCCCGGAGTACTCGGCCACGTTGTTGGTGGCGACCCCGAGCGATTCGTAGCGCTCCAGGAGGACCTCGCCGGTGGCCGCCTCACGGACCACCGCGCCGTAACCGGCCGGGCCCGGGTTGCCCCGCGAGCCACCGTCCGCCTCGACGACGACGCGCAGGCTCACAGGCCGGACTCCGAGGTGCGCACCATGATCCGGCGGCACTCCTCGCAGCGGACCACCTCGTCGGCAGGGGCGGCCTTGACCCGGGCCAGGTCGGCGCCGTACAGCTCGATCCGGCAGGCGCCGCAGCGGCCCGCGTACACCAGCGCGGCGCCCATGCCGGTCTCGGTACGAATCTTGTCGTAGAGGGTGACCAGGTCGGCCGGCAGGTCCGCGGCCAGCGGCACCCGCGCGCCGGTCTTGAACTCCTGCTCCTTGGCCAGCTCGTCGAGCGTCTCGTCGCGCCGTCGCTCGGCGTCCGACCGGCGACCGGCCGCCGCCGAGAGCCGCCCCTGCACCTCGGTGAGCGTGGCCACCGCGGCCTCCCGCTGCTCCATCAGCTCCAGCTCGGCGTCCTCCAGCTCGGACTGCCGCCGGTTCAGGGTGGCCAGCTCGTGCTCGAGTCCCTCGATCTCCTTCAGCGCGCCGCCCGACTTCAGCCGCTGCTGGTCCCGCTCCTTGCGGATCCGGACCTGCTCGATGTCCTTCTCGTAGCGGGCGATGTCCCGGTCCAGGTCGTCGACCGCGACCTGGGCGCGGACCCGCTCGTCCTCCAGGGCGGAGAGCTCCCGCGCGGCGGCGTCGATCTCGGCCAGCTCGGGCAGCGTCTTCCGCTTGTGGGTGAGCTGGGCGACAGCGGTGTCGATGGCCTGCAGATCGAGCAGGCGGCGCTGAGCTTCCGGGGCGGCCTTCACGGGTGGGTCTCCTTCGCAGCAGCGGAATGGACGGTCCAGGGATCGGTGTCCAGGTCGGACACCACCACGTCGAGGGGGAACCCGGCGCGCAGCCACGCCGCCACGTCGTCCAGCCAGGGACGCTCGCTCGCCCAGTGTGCGACGTCGAGAAGCGCCGGGCCACCGTCGGCGAGATGCTCGCTCACCGGGTGATGCCGCAGATCAGCGCAGAGGTACGCGTCGACACCGGCCTGCGCCGCATCGGCCAGGAAGGAGTCGCCCGCGCCACCGCAGACGGCAACCGTACGGATCTCCCGCTCCGGGTCGCCCGCGGCCCGGACCCCGGCGGCGGTCCGCGGCAGACGGTCGGCGGCGAGACGCGCGAGCTTCTCCAGCGTGAGCGGCTGCGGCAGCGTACCGATCCGGCCCAGTCCCCGTCCCTCCCCCGCGGCTGCGCCCTCGGCGGGCACGAGCGGGCGCAGGCCGGTCAGGTCGAGACGGGCCGCGAGCGCGTCGGACACGCCCGGGTTCGCCGTGTCGGCGTTGGTGTGCGCGGTGTAGAGCGCGACCCCGCCCTTGATCAGCCGGTGCACGATGCGGCCCTTGAAGGTGTCCGGGGCGATCGACGAGACCGGCTTGAGCAGCAGCGGGTGATGGGCGACGATCAGGTCGGCGCCGAGCGACAGGGCCTCGTCGACGGTCTCCGGGACGCAGTCGACGACGCAGAGCACCCGGGTGACCGGCTGGTCGAACTCGCCGAGCACCAGCCCGACCCTGTCCCAGGACTCGGCCCACGAGCGCGGGTAACGCGCATCCAGGGCATCCACGACATCGCGGACGGTGCAGTCGGTCACGAAGGCAGACTCTATATGCCTAGGAAACCGCCCCCGGCTCGACTCGGCTGCCTGCCGCCGCAGCCGCCGTCGGGCTGACCGCCTGAAGCGCCCGGCGCCAGGGGAACTGCCCGCGGAACCGGTCGGTCTGCCCCGGCCCACCGAGCCGGCAGACGTCCTCGCCGTAGAGCACGTGCACGCCCCAGTCCCGCAGCTTGGCCAGGCTCTCGTGCAGCGCCGGGTGCAGCGCCATCACCTTGTTGGTGTACGGCACGACGGCGGTCGGCACGCCGTAGCCGTACCCCTCGACGAGCAGGCCGAGGACCAGGGTGTCGGTGATCCCGGCGGCCCACTTGTTGACCGTGTTGACGGTGGCGGGCGCGACGATCATCGCGTCCGCGGGCGGCAGCACGTCGGGGTCGCCGGGGCTCTTGTAGTCGGAACGAACCGGGTGTCCGGTCTGGGCCTGCAGAGCCGCCACGTCGACGAACTTGCGGCCGTCCGGGGTCGTCACCACGCAGACGTCCCAGCCCTCGTTCTGGGCCAGCGTGACGAGGATTCCGACGTCCCGGGCCATCGGTGAGCCGCACACGAGCACGTACAGCACACCGGGAAGGGCTTTACCGGTAATCACGTGCAAACCCCCCACCCGCCGCCCCAAAGCGGACTAAAGGCCACCTTCACACGCCGACTCCCATCTGTTCGGCCAGCTCCGCTATCGGGGCCGGCGGCGCGCCCCGGGTACGCCGGAGCACGTCGGAAAGCACCTCATGGGCGAGTGGGCGGCAGCGGATCTCGGACGGGGCGAGCCGGTCGCCCTCGAGCAGCATCTCGCCGGCCTTCTCCACCTCGCCGACCTGCGTGTAACCACGGGCGATGTCCAGGTAGTGGTGTGCCCGCCGCTCCGGGAGCATGGCGTTGAACCCGTCCTTGTTCATCCGCTCGTGCGATTCCACCGCCAGGCGCCCGTCGCCGAGCTCGACCGCGGTCGCGCAGCGGTGCAGCTGCACGTTGGTCGGCCCGAAGCTGGTCCAGTAGTGGTTGAAGTCGCCACCCAGCTCCAGCGAGGCCTGTTCGGCGCCGCTGAGCAGGTCGCGCACGGTCGCGCTGTCCCCGATCCGGGCGGCCGCCATGGCGCCGTTGAGCAGCAGCATCCCGTACACCGAGAGCTGCTCGCCGCGGGCCCGGTCCGGGCCGGGCGCCAGCCGGTTGGCGATGTTGACGTTCACCTCGAGGGAGGGGCGGACCCGCCCGAGCGCCAGCAGCGCGCTGCCCACCCGGTAGCTGGCCAGCCCGGCCAGCAGCTGGTCACCGGCCCGCTGGGAGACCGCGATCGATCGGTCCGCGGCGAGCCAGGAGAGCTCGTGCTCGCCGACCTTGCGCAGCGCCGACGAGGCGATCTGGTACACCTGCCCGAGCAGGTGGGCGGCGTGCGGCGCCTCGTCGCTGTTCGCGTGGGCGCTGTCCGCCGCCTGAGCGTCGCGCAGCAGCTTGGGCAGAGCGCGGGCCAGTACGCCGTACTTCGCGTGCTGGTACGTCAACCAGGCATGGCTGACCGCTTTCCGCATCTCGGTGAGAGGCGGGGAATGTGGCACAGCCTGAAAGAAAGCGCTCATCTGGTCATATCGCTCCAGAGCCGCACGAATCTCCTCGACCTCTACCTGGTCGATGCAGTTCTGCGTCTCCGGCTTCCGCTCCACCTCCTTGCCCAGCAGCAACTGGACATCGACCTGGAGAACGTCCGCGATGTCGTACACGACTGAGAACTTGTCGAGCCGGCGAACCCCGCGTTCGACCTTGTCGACCCAGCTCTTCGATTTACCCAGCCGGTCCGCGAAGACCTGCTGGGACATTTTGCGTCGGCCCCGCCAATAGGCGACGCGGCGGCCGATCGGCAGCTCGTCCACGGTGCCTCCCCCACTCACCCGGCGGCCCCTCCGCCGGTGAGCCATCCGGTGTGTCACTCGCAGTGTGGACCGCTCACGTGCGCACAGATCGCACAGCGTGTGTGATCGCCTGCTCACCGATGCTCGTAGTTTTTCTTGCAAGTTGCAAAGGGTGGATCTGACCGAGCCAACGACGAACGTCGCATCGGGATACGGCCTCGCCACCCGCTTCCGGGGGTATCGAACTATGCAGTGGACCAGCAGTCAGCCGTTCGTCCCGCCATCGGTCCTCGATCGTCTCGACCGGGTACGCCTGCGCCGCGCCGCCCTGCGGTACGCCGAGCACGGCTGGCCGGTGACACCCGGGTCCTATCTGACCGGTCATCGATTCCACTGCGATCGCCCCGGCTGCCCGATCACCGGTTGCCATCCGGCGCTCGACTCCTGGATCGAGTCGGCCACCGGCGATCCGGACCGGATCACCGACTGGTGGCGGCGCCGGCCGCACGCGGTGCTGCTCACCACCGGGGAGAGCTTCGACGTCCTCGAGGTGCCCGCGCCGCTGGCCCGGCGCACGCCCGGACTCGGCCCGGTCGCGGTCACCGCCGGCGGACGCTGGATGTTCCTGGTCCGCCCCGGCCGCCCGCTCCGCCCGGAACTGGAACGGCGCCTCGACGTGATCCGGCACGGCGTCGGCTCCTGGATCCCGGCGCCGCCGAGCCGCATGGTCGAAGGCCCGGTCCGGTGGGCCGTCACCCCAACCCAGGTGGACTGGCGACTGCCCGACGCCGACCTGGTGCAGGAGAAGATCGCCGCGGCCCTCGGCCCGACCCTCGTGTCCGGCCGGCCGATCGTCCCCCGGCAACTGTCCACGTCGCGCAGGGCGGCCTGACCGCCACACCGGGTGGGCAGTCGGTGACCGGACCTGATCACGTGAACACATGTCGGTTGCCGACGTTTCCACATCGGTGACGTGCGGCGAATCACCCGTTGGGATGACCCGCGTGAGTGAAGTCAACCTTTTCAACCTGGCGTTGGGCCATGGGTATCCGGCCGATGACCGGCGCCGGGCGCTGCCACCCTCGCCACGTTGAAAAGGTTTGATCAGGCAGCGAGGTCGCGGTAGGCAGCGATCACAGCCTCGGTACGGTCGGCCAGCTCCGGTCCGCTCTCGGTCACCGCGGGGGCGCCGGTCACCCGGGCCAGCGTGCGCTCGGCGTACCGTGCGGTGGCTGCGACCTGGCGCTCCCGGATGAAACTCTCGCCCGCACGCGCCGCGGTGTCGATGCTGCGCAGGATCCGGTTCGCGGCCGCGCCCGCCTCGCGCCACGACTCGTCGGCCCGCTCACACTGCTCGGCGACCGCCGACCGCGCCGGGCTGTCCACCGGGATGTCCGCCTCACGGACCGCCGCCAGCTCGGCACGCAGCCGGCGCAGCTCCTGCCGCCGGGCCAGGGTCTCGGCGAGCTCGTCCAGGGCACGGTTCAGGGACCGGTCGGCCAGAACCGGGTCGATCATCCCGGCCAGCGCCGGCCAGGTCCGGCGGACCCGGCGCGAGGCGACCAGGGCGCCTTCGAACGCGGCCCGCTCGGGTTCCGTCCAGAGCACGCGGGAGCCCGGGTCACGCGGCACCGCCAGCGCCGCTGGCTGGGCCGCCCGCGCCTGCCGGCGCCAGACCAGAGCGGCCACGGACGTGCACGCGGCCACCGCCAGCCACCAGTTCATGCCGAACGCGCTGAGCACGGCAGTGACCAGTACCAACGGCAGCGCCAGGCGAGCCAGGTAGGTCATCCGCTCCTCGCGGCTGCGCCCCGAGGGCGGCCGCGGCACGAACTCGGTCAGCGTCCCGGTCCGGGTCCGCCGCAGCCGTCCACTACGAGCCTTGATCGGGTACGCCGAGACAACCACTTTCTCAGCGTCAGCACCGATGTGCAGCCCCGTCTTCCCAGCTCCGGCGCCGATGTGCAGCCCCGCATTTCCAGCTCCGCCGCCGATGTGCAGCCCCGCATTTCCAGCTCCGGCGCCGATGTGAAGTCCCGCTTTTCCAGCTCCGGCGCCGATGTGAAGTCCCGCTTTTCCAGCTCCGGCGCCGATGTGAAGTCCCGCTTTCTCAGCTCCGGCGCCGATGTGCAGTTCCGTGCGCATGCCCGGCCTCCGTCGCTCCGCCCGTTCCTCCGGGCGGGCCCGGCCGCCGAGGGGAAACCGGCCGGGACCCGCCCACCGCGGGCGTTCCCGCAGGTGCCATTGGGATCGGTGCCCAACGCCCCGACTTGAGCCCCCCTCCGTTGCACCCCGGTAGCCATCAGTCGAAGAGCCGGAACACGAACCGCTGGGTCCAGTCCTTTCCCTCGTCCTCAGCCTCGATCTTCTCCAGCAGCGCGACGAACTCGCCGAAGCGCGCGTTGCCCAGCACCATCCGCAGCGACGGCGCGTTGATCCAGGTGAGCTGTACCGGGCGGGGATCGCCGGCGGCCAGGCGGTCGTGCAGCGAGTCCAGGTCCGGGCGGTGCCGCGGGCCGTATCCGAAGGCGCCCGCCAACCGCCGGTGCAGATCCGTCTCGTCCAGCACGCATCGTCCGTCGATGACCACCCTCACCCCGGCGTCAACGAGTGGGCGCGGCCGGGCGCATCCCGATGCCGGCCGATGTCCCCCGATGGGGATCCGGCGGCTAACCTCGGCTGCCGTGGACGCGGTCGAGCTGGAATTGCGCAAGTACGACGGTCGGCCGCACCGCCGGGTGACCGGCCGCCTGCTCGGCTCCGACGAATACGGCACCTGGATCGGGACGCCGCGCGGGTCGGTGGTCCGCTACAGCTACGGCTGGCGGCGGATCGAGCTCACCCGGGAGGACTCGGTCCGGCTGTTGCCCCGGGACGGCTGGTGGATGGCCATGTTCCGCGCCGAGCCGAGTCGCACCGACGTCTACTGCGACGTGACCACCCCGGCCCGGCGCACCGCCCCGGACCGGTTCACCGTGATCGATCTGGACCTCGACCTGATCCGCTTCCGCGCCGACCGGCGCGTGGTGATCGACGACGAGGACGAGTTCGAGGAGCACCGGCACCGCTTCGGTTACCCCGAGGACGTGGTGACCCGGGCCACCGGCGCCGTCGCCGAACTGCACCACGCGCTGACCAGCGACCTCGAACCGTTCGCCGGCCACTACCGCACCTGGATGAGCCGGCTCACCGACGCCCGGCGCCGCCGGCTCCGCTGACCCGGACCACCCAGGAGCCGCGAGAGCAGAGACGACCCGAACCGGCCGCACGCCGCGAGAGCAGAGGTCCGCACGCCGCGGGGACAGACGACCCGAACCGGCCGCACGCCGCGAAGGCAGAGGCAACCCGACCGGCCGCGCGCCGCGAGGACAGAGGCAAGCCGGAGCGAGGGCGGGCCTGGTGCCGCCGGCGACCCGCCGCGGGCCGGAAAGGCCCGCGGCGGCCGGCATCAGGACTCGTCGGAGGCGACGGTGCGCGGCTGCGGCCAGCGCCCACTCGGTGGGAGAGCGCCCAGATGCTCCAGGCGGGCGCGGACGCCGCCGGTGGTGCGGCCGAAGTCGGCGGCGAGCCCGGCGAGGGTGGCGCCGGCCTGGAAGCGGTCGAGCAGGCGGGCGTCATCCTCGGAGGCCCACCGGGCGCCCTGGTTGGGCGGACGGTCCGGCCGATCCGGCGTGGGCGGCACCCGGGCCGACGGCGGCCGTGTCATGGCTATCAGCCCGGCGAGCGTGGAGCCCAGCACATCGGTGAGACCGCCCAGGTCGGACGGCGTGATGCCGCCGCTGATCTCGCTCACCACCCGGCCGTCGCCGTCACTGCTCACGATGCACAGATCGAGCCGGCGGTCATCGGTCGGGAAGACGGTGACCTGATACTCCGTCTCGCCGAGCAGCAGGCGACGGTCGAGGATGATCGGGGCGGTCTGGAGTGTCGTGTCGTTCATGGGAGTGACGCTAGGGCTACCCTCTGACAGTTTCGCGCGGCCGGCTCCACCGCTGCGACCGCAAGCGACCCACCCCGTCTGGTGGGCGCGGCAGGTTTCGAACCTGCGACCCCTCGCTTGTAAGGCGAGTGCTCTCCCACTGAGCTACGCGCCCGGCTCCGCTGAGACCGGAGTGGTCATCGTACCCTGCCGCGGATCAGGACCTGAGGGTGGCGAGGGCGGCCCGCCAGGAGTCCTGATCGCGGGCCTCGCCGGGGCCGTTCATCTCGGCGAAGCGGACCGTGCCGGTGGTGTCGACGAGAAAGGTGCCGCGGTTGGCGAAGCCGGTGTCGGTGTTGAAGACCCCGTACGCCTGGGCCACCGCCCCGTGCGGCCAGAAGTCGGCCAGCAGCGGGAAGTCGAAGCCCTCCTGCATGGCCCAGACCTTGTGGCTGTACACCGAGTCCACGCTGATGGTGAGCACCTGGACGGCGTCGTTCGCGTACGCCGGGAGGTTGTCCCGGATCTCGGTGAGTTCGCCCTGGCAGGTGCGGCTGAACGCCAGCGGGTAGAAGACCAGCAGGACCGCTTTGCGACCGTGGAAGTCGGCGAGGCGTACCTCTTGGTTGTTCTGATCCTTGAGGGTGAAGTCGGGCGCCGGCACGCCAATAGAGATCGGCATCCGCTCAGTTTAAGCCCGGGCGGACGCCGACCTCGACGAGGTGGCAGTGAGAGCTACTTCTTCTTGGCGCCCCGGGGGGAGACCAGGCGTGCGCCTGTCCAGTCCTTGCCGGCGTTCACCGTCGAGGTCTGCTGGAGGCCGGCGGTGGGCGCCGACTCGCTGATCTCGCTCGGCTCGACGTGTCCGTCGCGGCCGGCTTTCGGGGTCAACAGCCACACCACGCCGTTGTCGGCGAGGGGGCCGAGAGCATCGGTCAGCAGTTCGAAGAGGTCACCGTCGCCGTCGCGGTACCACAGCAGCACCGCGTCGACCACCTCGTCGGTGTCCTCGTCGACCAACTCTCCGACGCGTTCGGTCAGGGCGTCACGGAGATCCTCGTCGACGTCATCGTCGTATCCCATCTCCATGACCACCATGTTCGGCTCGAAGCCGAACCGGTCCGCCAGGCTGCGTACGCCGTCGGCCTGACCCGCGGTCGCGCTCACTGTCCAAATCCTCCTAGCCGTGAAAAAAGCACCTGAAACATTGGGGTAGTCCACACACTCCGGGGCCCTCGCGCAAGTGGCGCACCGAGTGTGTGGCAATTTACCGTGCCAGTAGGGCGTGGGCACCCTGTGTGATGGCATCCTCTCCCACCAGGACCTGTTGGGCAGCCGGACCGAGCGGAACCGGTACGTCGGCGGCCGCCACCCGGCGAACCGATCCGACGAATGCTCCGTCCACCAGGGCCGCCAGCACGCCCTCGCCGACGCCGCCGGAGCGCCGGGTCTCGTCGACGATCAGTACCCGGCCGGTCGCCGAGGCCTCCCGTACCAGGTCAGCGGCGGGTAGCGGGTTGAGCCAGCGCAGGTCGACGACCCGGGAGCCGTACCCGTCGGCGGCCAGTCGGGCGGCGACACGCAGCGACATCCGGACGCCGTTGCCGTACGTCACGATGGTCAGGTCCTGGGTGCTGCCCAGGCCGTAGATCCGCGCCCGGCCGATCGGCACGTGCCCGCCGGCCCACGTTTCCGGGCCCGGGTACGGCGCCAGCCACTCGCTGTCGCCTTGTTGATAGAGGTCCCTCGTCTGATAGAGGGCGACCGGCTCGAGGAAGACACAGACCGTGCCGTCCACCTCCGCGGCGGCCAGGCAGGAGCGGAGCATCGGCGCGGCGTCGTCCGGCCGGGACGGCACGGCCACGACCAGTCCGGGTACGTCGCGCAGGGCAGCGACCGAGTTGTCGTTGGCGATGTGCCCGCCCAGCCCGAACGGCTGGGCCAATGCCGGGACGCGCAGCACCATCGGGTTGCGGTAGGCGCCGGCGGACAGGTACGACATCGTCGCCGCTTCCCCCCGCAACTGCTCTCCGGCGTCGTGCAGGTCGGCCGGACCACTCAGTTCCGGCACCGGGAGCAGGCCGGCCGTCCCGGCGCCGAGCGCCAGCCCGAGGATCGTGGTGGCGTCCGGCAGGCTGTCGAAGACCCGGTCGTCCCCGCCGAGCTCGCGCAGGCCGGTGGTCACCCCGTGCGGTCCGCCCCGGGTCGTCGCCGGGCCGAAGACCAGCAGGCCGGGGTTGGCGGCCAGGGCGTCGGTGAGCGTCGCGTTGATCGTCTGGGCCAGGGTCATCGGCCCGGCCAGCTCCGGCAGGCGCCCGTCGAACGCCCGGTGCCGGGCCGCCCCACCGGGTCCGGCCGCCCGGGAGGACGCCTCGGCGACGGCGTGCGCGACGCGCAGCGGGCGGCGCGGGGCGAGGGAGGCCACGATCTCCCCCACCGAGGCCAGTTTCGGCTCCCCGAGCACCTCTTCGGCGGCCTTGCGGACCTGCCAGCCGACTTCGTCGTACCGGGTGATGACGTCGTCCGGGCCGAGCAGCCCGGCCTCGACGAGCAGGCGCGCGGTGCCGACCAGCGGGTCGCGGTCCAGGTCGGCGCCGGGCTCCGGGTCGGGGGCCTGGCCGAGCAGGTGGACGGTGGACAGGTGCAGCAGCGCCGGGCGACGCTCCCGGCGGACGAAGTCAACGGCTTCAACCGCGGCATCGTACGCCGAAGCCAGGTCACACCCGTCGGCGAAGGAATACCGCAGGCCGGGCCGTCCGCGCAGCGCCGCCGCGGTCCACGCCTCCGGGTCGGCGTTGCCCGGCCCGTTGTCCTCGCAGATCAGCAGCAGCGGGAGGGACAGCCCGGCCCGCTCGTGCCAGCCGGCCGCGTGCAGGGTCGCGGCGGCGCCGGGTCCGGTCGCGCCGGCGTCGCCGAACGAGGCCGCCACGATCGCGTCCTGCGGCCAGGGCGTGTCGCCGGCCCGGCTGAGGACGCGGGCCAGGCCCAGAGCCCGGGGCAGATGCGCGGCGGGGGTGGACACGGCCGGGAGCAGGTGCAGTTCGGCGTTGCCGAAGAGCTTGTCGCGGCCGCCGGTGATCGGGTCGCGGACCGAGGCGACCACACCGCGCAGGACGTCCCGGGCGGCTTCCTCGAGACGGCGCACCGGGTCGCCGCCGACGTCGTCCGGGCGCTGCGCGGAGCGTACGCAATAGAACGCGGCCGACCGATGATGCAGCAGTGCCGGATCGTCGCCGCGCAGCGCCGCGGCGACCGCTGCGTTGCCCTCGTGCCCGGCCGAGCCGGTGGTGTGGAAGCCCTCGTTGAAGCTGCGCAGCCAGCGCGCGGCGAGGTCGAGGTGGCGGGCGGCGAGCTGGGCGTCGAAGATCTCCCGGGCGCGGTCGCCGGTCAGCGTGCTGCCCTCGCGGACCGGATCGCCGGCGGGGCGCCCGGATTCCGGTGGCCGCAGGGCCGAGACCGCATCGCGGAAACGCTCGTCGAGGTTTTGCGGAGTGGTCACGCGATTCAGCATCGCCGACCCGGGCCAGTGCTGCCACCGCGGATATCCCGATCGCCGGGCGCGGACCGGCCGCCGGTGATGTACTCAGGACATGATCATGAGGTGCGCCGCCGCGCGGCTGGCCCTCAGCCTGTGCTGGCTGGCCGGGACCGCCGCGCTGTTCCTGCTGCTCGATCTATATACATGAGCCATGCGCACTGAAGTGATCACCGTGCGGACCGGCAGCTCCCCTGTGGTCCGCGACATCACCCGCGAGGCCGAGCAGTTCGTCGCATCCGAGGTGGACGGGCTGCTGCACATCTTCGTCCCGCACGCGACGGCCGGGCTGGCGATCATCGAGACCGGGGCCGGTTCGGACGACGACCTGCTGACCGCGATCGACGATCTGCTGCCCGCCGTGGAGAAGTGGCGGCACCGGCACGGCTCGCACGGTCACGGCCGCGATCATGTGCTGCCGGCCTGGATCCCGCCGTACGCGTCACTTCCGGTGATCAGCGGCCGGATCGCACTCGGCACGTGGCAATCGATCTGCCTGGTCGACCCGAACGGCGACAACCCCACCCGCCAGGTGCGTTTCTCCTTCATGGCGGGCTGATCACCGGAAGCCGTCCACAAAGTTACTGGTCAGTACATGTGTCGCGCGTCGCTGAGACACCCGGTAGACGTGACGATGCACACCGTTAGGGGGCAGGATGGAAGCCTGTTCCGCGCGATTCGCCACCTAGGGTCGCCCGGTTACCCGACACTCAACCAAGAGGATTGCCTGTGGCCACGGAGCGCAAGCGCCCGGTGATCAGCGATGGCCTGCCGAGCCAGCTTCCCGACATCGACCCCGAGGAAACCAACGAGTGGGTCGAGTCGCTCAACGGAGTCATCGACGAACGCGGCGCCAAGAGAGCCCGTTATGTGATGTTGCGCCTGCTGGAGCGGGCCCGGGAGCGACAGGTCGGCGTTCCGCCACTGACGTCCACCGACTACATCAACACCATCCCGCCGGAGCGTGAGCCCTGGTTCCCCGGTGACGAGTTCGTCGAGCGGCGGATCCGGGCGTACATCCGGTGGAACGCGGCGATGCTGGTGCACCGGGCACAGCGCCCGGAGATCGGCGTCGGCGGTCACATCTCGACGTACGCGTCGAGCGCCAGCCTCTACGAGGTCGGCATGAACCACTTCTTCCGCGGCAAGGATCATCCGGGCGGCGGCGACCACATCTTCTTCCAGGGGCACGCGTCGCCGGGCATGTACGCCCGGGCGTACCTCGAGGGCCGCCTGAGCACCGACCAGCTGGACGGTTTCCGCCAGGAGCTGTCGCACCCCGGCGGCGGCCTCCCGTCGTACCCGCACCCGCGTCTCATGCCGAACTTCTGGGAGTTCCCGACGGTCAGCATGGGTCTCGGCCCGCTGAACGCGATCTACCAGGCGCGCTACAACCGCTACCTGCACAACCGCGGCATCAAGGACACCAGCCAGCAGCACGTCTGGGCGTTCCTCGGCGACGGCGAGATGGACGAGGTCGAGTCGCTCGGCGCGATCGGCTTGGCCGCCCGCGAGGAGCTGGACAACCTCACCTTCGTGGTGAACTGCAACCTGCAGCGCCTCGACGGCCCGGTCCGCGGCAACGGCAAGGTCATCCAGGAGCTGGAGGCCTTCTTCCGCGGCGCCGGGTGGAACGTGATCAAGGTCGTCTGGGGCCGCGAGTGGGACTCCCTGCTCGCCGCGGACACCGACGGCGCGCTGGTCAACCTGATGAACGTCACGCCGGACGGCGACTACCAGACGTACAAGGGTGAGTCCGGGGCGTATGTGCGGGAGCACTTCTTCGGCCGCGACCCGCGGACCCGCAAGCTCGTCGACGGCATGACCGACGACGAGATCTGGAACCTCAAGCGTGGCGGTCACGACTACCGCAAGCTGTACGCGGCTTACAAGGCGGCGACCGAGCACACCGGCCAGCCGACCGTGATCCTCGCCAAGACGATCAAGGGCTGGACGCTGGGCTCGCACTTCGAGGCCCGCAACGCCACGCACCAGATGAAGAAGCTGACCCTCGAGGACCTCAAGGGCTTCCGGGACCGGCTCTACCTCGACATCAGCGACAAGCAGCTCGAGGAGAACCCGTACCTCCCGCCGTACTACCACCCCGGCGAGAAGTCCGACGAGATGCAGTACCTCCAGCAGCGCCGCCGCGACCTGGGCGGATACGTGCCGTCCCGGCGGACCAAGGCGAAGTCGCTGGCGATCCCGGACTCGAAGGCGTTCGGCGACATCAAGCGGGGCAGCGGCAAGCAGAAGATCGCCACCACGATGGCGTTCGTCCGCCTGCTCAAGGACCTGATGAAGGACAAGGAGTTCGGGGCCCGCTGGGTGCCGATCATCCCGGACGAGGCCCGTACCTTCGGCATGGACTCGCTCTTCCCGACCAAGAAGATCTACTCGCCGCACGGCCAGACCTACACCTCGGTGGACCGGGAGCTGTTCCTGTCCTACAAGGAGGCGACCAACGGTCAGATCCTGCACGAGGGCATCAACGAGGCGGGTTCCACGGCGAGCTTCATCGCGGCCGGCACCTCGTACGCGACGCACGACGAGCCGATGATCCCGCTGTACATCTTCTACTCGATGTTCGGCTTCCAGCGGACCGCGGACGAACTGTGGGCGGCCGCCGACCAGATGACCCGCGGCTTCCTGCTCGGCGCCACCGCCGGGCGGACCACGCTCAACGGTGAGGGCCTGCAGCACGAGGACGGGCACTCGCTGCTGATCGCGGCGACCAACCCGGCCGTGGTGGCGTACGATCCGGCGTTCGCGTTCGAGATCGCGCACATCGTCGAGAACGGCCTGCACCGGATGTACGGCGAGAAGCAGGAGAACATCTTCTACTACCTCACCATCTACAACGAGCCGGCCATCCAGCCCGCCGAGCCCGAGGGTGTCGACGTGGAGGGCCTGCTCAAGGGCATCTACCGGTTCGCCGAGGGCCCCTCGACGAACGGGCCGAAGGCGCAGCTGCTCGCCTCCGGCACCGGCATGCGGTGGGCGCTCAAGGCGCAGGAGCTGCTCGCTCAGGACTGGGGCGTGAGCGCCGACGTCTGGTCGGTCACCTCGTGGACCGAGCTGCGCCGGGACGCGATCGAGACCGAGGAGCACAACCTGCTCCACCCGGGCGACGACCCGCGCAAGCCGTACATCCAGCAGAAGCTGGAGTCCACCGAGGGCCCGTCGGTGGCGGTCAGCGACTGGATGCGGGCGGTGCCCGACCTGATCAGCCGCTGGGTGCCGAACGGTTACACCTCGCTGGGCACCGACGGCTTCGGCATGAGCGACACCCGGCACGCGCTGCGCCGCCACTTCCACGTGGACGGCGAGTCGGTCACCGTGGCGACGCTGCGCGAGCTGGCGCTGCGCGGCAAGGTGCCGGCGCACGTGCCGGCCGAGGCGGCCAAGAAGTACGCGATCGACGACGTCAACGCCGCCCCGGTGGGCGAGACCGGCGGCGACAGCTGATCGCACCGTGATGAGGCGGCCCGTCGCGTTTGCGGCGGGCCGCCTCAGTCTCGGCCCCGAAGTGCCGATACGAGAATGTGCGCCTTCGTATCAGCCACAAGCTCCTGATCCTCGGTCTGGGCAGTGTCCTCGTCACCGCGCTGGTTCTGGTGCTGGTCGGGGCCTGGCAGAGCAGCCGGTTCGCGGAAAGCACCGAGAACGAGGTGCTCCGGCAGAACGCCGCCGAGCTGGACCGGACCACCGCCGACATAACCAGCCTGGTGGCGACCGTCGGCGCCGAGATCCAGGACGGCGTCGACATCGGCCTGACCAGCGCGACCGGCTTGTTGCGGCAGCGCGGCGGGGTGGAACTGGGCGGGCGTACCGCCACGTGGACGGCCACGAACCAGGTGACGCAGGCGAAGACGAAGGTCACCCTGCCGCGGGTGCTGGTGGACGGCACCTGGCTCGGGCAGAACGCGAACCCGAAGCGGTCCACGCCGTTCGTCGACGACGCCGAGGAGCTGGCCGGCGGCGCGGTGACCCTGTTCCAGCGGATGAACGACGCGGGTGACCTGCTGCGGGTGGCCACCACGATCCGCGGCAAGGACGGCAACCGGGTGATGGGCACGTACATCCCGGCCGTCACGGCGGAGGGCAAGCCGAACGCGGTGCCCACGGCGATCAAGGAGGGCAAGACCTTCCGCGGGGTGGCGCAGGTGGTCGGTACGCCGTACATCAGCGTCTACGACCCGATCAAGGACAGTTCCGGCGATGTGATCGGGGCGCTCTACGTCGGCGTGCCGCAGAGCGAGGCGCTGGAGAACCTGACCGCGACGATCGCCGACCGGACGGTCCGCGAGAACGGCTGGATCAGCATCTTCAGCACCGCGGCGGCGGACAAGGGCAATGTGGTCGCCTCCAGCCTCGACGGGACGGTCGGCACCACCGACCTGGAGGCCACCGACGCGGACGGCACCCGGTACGTCGAGGAGATCGTCACCCAGGCGCCCCAGCTGACCGACGGCGCGACCTGGCGGACGACGTACCAGCTTCCCGGGGCGGGCGGCGCCGCGGCCGGGGACACCACCACGACGGTCGCCTTCTACGCCCCGTACCAGTGGGCGGTGACGGTCGGCGGCTACAACGCCGACAGCGAGCGGGCGGCGACCGTCGTCCGCGAGGGCCGCGGCACGATGCTCACCTGGCTGGTGGCCGCCGCCGTGCTGCTGGCCCTGGCCGGTGCCGCGGCCGCGTTCCTGCAGGCCTCCCGTCTCGCCGGCCGGGTCAGCCGGCTCACCGGCGCGCTCACCCGGCTGGCGGACCGGGATCTCACCGTCTCGGTCCGGGACACCGGGCAGGACGAGATCGGCGAGGCCGCCGCGGCCCTGGACGTCGCGGTCGCCGAGCTGCGCACCGTGATGCAGGAGGTGACCACCGCGTCGGGCGAGGTCTCGCACACCGCCCAGCGAGTCGCGGCGACCGGCGGGGAGCTCTCCTCCGCCGCCGAGACCGCCGCGGACCGGGCCGGTACGGTCAGCGTCTCCGCGGAGACGGTGTCGCACGTCGTGCAGACCGTCGCCGCCGGCGCCGACGAGATGGGCGCCTCGATCAGCGAGATCTCGCACAACGCCCAGGAGGCCGCGCAGGCCGGCCGGGACGGGGTCGGGCTCACCTCGGCGGCGGCGGACGTCATCGCCGAGCTCCGGGCCTCCACCACCAAGATCACCGACGTGGTGCAGCTGATCGCGACCATCGCCGAGCAGACCAACCTGCTCGCCCTGAACGCCACCATCGAGGCGGCCCGGGCCGGTGAGACCGGCAAGGGCTTCGCCGTCGTCGCCGGCGAGGTCAAGGAGCTGGCCCAGGAGACCGCCCGGGCCACCGAGGACGTGACCAGCCGGGTGGCCGCGATCGAGGCCGACACGGCCCGCGCGGTCACCGCCATCGACGCGATCTCGGCGCGGATCGCGCAGGTCAACGACTACCAGACGGCGATCGCCGCGGCGGTCGAGGAGCAGGCCGCCACGACCGCCGAGATGGCCCGCAACATCACCGAGGCGGCCGAGGGCAGCCGGGACATCGCGGACGGCATCGGCACGGTCAGCGGCGCCATGGAAGGCACCCGGCAGTCGGTCCTGGCGGCGCACCAGGCGGCCGACGAGCTGACCGCCACCGCACACCGGCTCACCGGTCTGGTCGGGCGCTTCACCGTGTGACAGCGTCGCTGCTGTGACTCTGGACGAAATACTGCGCCGCCGGGTGCACCGGCACTTCCTCGGCGGCGAGAAGGCACCCGACGTCGTCACCCTGGCCCGGCGGCTCGGCGGCATCCACGCGCAGGTCGCCTCCTCCGCGCAGGCCGCGGCCGACCTGCGGATGGCACAGCCGCCGGACCTGGAGAAGGCGCTGTGGACCGACCGCACCCTGGTCCGCACGTGGGCCGCGCGCGGGACGCTGCACCTGCTCCCCGCCGAGGACCTGCCGGTCTGGGTCGCCGCGATGAGCACCCGCGACCGGGAGACCAAGGGCTCCTGGCTGAAGTACCACGGCGTGACCGCCGAGCAGATGGCCGACATCTTCCGGGCGCTGCCCGACGTGCTCGGCGGCGAGCCGATGACCCGCGAGGAGCTGGCCGGGGCGATCATCAAGGCCACCGGGCACGAGGACCTGCGCGGGCCGCTCACCCAGGGTTTCGGGGCGATCCTCAAGCCGCTCGCCTTCCGCGGCCTGCTCTGCTCCGGGCCGCCGCGCGGGCGCAACGTCACCTTCGTGGCGCCGCGGGCCTGGCTGGGCGACTGGGAGCCGGTGGAGACCGAGGCGGCGATCGACCGGCTGGTCACGGACTATCTGGCGACGTACGGGCCGGCCGAGCCGGAGGAGTTCGCTCGCTGGTTCGACCTGCGCCCGCCGCTCGCCAAGAAGGCCTTCCAGCGGGTGACCAGCGAGCTGCCGGAGGCGCCGGACGAGGACACCGTGCATCTGCTGCCCGCCTTCGACCCGTACACGATCGGGGTTCTCCGCCAGCTGGAGAGCGTGAGCAGCGGGCCCAAGGCCGCGGTGTCGCGGCCGCAGGGCTGGATCTCGCCGGTGGTGCTGGTGAACGGGCGGATCGAGGGCACCTGGGAGCCGGGTCCGGAGATCACCCTGTTCCGGGAGCAGCCGGACTGGGTCGGCACAGCGCTCACGGCCCTCGGTAGGCTGGGGTCGTGACTGTTCGCGTACGTTTCGCACCCTCACCCACTGGCATGTTCCACGTCGGCGGCGCCCGCTCGGCCCTGCAGAACTGGATCTACGCCCAGCAGCACGGCGGGGTCTTCGTGCTCCGGATCGAGGACACCGACGCGGCCCGCAACCGGCCCGAGTGGACCGAGGGCATCATCTCGGCGCTGGACTGGATCGGCATCGAGCGCGGGACGTATGAGGGTCCCTACTTCCAGTCGGCGTACGCCGCCGATCACACCGCCGCCGCCACCCGGCTCTACGGCGAGGGCAAGGCGTACTACTGCGACTGCAAGCGCGAGGACGTGGTCGCCCGCACCGGGAACACCCACACCGGCTACGACGGCTTCTGCCGCGAGCGTGCGCTCGGCCCCGGCGAGGGGCGGGCACTGCGGTTCCGTACGCCGGACGAGGGCGAGACCGTCGTCGAGGACCTGGTCCGCGGCAAGCCGACCTTCGAGAACAAGCTGCTCGAGGACTTCATCATCGCCCGCAGCGACGGCTCGGCGGTGTTCCTGCTGGCCAACGTCGTCGACGACATGAGCATGGGGATCACCCACGTGTTCCGGGCCGAGGAGCACCTGCCGAACACGCCCAAGCAGCAGCTGCTCTGGGAGGCGCTGGGGGTCACCCCGCCGGTCTGGGGCCACGTCCCGGTCATCGTCAACGAGAAGCGGCAGAAGCTCTCCAAGCGCCGCGACAAGGTCGCCCTGGAGTCGTACCGGGACGAGGGCTACCTTGCCGCCGCCATGCGCAACTACCTGATGCTGCTCGGCTGGTCCCCGACCGGCGACCGGGAGATCGTCCCGTGGTCGGTGGTCGAGGAGGAGTACCGGATCGAGGACGTCAACCACGCGCCGGCCTTCTTCGACGTGAAGAAGCTGCGGGCGTTCAACGGCGAGTACATCCGAGCGCTCACGCCGAGCGAGTTCACCCAGGTCTGCGCGCCCTGGCTGACCGGCACCGACACCATTGCGGCCCCGAGCTGGCAGCCGGAGAAGTTCGACGCCGACGTCTTCATGGCGATCGCCCCGCTCGCGCAGACCCGGATCGCGGTGCTCTCCGAGATCGTCGACTACGTCGACTTCCTCTTCCTCGACGAGCCGGTGCACGACGAGGCCTCCTGGGCCAAGGCCATGAAGGAGGGCGCAGCGGACATTCTGGACGGAACGGCGGCCGCCTTCGGCGCCCTCACCGACTGGTCGGCGGAGCCTCTCAAGGCCGCGCTCGAGCAGGTGGGTGAGGCGCGAGGTCTCAAATTGGGCAAGACCCAGGCGCCGGTACGGGTGGCCGCGACCGGCCGCACGATCGGGCTCCCGCTCTTCGAGTCGCTCGAGGCGCTCGGCCGGGAGCGCACGCTCGCTCGCATCGCCGCAGCTCGCGCCCGGCTCTAGCTCCTTTACCGCATTCGGCGGCCGGTTTCCACAGCCGGTCGTCGGATCCGGTGAGGCTCTCCTCTGCACGGGTGGACGGCACCCCCACGATTTGCAGAGACTGGGTACTATTCGGCCGCTGATCAACGGCCGTTCCGTCTCCTCAGCCGTCCCCCAAATGGCTCCAATTCACCCTGCCACGAGATGCGGCCGGGCCGCCGTACGGGAAGGCTGGAGGCCGGGCCGCGCCACGACTCCAGTGCCGGAGCACGAGCAGCGGTATCAGTGGTCCATGTCCATCCACGGGCGGGGGAGATCGGATGGTGCGGGGGACGGTCACCAGACTGGTGACGACAGCGACAGCGATAGCCGTCGCGGTGGTGCTGGCGTTCGGCGTCATGCCGGCCGCGCACGCCGCGCCGAAACCGGCCGTGCCGACTGCCGCCGAGCTGACCGGCAAAGGCATCAGCAAGGCCATCGTGATCCGGCAGGACGACAATCCCGGCCTGTTCCAGATGCTGTATGACGAGGTCAGCTGGCTGCCCTCGGAGCAGCCGCAGACCTCGGCGCCGAACGCGGCGAAGCTCGGCCCGAAATACACTGTCCGGCTTCTGGTCAAGGACGCGCCGCACCAGGTGTACGACCTGTACCCACTGGCCGCCGGCGGCCCCCGGGCGTATCGGCCGGCCAAGCAGCCGTCCGGCAAGAAGACGGCCGGCTGGTTCTTCGGCCGGCTCTCCATGTCGGAGTCGCTGCGCCTGAGCGGCGCCCCGCTGAAGGCGAAGCCTGACGTGGTGCACGGCGGCATCGGCGGTGGCATCGGCGAGGACGTGGCCGGTAAGGAGTACGACCCGGTGCAGAGCATGAGCGACGTCTTCACCGAGGTGCGCCGGCTGTTCCTGCTCAACGGCGCGATCCTGGTGATCATCCTGTCCGGGCTGGCCGGGATGGCCTTCCTGATCCGCCGCCGGATCTGATCCTCAGCGACCCACCGCGTGCTCGACCATGCTCACCAGGTCGGCGAGATCCGCGTCGTACTCGGCGGCGAGATCCTCCTCCCCCGGCCGCTCGTCCTCGGGCGTCTCGGGAGGCGGCATCCGGGGCAGCCCGCCGGTCACCTCACCGGTCGTGTAACCGAGCAGGAAGGCGCAGATCAGCCGGGCCAGCCGCGGCACCTCGCCGGCGGACACGCCGGCGTCGTGCAGGATGCCGCGCAGCGCGGCGGTCAGCCAGGACGCCGAAGCGCCGGCCGCGGAGCGGTTCAGCAGCAGCGGGAAGGCGCTCGGGTGGGCGTGGGCGAGCCCGCGTACGGCCCGGCCGAGCGCCCGTAACCGGCGCCGCCAGTCGATGTCGGCGAGGTCGTCGCCGACCGAGGTGCCGAGTTCCAGATGCAGCAGGTCGACGAGCCCGTCCAGCAGAGCGTCCTTGCCCCCGACGTACGGGTACAGCGCCATCGAGGTGAGCCCGACCCGCTCCGCGACCGCCCGCATCGACATCGCCGCGAGTCCACGTTCGTCCACCAGGGCGAGCGCCTGGTCGAGGATCAGCCGTCTCTTGTCGTCCACCAGCCCTAGCTGACCAGCCCGGGCGGACCGGCAAGCGAGACGCGCCCGGATCCAGGTCCGCACTCACCCGTAAGGGACCGCATTGTGCCCGCGGGCGTCGAGGGTGCCGAAAACGGCTAGCGAAGCGTGGTCGTTTTCGGTGCCCTCGACGCCCGCGTCAAAGGGCGCAATGCCGCCAAGCGGCAGCGAAGGCAATCAAACTCAGCACCAGCGGCCTGGAGGGCGGCCGCGGCCGGCTGCGCGGCGGCGGGGGCGCACGGCGCCGTGCAGGTGGGCTCCGGCCCAGCCACGCAGGTCGGTGCGGCAGCCGACCCGGCCCAGGCCGGGGTCGGTGATCGGCTCCTCGTCGGCCGGTGCGGGCACCGGCACTTCTTCGAGGGCGGGATCACTTTCGGTACGCGCGAACGCGTCATCCCGTTCCATCATCTCGCCTCCTCGGTCCGTACCGGGTTTCCTCGGCACCGTCTCTTCATCGGCACCGCGAGGCCCGGAGTTAACTCGCTCCCGGACCGCGCTAGTCCGACACCTTGCCAGGTCACCGACCGAAATCGCGGGAGAGGCGCACCGCTACACCGGTCAAATGTAATAAAACACCCTAAAATCTCGCACCGTCCGTCGTTCTGCAACCTGTCATCCGGATGCCGGACGCTCCACCGGTCACCGAGCAGCCGGGTCGTGTCACGCTGTGCGCGTGGCAGACACCACCCGACCACCCGTCGCTCCGGTCACCGCCCGACCCGCCAGGACAGCCGGCCCGGTTGATCCACCGCGCACCGAGGCGCCGGCGAATCCGCTGCTCCCCGGCACTCTGCGCCGGATCGAGCGGCAGGCCGGCGCGCTCGCGAGCGCGGCGGTGGTCCGCATGGATGAGACGTTGCCGTGGTTCCGTGCGCTCCCGGCCGACCAGCGTTCCTGGGTGATGCTCGTCGCACAAGCCGGCGTCCGGTCCCTCGTGGAATGGCTGCGCTCCGGCGGGACGGTGGCGGCCACCCAGGAGATCTCGGACGAGGTGTTCGCCGCGGCGCCGCGCGCGCTGGCCCGGGCGATCACGCTGACCCAGACCGTGCAACTGGTCAAGGTGACCATCGACGTGGCCGAGGCGGAGGTGCCGAGCTTCGCCGAAGCCGGCGAGCGGGAGGCGCTGCTCCAGGCGATCCTGCGCTTCTCGCGGGAGATCGCCTTCTCCGCGGCCCGGGTGTATGCGCGGGCCGCCGAGTCCCGCGGCGCCTGGGACGCCCGCCTGCAGGCCCTGCTGGTCGACGCCCTGCTCCGCGGCGACTCCTCGGACGTGCTGGCCAGCCGGGCCGCCGCGCTGGGCTGGGCCGACGCGCCGCCGGTGGCCGTGGTGGTCGGCCGCTCCCCCGGCGGGGACATCACCGCGGTGCTGCACGCCGCCTACCGGGCCGCCCGGCGTGCCCGGCTGGAGGTGATCGGCGGGGTACACGGGGACCGGCTGGTGGTCGTGGTGGGCGGCGCGAGCGATCCGGTCGCCACCGCCGAGGCGCTGAGCTCCAGCTTCGGCGAGGGGCCGATCGTGGTCGGTCCGGCGGTGCCGTCGCTGGACCAGGCGACCGAGTCGGCCCGGGCCGCCCTCGCCGGGTTCCGCGCGGCGGCCGCCTGGCCGGGCGCGCCGTCCCCGGTCGCCGCCGACGACCTGCTGCCGGAGCGGGTGCTCGCCGGGGACATGGACGCCCGGCGCACGCTGCGGCATGACGTGTACGGCGCCCTGGTTCGTGCCGGAAGCAGCCTGATCGAGACGTTGGACGCATTCTTCGCCTCAGGTGGGGTATTGGAGAGTGCTGCCCGTGAGCTGTTCGTCCACCCGAACACCGTCCGGTACCGGCTGCGACGGGTCGCCGAGGTCACCGCGCTCTCCCCGCTCGACGGCCGCGACGCCTTCGCTCTCCGGATGGCCCTGACCATCGGCCGTCTGGACCCGGCAACCTGACGAGTGTTGTGCGGAACACACCGCACGGACCGGGAACCACAACTGACAATCGGCACCATGAAACGGGTCGAATACCCCCAAGCCCACCCCCGTTTTGTAGGAACCCTACAACCCTGGTCGTAGGGTTTGGTCGTGCCCAGCTACCCCGCATCCCCCTTGCATCCGGAAGAGTCGAAGACGTGCTCGCCGTACTCTCGCCCGGCCAGGGCTCCCAGAAGCCCGGCTTCCTGACCCCCTGGCTCGAACTTCCCGGCGCCGAGGCCCGCCTCCGCTGGTGGTCGGCCCTCGCCGGGGTCGACCTGATCCACCTCGGCACCGAGGCCGGGGCCGACGAGATCAAGGACACCGCCCGGACCCAGCCGCTGCTGGTCGCCGCCGCGCTGCTCGCCGGCGCGCACCTGCCACTGGGCGACGTCGACCTGGTCGCCGGGCACAGCGTCGGCGAGCTCGGCGCCTCCGCGCTGGCCGGCGTGCTGCCGGCCGAGGCCGCGATCGCGCTGGCCGGGCTCCGCGGCCGGGAGATGGCCGCCGCCTGCGCCCTCGAGGAGACCGGGATGAGCGCGGTGCTCGGCGGCGACCCCGACGAGGTGCTCGCCACCATCGAGAAACACGGGCTGCACCCGGCGAACCGCAACGGCGCCGGCCAGGTCGTCGCGGCCGGCGCGCAGAGCGGGCTCGCCTCGCTCGCCGCCGAGCCACCGGCCAAGGCCCGGGTCATCCCGCTGGCCGTGGCCGGGGCCTTCCACACGCCGTACATGGCACCGGCCGAGACCGCGCTGGCCGCCGTCGCGGACGGGGTGACCGTGCACGACCCGGCACGGACCCTGCTGTCGAACCTGGACGGCACCGCCGTCACCGACGGCACGGAGATGCTCCAGCGCCTGGTCCGCCAGGTGACCGCGCCGGTCCGCTGGGACCTGTGCATGCGCGCTCTCGCCGAGCGCGGCGTGACCGGCGTCATCGAGCTCCCGCCGGCCGGCACGCTGGCCGGCCTGGTCAAGCGCGACCTCAAGGGTGAGGGCGCGCCGGAGATCGTCACTCTGAACACCCCCGAGGACCTACCGGCCGCCCGCGACCTCATCGCCCGGCACGGAAAGCATTGAACGCGCGCGAAGTCGCGACTGAAGGAGGAACGATGACCGCGGGTTCCCGCATCGTCGCCATGGGCCACTACCAGCCCTCGCGCGTGGTCACCAACGACGACCTGGCCAGCACGCTGGACACCAACGACGCCTGGATCCGGGACCGGGTCGGCATCGCCGAGCGCCGGGTCGCCGACACCGAGTCGGTCGCCGACATGGCGACGTACGCGGCGGAGAAGGCGCTCGCCGCCTCCGGCCTGACCGCGGCCGACATCGACCAGGTCGTCGTGGCCACCTGCTCGGCGATCGACCGCTGCCCGAACGTGGCCGCACGGGTCTCGGCCCGGCTGGGGATCGTCGCGCCGGCCGCCTACGACCTGAACACCGCCTGCTCCGGCTTCGGGTACGCCCTGGCCACCGCCGACCACGCGATCCGCGCCGGCGCCAGCCGCCACGCACTGGTGATCGGCGCCGAGAAGCTCTCCGACGTCGTCGACTGGTCCGACCGCACCACCGCCGTCCTGTTCGGCGACGCCGCGGGCGCGGCCGTGGTCAGCGCGGTCCCGGACGGCGAGGAGGCCGGGATCGGACCGGTGCTCTGGGGATCCGCCCCGGACAAGGGCGACGCCCTGAAGATCGAGGGCTGGCAGCCGTACATCAAGCAGGAGGGCCAGACGGTCTTCCGCTGGGCGACCACCGCCCTGGCCCCGTTCGCGATCGAGGTCTGCAAGCGCGCCGGGGTCGACCCGTCCGAGCTGGCCGCCTTCGTCCCGCACCAGGCCAACACCCGGATCATCGACGGCATCGTCAAGCGGCTCGGCCTGGGCCCGGACGTGATCGTCGCCAAGGACCTCGTCGAGTCGGGCAACACGTCTGCCGCGAGCGTCCCGCTGGCCCTGTCCAAGCTGATCGAGCGCCGTGAGGTGCCCTCCGGGGCGCCGGTGCTGCTGTTCGGCTTCGGCGGCGGCCTCACCTACGCCGGCCAGGTCGTCCGCTGCCCCTGAGCAGCGCCGTCCGGCCGTCTGTCAATTCACCATCGAGAGGAAAGAATCCAACAATGGCTACTCGCGAAGAGATCACCTCCGGCCTCGCCGAGATCCTCGAGGAGGTCGCCGGGGTGAACCCGGAGGACGTCGCCGAGGAGAAGTCCTTCACCGACGACCTGGACGTCGACTCGCTGTCCATGGTCGAGGTCGTGGTGGCCGCCGAGGAAAAGTTCGGCGTCAAGATCCCCGACAACGAGGTGCAGAACCTCAAGACCGTCGGCGACGCCGTCACCTACATCGAGGCGAACGCCTGACATGAGCAACGTAGACGTCGTCGTCACCGGGCTCGGCGCGACGACCCCGCTGGGCGGGGACGTCGCGTCCACCTGGGACGCCATGCTCGCCGGCCGCTCCGGGGTGGGTCCGCTCACCCAGGAGTGGGCCGGTCAACTCCCGGTCCGGATCGCCGCCCAGCTCGCCGTCGAGCCCTCCGAGGTGATCGAGCGGGTCAAGCTGCGCCGGATGGACCGCGCCGAAGCGATGGCCGTGATCGCGGCCAAGCAGGCCTGGGCCGACGCCGGGCTGGCCGAGGCGGGGCTCGACCCCGACCGTCTCGCGGTCAGCTACGGCACCGGAATAGGCGGTGCGATCACCCTCCTGGACCAGGACGACATCCTGGAGCAGTCCGGGCCGCGGCGGGTCAGCCCGCACACGGTGCCGATGCTCATGCCGAACGGTCCGGCCGCGTACATCGGTCTGGAACTCGGCGCCCGGGCCGGTGTCCGGGCCATGGCCAGCGCCTGCGCGACCGGCGCGGAAGCCGTCGCCCTCGGTCTCGACCTGATCCGTGCGGGCCGTGCCGACGTGGTGGTGGCCGGCAGCACCGAGGCCGTGGTGCACCCGCTGCCGATCGCCGGTTTCGCCTCGATGCGGGCCATGTCGACCCGCAACGACGAGCCGGAGAAGGCTTCCCGGCCGTGGGACAAGAACCGTGACGGCTTCGTCCTGGGCGAGGGCGCCGGCGCGCTCATCCTGGAGCGGGCCGACCACGCCGCCGCCCGCGGCGCCACCGTGTACGCCCGTCTCGCCGGCGCCGGCATCACCTCGGACGGCTTCGACATCGTCCAGCCGGACCCGGAGTGCAAGGGCGGCATCCGCGCCATGCGGATGGCCATCCAGGACGCCGGGCTGACCGGCGCCGACATCCACCACGTGAACGCCCACGCGACCTCGACCCCGGTCGGCGACATGGGCGAGATCAAGGGCATCAAGGCCGCGATCGGGACGCACCCCATCCTGACCTCGACCAAGTCGATGTCCGGCCACCTGCTCGGCGCGGCCGGCGCGCTCGAGTCGATCGCCACCATCCTGGCCCTCCGGGACGGCATCATCCCTCCGACCATCAACCTCGACGAGCCCGACGAGCGCCTCGACCTCGAGGTGGCGGCGCACAAGGCGCGGCCCGCGGAGATCCAGGCCGCGATGAACAACTCGTTCGGTTTCGGCGGCCACAACGTGGCGCTGGTCTTCACCCGCGCGTGAGCCGGACTCCGTCCGGAGTCGACTCGGCCGGCGTCGACCATCGCGACCCCGAGCTACGGCTGCAAGCGTTCTTCGACCGTGGCACCCTGCGCCTGCTCGCACCCCGGGACGACTCGGGCGTGCTGCATGCGCGGGGCCGGGTCGGCGGCACCCCCGCCGTCGCGTTCGCCACGGACGCCACCCGGATGGGCGGCGCTCTGGGCCTGGACGGCTGCCGGCACATCGTCTCGGCCATCGACACCGCGGTCCGGGACCGGGTGCCGGTGGCCGGGCTGTGGCACTCCGGCGGGGCACGGGTGACCGAGGGGGTCGCCGCCCTGGACGGCGTCGGGCAGGTTTTCGCCGCCGCCGTACGGGCCTCCGGGCGGGTGCCGCAGCTCTCCGTCGTGCTCGGCCCGGCGGCCGGCGGCGCGGCGTACGGCCCGGCGCTCACCGACATCGTGATCATGAGCAGGAGCGGCCGGATCTTCGTGACCGGTCCGGAGGCGAATCACGACGTAACCGGCGACCGGGTGGTTCACCTGACCGCCGAGGACGACGGGGCCGCGCTCGGCGAGGCCCGCCGGCTGGTGGTGCTCCTCGGCCACCAGGGGCGGTTCTCGCCCGACGACGTGCCGCCCGGCGGGCGCACCGGGCAGTCCCTGGACACGCTGGTCCCGGCCGGCACCCGGGCGTACGACGTACAGCCGCTGGTCCGGGCCCTGCTGGACGAGCCAGGGGTGGAACTGCACGGCGGGTGGGCGCCGAACCTCGTCACCACGCTGGGCCGGTTCGCCGGACGGACGGTCGGCGTGGTCGCGAACAACGCGCTGCGGCTCGGCGGCTGCCTCGACGCGTCCGCCGCCGAGAAGGCCGCCCGCTTCGTGCGGATGTGTGACTCGCTGGGCGTACCGCTGATCGTCCTGGTCGACGTGCCCGGCTATCTGCCCGGTGTGGACCAGGAGTGGGACGGGGTGGTGCGCCGCGGCACGCAGCTGCTGCACGCCTTCGCCGGGGCGGTGGTGCCCCGGGTGACGCTGGTGACGCGGCGGGCGTACGGCGGGGCGTACATCGCGATGAACTCCCGCTCGCTGGGCGCCACCGCGGTCTTCGCCTGGCCGGCCGCGGAGATCGCGGTCATGGGCCCGAGCGCCGCGGTGGACATGGTCCACCGCAAGCGGCTGGCCGCCGCCCCACTCGCGGACCGCGACGCGCTGCGCGAGCAGCTGATCCGGGAGCAGATCGCCGAGGCCGGTGGCGTGCGGCGGGCGCTGGAGACCGGCGTGGTGGACGCCGTGATCGAGCCGGCGGAGACACGCCGGCGGATCGCCGAGGCCCTGGCGGCCGCACCGGCCGGGCGCGGCTGGCACGGCAACATCCCGCTCTGACCCCGGTTACTTCACGCAGGCACTGCGGGGCAGTTTCCCGGCCGCCACCGGCGACTTGCCGGGCGCCTTGGCCTTGCCGGCGATGACGTCGGCCAGCGCGGCCAGCGAGAGCCGGCTCGACGAGTAGGTGGCGACCAGCGTCGGCGACCGGGACCAGGCCAGCAGTGCCGGGTTGTCCATCATCACCGTCACCGCGGCGGCGTCGTCCAGATCGACGGGCTGGTCGCCGTACCCCACCAGATGGATGGCCGCGCCCCCTGCGGCCTGGACCTTCACGCCCGCCGCTTGCAGGGCCTTGACCAGGGTGACCCGGGCCACCTCGCGGGAGGACGGCGCGGTCACCGTGACCGGCCCGTTCACGAGCGGGCCCGCGCAGCGCCCGCGCAACACCGTGATCGAGGCGGCGTCGAGCGCCGCGACCGCCCGCTCGTGCTCGGCCGAGCCGACCGCCGCGAGCTCGGGCTGGGCCGTCTTCGCGGTGCGGAACTTCAGGGTGAGGATCCGGGTGTTCGCCTCGACCAGGCGTTCCCGCTTGAGGCTGCCGTCCCTGAGGCCGGCCAGGATGCCGTCCCGGGCGCCCTTGATGTCCGGCGGCATGAGCAGCATGTCGTTTCCGGCGTTGAGAGCACGGACCGCCGCCTCGCCGGCCGGCCATTTGCGGGCCGGCGCCATGTTCATCGCGTCGCTGATCGCCACCCCGGTGAACTTCAACTGCCCGCGCAGCAGGTCGGTCATCACCTTGCGGGAGAAGGTCGCGGCCACGCCCTTGTCCACGGCCTGCAGGTCGAGGTGCCCGGACATCACCACGCCGGCGCCCGCCTCGATGCCGGACCGGAACGGCGGCAGGTCCTGCGCGTCCCACGCCTTGCGGCTCTGCGCGATCACCGGCAGCTCGTCGTGGCTGTCGGCGGTGGTGTGGCCGTGTCCCGGGAAGTGCTTCAGGCTGGCCGAGACCCCGGCCGCCTGGAGTCCGCGCACCGCGGCGGCGACCTGCGCCGCGTTCCCGGCCGGATCGGCGCCGAACGAGCGGGAGCCGATCACCGCGCTGCCCTTGGGCCCCAGCGTGTCCGCGACCGGGGCGAAGTCGACGGTGACGCCCATCGCGGCCAGCTCGCGGCCGGCGGCGTGCCAGGCGGCCTCGGTCAGGGCCGGCTGCCGGGCCGCGCCGAACGCCAGCGCGGACGGGAGCATCGTGACCCCGTCGGTGATTCGGGTGACCACGCCGTACTCCTGGTCGGTGCCGATCATCAGCGGCGCGGCGGCCGGCAGTTTCGCGGCGGCCTCCTGCAGACCGGCGGTGAGCGCGCGCACCTGCTTCGGGTTCTCGACGTTCGAGGTGGGGTTGGTGTCGCCGGTCGGGTCGTCGGGCTTGAAGCCGACCAGGATCAGGCCGCCGAGCCGGTACTTCGCGATCATCTCGGCCGGTGTGTTCACCCCGGCCAGCTCCTGGTTGCCCGCGGCGGCGGCCTTGTCGACGGTGGTGGCGGCGCTGCCGTAGGCGTACGGCATCAGCACCTGCCCGGCCAGGTCCTCGTCGCTGAGCCGGGCCGCGGTGGCCGCCGCCTGCGCGGCCGGATCGCCGGTGGGCGACGGCGCAGCGCTGGACGGCGCCGCGGACGGCGGCGCTGCGGAGACGGTGGGCGCGGCCTCCCGCGCGGGCTCGTCGTCACCACAACCGCTCAGCAGCAGCAGAGGTACGACAAAAGCGACGCGCAGGAGGTTTTTCACGATCGCCATCGAACCAGTTCGCGACAACCGCTGCCACTTCAACGCATCGGCTTCAGCCCACCCGGGTCAGAAGAGTGACCGGCGCGCCGTCTCCGGCGTAACGGAACGGCTCCAGCTCGGCGTCCCAGGCGGTGCCGAGCGCCTTCTCCAGCGCATGCGACAGCGCCTCGGGCGCACGGACCGAGGACATGATGGCGCGCAGCCGGTCCTCGCCGATCTGGATGTCACCCGACGCGCCCATGACTCCGTGGAAGAGGCCACGCCCGGGGACGTGCATGAAGCGCTCCCCGTCGACGCCCGCACTGGGCTCCTCGGTGACCTCGAAACGGATCATGGGCCACTGCCGGAGGGCAGCAGCCAGCTCGGCGCCAGTACCGGCCCGCCCGGTCCAGCTGCACTCGGCTCGGCGCATGCTCGGATCGACCGGTTGCACGGTCCATTGCAAATTGACCGGCGCGGTAAGGACGCGCGCGATCGCCCACTCGACATGCTGGCACACGGCGAGTGGGGTCGAGTGGACGTATACGACGCCACACGTTGGCACGGTGACCTCCCGGAGACCGAGGTGCGTCTTCCCCTACGACCTCGACCGCGGTTGATCGTGTCCCATGATGCCGGGTGGTACGGATGGTGCGCCAGAGAATCCGCAACATCGACTATGGGAGCTGCCGTAGTGGCATACCCAGTGCAACGCCCTTACCTGCTCCGACGGCACGGTCCAGCGGCCGTCGTGTAGTGTTGCTACGGACTTTTTTCTGCTCTTCAGCTTTCCTCCAAGGAGTACCGCCGTGGCGAGCAACACCTCAAAGACCGCCCGCGCATCAGTCCGCGCCGGCCAGGGCGCTGGTGGCGCCCTTAGCGTGCTCGGTGAGTACAAGTACCTCATCCCGCTCGCCGACGGCCGCTTCGTGTATGTGCGCAACCTGACCAACGGCAAGACCACGCACCTCAAGACCGACTCCGACGCCTTCGTCGAGGAGATCCGGGTGCTGGCCGCTGCCGGGCACGGCGCCAAGATCCGCGCCGAGCTGAACTCGCTGCACAGCACCAGCCCGGAGCACGGCTGGGACGCCACCGAGAAGCGGCTCGCGGACGCGGGCATCTTCGAGGGCTGAGCAACCCCGAACGAGAGGCGCCTCCCGGTCGATGACCGGGAGGCGCCTTTTTTCAGTTGGTGAAGATCAGGACAGGAACTCCACCCAGCCGCTGTCCAGGTCGTAGACGGCGCCCTCGACCTTGAGCGTGCCGGCCGCGATCGGCCCGGCCAGGCTGTCGACCTTGCGGAGCCGGTCCACCGTCCGCAGCACATGAACCGGTACGGCCTTCTCCGCCGCCTCGGCGTCCTGCAGGCCCACCTCGTGCACCGCCGGGGCCAGTTGGTCCACCAGGTAGCCGACCTCGCCCTCGGACGCCGTACCGGCGCGCAGGGCGTCGACGGTGGCGTGCACGGCCCCGCAGCGCTTGTGGCCGACGACGAGGATCAGCGAGACGCGGAGCTTGGCGACGGCGAACCCGGCCGAGCCGACCAGCGACCGGTCCAGCACGTGTGCGCCCGAGCGCGCCACGCAGATCGAGCCGAACGACTGGTCGAAGATCGCCTCGAGCGGCACCCGGGAGTCGATGCAGCCCAGCACCAGCGAATGCGGCTGCTGTCCACCGGCGGTCGCGGCCGCCTGGGTGACGTCGTGGCCGTACCGCGGGGTGCCGTACACGAACCGCTTGTTGCCGGTGACGAGCTTGCTCAAGGCTTCGGCAGGGCTGAGGATCTGGGCGTCTCGCGTGGCCGTCATGGGAGAGATTTTCGCCTGTCCGGGGCGGCGGGAAAGTGATTGCGAGCTAACTCACTGTTCCGTGCACAAGGGCCGAAAGTCCTGACCAAGAAATGTGGCGTTCGCGGAGATCGCGAGTGATGCTGGTAACCCGTGGGTACTGCGGGGGCCGTGAGCCCGCACGGAGGTGCCCATGACTGAGCGTTCGGAGATCGTCCTCGCCGACGGCGTCCGGCTGCATGTCGACGTGTCCGGCCCGGCCGACGCGCCGGTGACCGTGGTCATGTTGCACAGCTGGTGCCTGGACCGGCGGATCTGGCGGCATCAGGTGGCCGCGCTCAGCGGGATGGGCCGCAAGACACCCCGCGTGATCGCGTACGACACTCGTGGCCACGGACGATCCGGCGCCACCCGGCTGCGCTCGGCCAATCTCGACCAGCTCGGCGACGACCTGGCCGAGGTGATCGACCGGTTCGCGCCGTCCGGCCCGGTGATCCTCGCCGGCCATTCGATGGGCGGCATGACGATCATGGAGTACGCCCACCGCCACCCCGGCGACTTCGCCGCCCGGGTGGCCGGCCTGCTCTTCGTCTCGACCACCGCCGAGGGCCACACCCACACGCGGTACGGGTTGCACCCGCACCTGGCCTCCGTGCTGCGCGCCGGCGAGACCATCGGCGCCGGCCTGCTGGCCCGCTCCGGCGCCTGGTGCCCGCACCGGGCCGTGCTGCCCGCCCTGCGCCCGGCGGTGCGCTGGCTGCTCTTCGGCGACGACTGCTCGACCGACGCGTTGCGGCTGACCCTGCGCAGTCTGGGCCGGGCCTCGCTGCGGTCGATCGGCGGCTTCCGCGCGTCGGTCGGCGCGCAGCAGCGACTGGACACGCTGGCGCTGCTCGGCGACCTGCCGTCCGCGGTGCTGGTCGGCGACCGGGACAGGCTGACCCCGCCGGCCTGCGCCGAGTCGATCGCCGACGCGCTGCCCAGCGCCGGGCTGCAGGTCTTCCCGGGCGCCGGGCACATGCTGCCGCTGGAGCGGCCGGAGGAGGTCTCGGCGGCGCTCGCCGGGATCGTCCGCAAGGTGGTCCGGGAGGCGAAGCGGGAGTCGAAGCGGGAGCAGCGGGTGTCCGGCGCCGCGGACTGCCGCCGGGCGGCCTAGTCGTTTCCCTCGAAACGCGCACGCGATGCCGCCCGGGCGACGATCCTGAGAGATTCCGGACGACGAGCCGGAGGGGTGCGTTCGACGCGGACTGCCGGGCAGGAGTAAGTTCGATTGCCCCCTTCGCGCAGCCACGCACGCGCGGTTGGTGGTGCGCAGGAAAGGGAGAGCGACCGACTTGAGCGACACCACCGTCCTTCAGCAGGAGATCGCGGTCGAGCAGCAGCACGTGGACCGGGTCTATGCCCGTCTCGCCGAGCTGCGCCAGGACGCGTCCCGGGCCGAGAAGGAGGGCTACCGCCTGGCCGGCGTGGGCACCTTCGGCGCCCTGGTGGAGCGCGATGCGATGGTTTATCACGCGGCCCGCCGCCGGCACGCCCTGGACACGGAGTACGAGGGACTGGTCTTCGGCCGCCTCGACCTGAACACCGGCGCCACCCACTACGTGGGCCGGATGGGCATCCGCGACGAGGACTCGAAACCGCTGGTCGTGGACTGGCGGGCGCCCGCCGCGGCGGCGTTCTACCGGGCCACCGCGGCCGAGCCGCTCGGCGTGGTCCGCCGCCGGATGATCCAGTCCAGCCGGGAGCGGGTCACCGGCATCGAGGACGACCTGCTCGATCCGGATGCCGCCCCGGCCGACATGCGGGTGGTGGGCGACGGCGCGCTGCTGGCCAGTCTGGCGAAGGCGACCGGGCGCGGCATGCGCGACATCGTCGCGACCATCCAGCGCGAGCAGGACGAGGCGATCCGCTCCCCCGCCTCGGGCGTGACGATCGTCACCGGCGGTCCGGGCACCGGCAAGACCGCGGTGGCGCTGCACCGGGCGGCGTACCTGTTGTATTCCGACCGCAGCCGGTTCGCCGGCGGCGGCATCCTGGTGGTCGGCCCGTCCGGCGTCTTCGTGGAGTACATCGCGACCGTCCTGCCCTCGCTCGGCGAGGAGACCGCGACGCTGCGGTCGCTGGGCTCGCTCGTGCCGGGCTATGACGCGACCCGGGTGGACTCCGGCCCGATCGCCGCGATCAAGGGCTCGTTGCGGATGCGCCGGGTGCTCGAGCGCGCCTCGCACGACGCGGTGCCGGGCGGCCCGACCGAGCTGCGCCTGCTCTACCGCGGGACCCTGCTGCGACTGGACGCCAGCGCTCTGGAGCAACTCCGGCGCAAGGCGCTGCCCCGGGGCGCACGGCGTAACGAGGTCCGCGGGCACGGCTTCGACCGGGTCTTCGACGCGCTCTGGGCACAGGCTCGCGAGCACAAGGTCACCGGGCTGCCGGAGAAGCGGGAGTTCGAGTCCGAGCTGGCCGACCGCACCGACTTCCGGGAGTTCCTGAAGGCCTGGTGGCCGCGGTTCACCCCGATGCGGGTGCTGCGCTGGCTGGCCGATCCGAAACGGCTCCGGGCGTACGCGAACGGGGTCCTCTCCCGCGACGAGATCGCCACCCTGCAGGGCTCGTTCGACGCGCTCGCCGAGCACGGCCCGACGATCTCCGACGTGGCGCTGCTGGACGAGCTGGATGAGATCATGGGCCGGCCCCGGCAGCCGCAGCGCAAGTCGAAGAACCCGTTCCACGTGCGGGACGGGATCCAGGAGGTCAGCACCTACGCGGACCGGCAGGCGGCGGCCCGCGCCCAGCAGGTGCAGCGCGAGGAGGACTACCGGGAGTACGCGCACGTGGTGGTCGACGAGTCCCAGGACGTGTCACCGATGCAGTGGCGGATGATCGGGCGGCGTGGGTCGTACGCATCCTGGACCATCGTCGGTGACCCGGCGCAGACCGCCTGGTCGGGCGATCCCGCCGAGCTGGCCCGGTCCCGGGACCGGGCTCTGGGCTCGCGCAAGCGCAACAGCTACGCGCTGACCACCAACTACCGCAACTCGTCGGAGATCTTCGAGGTGGCGGCACGGGTGATTCGTACGATCATGCCTGATCTGCCGTTGCCCTCGGCGGTGCGCAGCACCGGCGTCGAGCCGGTGGACGTGGTGACCTCGGCGGGCGCGCTGCCCGAGGCGGTGCGCGAGCTGACCGAGAAGCAGCTCGCGGACGTCGACGGCACGATCGGCGTGATCATGCCGGTGCCCCGCCGGGACGAGGTGGCCGGCTGGGTGGCCGGGCTGCCGGAGCGGGTCCAGGTGGTCACCGCGCTGGAGGCCAAGGGCATGGAGTACGACGCGGTGGTCCTGGTCGAGCCGGCCCAGATCGCCACCGACGACGCCGGGGTCCGCACCCTGTACGTGGCCCTGTCGCGCGCGACGCAGCGACTGACCACGGTGGGCACGAACCCCGGCTGGCTCGGTCAGGGAATCGGGACCGCCACGGCGTTGTAGGCGGTCTCCGGCGTCGGCGGCGTGGTGAAGCGGGCGTTCGGCAGGTAGAACCGCTTGCCGTACTCGGCGATCGTGGTCGGGATGTCGAAGCGCGGGTCCCCGGTGCGGGACCTGACCTCGCCGGACGTCCCGGCCCGGTTCAGCTTGATCTTGGTGATCACGTTGTTCCGGTTCTCGACCACGTAGAGCGTCTTGCCGCGCAGCCAGAGCCCGTCACCGAAGTTGACCAGCTCGCCGCCCAGATCGATCTCCCTGGTCACACCGGACTTGGTGACCCGGAACAGCTTGCCGGTGTTGGACTGCACGATGATCAGCGCCCGGCCGTCCGGCGTGGTGGTGATGCCGTTGGCGTTGGTGGCGCCCGGCACGACCGCCAGGTCGCCGGTGAGCGGCACCGCGAACGCCGCCGGGGGCAGCGCGTTGTGCCGGCCGAGCGGCAGCTTGAACAGCGTGGCGCTGCGTGAGTCGGTGAACCAGGCGGCGTCCCGGGTGACGATCACGTCGTTGATGAACGGCCCGTCGGCGGCGGGCCGCAGCTGGTAGGTCTTCAGCAGAGCGCCGGTGCGTAGGTCGTAGACCCGGGCGTCGCCGCCGACGCCGCCGGCCACGAAGAGGCGCCCGCCGGCGATCTTCATGCCGAGCGAGGTGGTGCCCGGGCCCTCGGCGAAGGTCCGGCCTGCCCCGGTGCGCAGGTCGACGCGGTAGATGTCGCCGTCGACCCGGGAGCCGAAGTAGGCGTACGGCTTCTCGCCGATGGCGATGCCTTCCGGCTGGAAGCCGCTCGGCAGGGTGATTGTGCTGGGCAGTGCGCCGGTCTGGCCCGCAGCGGCGGGCTGGGCGGCTACGGTCACCGCCAGGGCGGTGCAGAGAAAAGCGTTCGCAAGGGTACGTCGAAGCACGAAACTTCCTTTCCGATGCGTAACGGGTCATCAAGATTCCAGCGCGTGGGAGCGTGTCGCACAACTGATTGCACATATAGCGATGTACGCATACATTGGCGTCGGCCCGCGGAACGACGGAAGGTGGAGACATGGGAGCCGGCCACGACCACGGCACCGCGGCGACGCACGGCGGCGCCAGGCATCGCAAGCACCTCTGGTGGGCGGGCGGCCTGCTCACCGCCTTCATGGTGGCCGAGGCGGTGGCGGCCGGGCTCACCGGCTCCCTCGCGCTGCTCTCCGACGCCGGGCACATGTTCACCGACGTGCTGGCCATCGCCATGACCCTCGCCGCGATCACCGCCGCCGGCCGGGCCGGCACCGACTCGCGGCGCACCTTCGGCCTCTACCGTCTGGAGGTGCTGGCCGCCCTCGCCAACGCCGTGCTGCTGGCCGGTGTCGCCGGGTTCGTGCTGGTCCAGGCGGTCCGCCGGTTCACCGACCCGCCCGAGGTGCCGGCCGGGTGGATGCTGGTCGTCGCGATCGGCGGCCTGGTGGCGAACGTGATCGCGTTCCGGCTGCTGAGTTCGGGGGCGAAGGAGAACATCGCGGTCCGCGGGGCGTACCTCGAGGTGCTCGGTGACCTGCTCGGGTCGGTCGGCGTGATCGTGGCGGCGCTGGTCATCTGGCTCACCGGCTGGGCGTACGCGGACCCGATCGTCGCCGTCGTGGTGGCCCTGATGATCCTTCCGCGTACGTTCGCGCTCGGCCGGTCCGCCGTCCGGATCCTGGTCCAGGCGGCCCCCGAGCATGTCGACATCACCGCCGTCCGGGAGCGGCTGGCCGCGGTGCCCGGTGTCTGCGACGTCCACGACCTGCACGTCTGGACGCTGACCTCGGGCATGGACGTGGCCTCGGCCCACCTGAGCCTCTCCCCCGCGGCCGAGCTGGGCGCCGTCCTGACCGTGGCCCGCGAGGCGCTGCACGAGGACTTCGCGATCGACCACGCCACGCTGCAGGTCGAGCCCGCCGGAGCCGGACGGCACTGCACACCGACCGGCTGGTGAGCCCGCCGGGCGGCTATGGCGATCATCACAGTTCCCACGAGATGATCGATCCATGTCGACAGTCATCCACCAGCCCAGGGTCATCTGGGACGGCGCACGGGCGTTCGTGCGCGCCGCCTACGCACCCGAGTTCGCCGATTTCGCCGGCCAGGTCCACGATCTGCTCGGTCCGGAGATCCATGCCGCCCTCGTCGACACCCGGACGCGGCTGCTGACCGAGTCGGCCCGCACCGGCGGCGACCGCGGCGTGTTCGACCTGGAGGCCGGCCGGTGGCGGGTGCGGCTGGAGGAACTGCTCCACGCCCGGCCGGAGTTGTCGGGAGCGGTCCAGGATCTGACTGGTCGCGGCTTCGAGCCCTAGAGGGGCCTATGTTCTTTTTGCGATCTGCCACGCCGGATGCGCAAAAAGATAACAATGCGAACATGAGTGACGGCCGGGTCATGGTCTTCGCGCCGGCCCCCCAGCTGACGGTGACCATCGAACAACACCACGACGAACCCGAACTGCACGTGCATCCGGGTGGCCAGGGCATCTGGCAGACCCGGATGATCACATCGCTCGGGGCGCAAGTGACGCTCTGCGCGGCTGCCGGGGGCGAGGTCGGCCGCGTGCTGAGCCCGCTGCTCGAGCTGCCCGGTGTCACGCTGCGGCTGGTGATGCGCGAGCACGGCAGCGGGTGGTACGTGCACGATCGGCGGGGCGGCACCCGCCAGGAGATAGCCGAACGCCCGGGCACCCCGCTGTCCCGGCACGAGCTCGACGAGCTCTACAACCTGACGCTCGCCGAGGGCCTGCGCGCCGGGATCGCCATCCTGAGCGGCCCGGCCCACCCTTCGGTGATCAAGCCCGAGGTGTACGGCCGGCTCGCCGCCGACCTGCGTGCGAACGGCTGCAAGGTGATCGCCGACCTGTGCAGCCGGCATCTCGCGGCCGTGCTGGAGGCCGGCATCTCGGTGCTGAAGATCAGCCACGAGGAGCTGATCGCCGACGGCACGGCCACCGACGGCTCCACCGAGTCGCTGGTCAAGGCGCTGCTGAAGCTGCACGACGACGGCGCCGAGTCGGTCCTGGTGTCCCGGGCCGACATGGGCGCGCTGGCGCTGTTCAACGGCGAGGTCTACGGCGTGGCGCTGCCCCGGCTCACCCCGGCCGAGCACCGGGGCGCCGGCGACTCGATGACGGCCGGTGTCGCCGCGGTCCTGGCACACGGTGGCCCGATGGAGGAGGCGGTCCGGACCGGCGCCGCCGCGGGCGCGCTGAACGTCACCCGGCACGGTCTCGGCACCGGACACGTCGACGCGGTCCGGGTTCTCACCGAACGTGTCGAGCTGACCCCCTTGAAGAAGGCATCATGAGCGCCGGAGCGGGCAACGATTCACCCATGCGAATCCTTATCACCAACGACGACGGCATCGAGGCGCCGGGCATCCGGTGGCTGGCGCGGGCGGTCGCGCACGCGGGCTACGAGGTGGTGGTGGCCGCGCCGCTGAGCGAGTCGAGCGGCAGCAGCGCGTCGATGACCGCGGTCATGCAGGACGGCAAGATCTGCTTCGAGGAACGGGAACTGGCGGGGGCCAAGAACATCCCGGCGTACGGGGTGGCCGCCTCCCCGGCGTACATCGTGCTGCTCGCGCTGCGCGAAGCCTTCGGCGAGGTGCCGGACATCGTGCTGTCCGGGATCAACCGCGGCGCGAACGCCGGGGCCGCGGTGGTGCACTCCGGCACGGTCGGGGCCACCCTGACCGCCTCGCACGCCGGGATGCACGGGCTCGCGGTCTCCCTGGACGTGCTCACCCCGGCCGCCGCGTCGGCGTCCAGCGGGGGCGCCGCGATCGCCGCCCTGGACCGGATCGACGACGAACAGCACCACTGGGCCAGCGGCGCCGAGCTGGCCGTGCGCCTGCTGCCCTCGCTGCTGCACACCCCGCCCGGGACGATCTTCAACCTGAACGTTCCGGACCTGCACCTGGACGGGATCCGCGGCCTGCGACAAGCGTCACTGGCCCGGTTCGGCCAGGTGCAGATGAGCATCGCCGAGGCGGGCGACGGGTACGTGCGTACCGCCGTCCAGGCAGCCGAGGAGGATCTGGACCCGGGCAGCGATCTGGCCGCCCTGGCCGAGAACTTCGCGGTGGTCACCCCGATCCGCGCCCCGCACGAGGACACCAGCGTGCGGATCAACGTGGAGGCGATCCGGGTGCAGAATCCCGCTTACTGAGGGACAGCCACCGCTTCCTCGTAGGGCTGCGGGTTGCCGAAGAGGCCGAGCAGGCCGGTGACCCAGAGCTGCCGGTGCGCGAAGCGGCTGGGCCGGGTGACGACGAGCTTGACGCCGCTGACCCCGGCGAGCTGGAACGCGCCCACCAGGGCGCTGATGCCGACCGAGTCGATGAAGGTCACGTGCCGCATGTCGAGCTCGATCCGGGCGGGACCGCCCTCGGCCAGCTGAGCGGCCACAGCTTCACGAATCTCGTACGCGTTCTCGACATCGATCTCGCCCCGCGGCGAGACCTCCACCGTGCCGTCGGCAAGCGTCGACGTCGTTATCGACAGCGTCACGCCTCTTCCCTCCACCCGCCCGGCGTATCCAGGCGTTGCGTCTCTGTACAGGGGCCGACCGTCACCCCGCTGAGCAGGGCGGACGGCTCCCCCGGAAGGTTCGGTGAAACTGACCGAAAGGTTAGGCGCCGAACCTGTTAGTCACCTGAGTGACCCGTGTGAACGTGGTCAACAGTACTGCGCGACGTCAAATCGTTTCTGAACCGTGATGCCGTCCACACCGGAGTTTGCCCGTACCCGGTCCGGGGAAGGCACCCTGAGGAGAGGCCCACCGCAGGAGGTAACCGACGATGTTCTCGAGCAGGAAGAATCGTGCCGAGCGGACCGCCAGTCAAGCGTGGGAGTACCTCTCCACGGCGATGGCGACCGCGGGTGAGAACGCCCGGGAGGCCGGGCGGAGCACCGCGGACACCGCCAGCGGCACCGCCTCCAAACTCGGCAGGAAAGCGAGCCGGCAAAGCCGGAAACTGGCCGGAAAGGCCGGCGATCGCGTGACCTATGTCACAGACGAAGCGTGGCAGCGGGCGAACAACGCGGCGAACGCTCTGGCCGGCCGCAAACCGGGCCGTCCCTGGGGCCTGATCCTCGGCATCGGGCTGGCCGGCGCCGCGCTCGGCTGGATCGCGGCGAGCACCGCGCGGGCGGCGGTCGAACGGCAGGCCGAGAACGAGGAACTCGAACTGGCCGAGACGGCCATCGTGGTCACCCCGACCTACGACGAGACCTGATCGGGCGGGGGCGGCCGGCCGATTGATCAGGAACTCTGCCGCCGGCGGGAGGGTGCTTCCGCTGACCTCCCGCTGACGAGCGGGGATCTGTACAGTTGAGCGGCGTTCGGCTCGCTACCGCGGTACCCCTGTCAGGGCCGCCCCGATCAGATAGGTCCGCTGGTGCTCAGTGCTGGAGATCTCCTGGACAACCGGTACCGGTTGGACGAGCGAGTCGCCACCGGCGGGATGGGTGACGTCTGGCGCGGCACCGACGTGGTGCTCGGCCGCACTGTTGCGGTAAAGGTTCTGCGCACCGCGATGCTGGAGGACCCGGAGTTCGCCACCCGGTTCTACGGCGAGGCCCGGATGATGGCCGCGTTCCGCCACCCCGGTGTCGTCGAGGTCTACGACTACGCCAGCGACGGCGACTACGAGGGGCCCGAGCAGGTCGCCTACCTGGTGATGGCGTTCGTGGAGGGCGAGCCGCTCTCCAACCGGGTCAAGGAGGGCCCGCTCGAGGTCGCCGAGACCATGTCGATCGTGGCGCAGGCGGCCGACGCGCTGCACGCCGCCCACGAGAACGGGATCGTGCACCGCGACGTCAAGCCGGGCAACCTGATCGTGAAACCGACCGGCGCGGTGATCCTGGTCGACTTCGGCGTGGCCCGGTCGAACGCGATGACCAGCGTCACCGGTCTCAACGCGATCGTCGGCACCGCCCTCTACATGGCGCCGGAGCAGGTCGCCAAGGGCAACCTGACGCCGGCCACCGACATCTACGCGCTCGGCGCGGTGGCGTACCACTGCATCGCCGGCCGTCCGCCGTTCGACGGTGACAACGCGTTGCAGGTGGCGCTGCGGCACCTGGAGGACGAGCCGGACCCGCTGCCCGACCACGTGCCGGCCGACGTCCGTGAGCTGATCGCCCGGGCGATGGCGAAGCAGCCGGCCGACCGGTTCCAGAGTGCGGCGGAGTTCGCCGAGGCCGCCTTCGCCGCGGCCGGCCCGCTGGACTGGAAACGGCTCACCGGCACCACGCTCGTCGCCCCGGTCAGCCCGGCCCGCGGCGGCAGCGGCCAGTTCCCCACCGTTCCGCTGAGCCCGGCCGCCCCGCGCGCCGTACCGATGCCGCGCAGCGCCCCACCGCCGGTGCCGGCGGCGGTCCCGGCCGGCCGTGGCTCCCAGGCGCCCGGCCAGCGTGCGCTGATGTTCGCGATCCTCGCGCTCTTCGCGGTGGCCGGCAGCCTCGGCCTGATCTTCGCGCTGCAGAACCGGGACGACGAGCCGTCCAGCAACCCCGGCGGCAAGCAGGCCGAGGTCCAGCAGACGACGGACGCGCCGGCGAGCGAGATCGTCGAGCCCTCCCTCGAGCCGAGCACCCGCGCCACCCGGGAGCCGGTCCGGCCCCGGCGGTCGTCGGTCCGGCCGTCGGCGAGCCCGTCCTCGGCCTCCCCGAGCCCGAGCACCGCGCCGTCCTCGGCCCGCCCGACCGACCCCACCACGACCGACCCGACGAACACGACGACTCCGCCCACCGATCCGGAGGAGCCCGAGGAGCCGGAGCCCACGGCCACCACCACGACCCCGCCGACGGAGGGTGGCGGCGCCGCGGGTTGACTCTGACACCGTGTCAGGGAGGACGGTGGAGCGATCATGTTGAGTATCGGAGACTTCGCCGGCCTGGGCCGGGTGTCGGTGCGCATGCTGCGCCACTACGACGCCATCGGCCTGCTGCGTCCCGCCCATGTCGACCCGCACAGCGGCTACCGCTGGTACACCGCCGACCAGTTGAGCGTCCTCAACCGGGTGCTCGCTCTCAAGGATCTCGGCTTCACCCTGCAGCAGGTGCAGGCGATGGTCGAGGAGAAGCTGGACATCGGTGAGCTGCGCGGGATGCTGCGGCTGCGACGGGCCGAACTGGCTGCCCAGGTGGAGCAGGACACGGCCCGCCTGGCCCTGGTCGACGCGCGTCTCCGGCTGATCGAGACGGAGGGACACATGGACACCGGAGACATCGTCCTGAAGCAGATCCCGGCACTGCGGGTCGCGGAGCTGTCCGCGACCGCCGCCGGGTACGACCACCCGAGCTCCATCACCGAGAACCTGAGCCCGCTCTACCCGCGGCTGATGGAGCTGATGGAGCAGGCCGGGGTGCCGATGACCGGGTCGCCGATCGCCTACTACCGGCCGGCGCCGACCGGTCCGGGCGACGAGACGATCACCGTGCACGCCGCGTTCCCGATCGGCGCCGCCGAGGTGTCCGGGGCCGGGTTCGACGTGGTGGAGCTGGAGCCGATCGAGGCCGCGACCGCGCTGCACCGGGGCTCGATGTCGGAGGCGTTCCGCACCGGGCAGGCGATCGCCACCTGGATCGACGACAACGGCTACCGGACGTCCGGGCCCGGTTTCGCCCGCGAGGTGTACCTGGACTGCCCGCCCGGCGAGTTCGACAAGTGGGTGACCGAGCTGCAGGTGCCGCTCGACAGCACCACAATCGCAACCCGCGGAAACTAATCCTCAACTCGGCGGGGACGCGGCCGATGGGCTCGGTCGGCACGGCATCACAACCGTGCCGCTACCCCCGGGAAGGTCCGCACATGACAGTCCAGACTCCACCGGAGCCGGGGCACTACCCGACCGCTCCGCCGTGGGCCAGTCCGCCGGATCCCGTCCCGGCGGAGCCGGCCGAGCCGTTGTACGGCGGACTCGTCGCGCCGTACGGCGATCCGGAGAACAAGCACGGCCAGCTGCTGGTCCGCTTTCCCGAAGAGGTGCAAGCCATGGCCCGGCCGGCAGCGCCCTCGTGGCGTCCGGTCGTGGTCCTGACGTTCTTCTTCAGCGTGCTGGGCGTGATCTCGGCGATGCGGCGCTCCGGCAAGGCACGCCGGTACGGGCGTAACCGCGCCCCGTACTGGATCGCCTTTGTCGTCACGCTGCTGGCCGGCGCCGCGTTCTGGACCGTGCTGACCTTCAACGTCGCGCTCCCGGCCTACCTGAACCACCAGGAGCAGGCGATCACGGCGAACCTGGAGAGCGGCATCCTGGTCGACCGCCGGGCCGAGGCGGCGCTGGCCGCGGACGTGTCCGCCGTGCAGTGCACCCCGGAGGGCGACCGGGGTGAGGGTGGGCTGCGGACCTACCTCTGCACGTTCAACCTGGTCGAGGGCGGGAAGACCGCGCTGCGCGTTCAGGCGGACAGCCGCGCCAACTGGGAGCTGAGCGACTGACGGGATCCGGCGGGCCGGTCGTGCCGGCCCGCCGGGACCGGTCAGAATGTGATCGGTACGCCCGCGCGCACCAGCTGCCAGTTCTTGACGAAGAAGTCGGCCGGGTCGATCTGGCCCTTGGCCTGCGCCCAGTCGATCAGCAGCTGGCGGATCTCCTGCTGCGCGTTGTAAACCTGCGGCTTCACGATGCCGGGGAAGCTGCCGCCGCCGGACCGCCGGTAGTTGTTCACCGCCACCACGAACCGCGCGGCCGGATCCACGTCGGCCCCGCCGATCTGCAGCCGGGTGATCCGGCTGCCCACCGGCTGCGAGATGTCGATGTCGTAGTCGACGCCGGAGAAGACGTCGTAGTTGTAGTCCGGCACCGCCGGGTCACTGATCGTCTCCGGGTTCACCGGGGCGTCCGGCGCGAGGGTGACGAAGTACTTCGCCGAGTACTCCAGGTACGCCTTCACCTCGGCGCCGGTCAGCACGACCGCTTCCAGGGTGTTGTCGTAGATGTAGAGCCCGGCGACGTCCTTGATCTTGACGTCGCCCTGCGGGAACACCGCGGTCCGGCTGAACGGCGCCGCGATCGACAGGACCGGCAGCGACGCATACTCGGTGCCGGCCAGCGCCGCCGTGACGGTGTCGGTCTGCACCTTGTTGATGTAGTCGAGGATCGGGGTGTCCTCGTACCGGGAGGTGGCGGCGGAGAGCGTTTCCGTCGAGGTGGCGACGACCTGGTTCACGTACGCCACGGTCTTCTCGTGCTGTTTCCGGACGACGGCGAGCACCTTCGGGTCGGCCTCGACCGTGTTGGTGTTCAGCGTCGTCGCCGCCTTGGTGGTGATCTTCCACCGGCCCTTCTCGCGGACCAGGTCGAAGTCCATCTTGGTGAGCCGCTGACCCCATCGCGACGGCTCGGAGAGCAGCACCTCCTCGCCGGTCTTCAGGTTGGTCACGAACCGCTCCGGCACCTCCCGGTGAGCGTGCCCGAACAGGATCGCGTCGATGCCCGGGACCTGCTCGGCGATCAGCGCGGTCGGGTTCTCGTTCGGCAGCTCGGGGCCGTAACTCGAGGTGCCGCTGTCGCCGCCGTGCGCGGAGATCAACACGATGTCGGCGCCGCGCGCCCGCATGATCGGCACCCACTTCGCGGCCGACGCGATCATGTCGGCGAACTCGAGCTTGCCCTCGACGTTCGCCCGGTCCCAGATCGCCGAGCCCGGGTTGGTGAGACCCAGGATGCCGACACGCAGCGCCGGCCCGCGCCGGCCCACCGAGACCTTCTTGATCACGTACGGGGTGAAGGCCGGCTTGCCGGTCTTGACGCTGATCGCGTTCGCGGCGAGAGCCGGGAACCCGAGCTGGCGGATCCACAGGTTCAGCAGCGGCAGACCGTAGTTGAACTCGTGATTGCCCAGGGTCACCGCGTCGTAGTTCAGCACGTTCATGGCACGGGCCATCGGGTGCTTCTCGCCGGTCGTGGTGATCGGCTCCTGCTTCGCGTAGTACGTCGCCAGCGGGGTGCCCTGGATCGTGTCGCCGGCGTCCAGCACCAGCACCGGGCCGGTCGCCTCGGCGCGCAGCTTGTTCACCAGGGCGGCCAGCTTGGCGACACCGACGTCGTTGTGGGCGCTGTCGTCGTACTCGGCGTCCCTGTAGTAGTCCCAGTTGTAGACGTTGCCGTGGGTGTCCGACGTGCCCAGCACGGTGAGCCGGTAACTCTCCGGAGGCTTCGGGCGGCCGGCTTGCGCCGCCTCGGTGAAGACTAACGGCGCGGCGGTGGCCGCCGCGGTGGCGGCGAGCACGCCACGCCGCGAAACGCCGGTGGGAAGGGTCATCGAGAACCTCTCAGCATCAGATTCGGCGGCGCCTCGTGAGCGCCGAAACCAGCACCATAACCGCCGGTCGATCAGATCCGCTCCGGTGCTTCGATGCCGAGCAGCGACATTCCGGTGTGGAGCGTGCGCCCGCTCAGCTCCGCGAGGGCCTTCCGGCTCGCCCGCACCCCGGGCTCCGCAGTGGCCACCGGGCACCGCTCCCAGAACGCGTTGAAGACCGCCGCCAGGTCGTGCAGGTAACCGGCGAGCCGGTGCGGCTCGCGGGCTGCGCCGGCGGCCTGCAGGGCCGGCTCGAAACCGAGCAGGACCAGGCCGAGGGCCCGCTCGGCCGGATCGGTCACCCGGATCCGGCCCGGCTCGCGGGCGGCCCTGCGGGTCAGTGAGCGGATCCGTGCGTACGCGTACTGCAGGTACGGACCGGTGTTCCCGGTCGACGCGAGCATCCGGTCCCAGTCGAAGACGTAGTCGGCGCGCCGGTCGCCGGACAGGTCGGCGTACTTGATCGCGGCGATCCCGATCTCCGGAGCGGAGGCCCGGGCGACCGCCTCGTCGAGTAGTTCGGCGAGCCGGATCGTGCCGCCGGCCCGGGTCTTGAGCATCCTGCCGTCGGTGCCGAGGATCGAGCCGAATCCGATGTGTTCAGCGCTGACCTCCGGGGGCAGCCAGCCGGCCTCCCGCGCGACCGCGAACACCATCTGGAAGTGCATCCGCTGGGGTGTCCCCACGACGTAGAGCAGCTGGGTGGCGCCGAGATTCCGCACCCGGTGGCGCAGGGCGGCGAGGTCGGTCGCGGCGTACCCGAAACCGCCGTCGCCCTTGCGGATGATCAGCGGAAGCGGACCGCCGTCCCGGCCGGTGAAACCGGACGGAAAAGCGCAGAGCGCGCCGTCGCTCTCGGTCAGCAGGCCCTTCTCCCCCAGCTCGGCGACGATGCCGGCGAGATCGTCCTGATAGCAGCTCTCCCCGGCGAAGTCGCCCGGCCCGAGCGTGATGCCGAGCCGCTGGTAGGAGTCCAGGAACGCCTGCTCGGACAGGCCGGTCAGCCACCGCCACAGCTCCCGGGTCGGCCCGTCCCCGGCCTGCAGCGCCACCACCCGCAGCCGGGCCCGGGTCCGGAAGTCCTCGTCGGTGTCGAACTTGACTCGCGCCGCCCGGTAGAAGGCCGTGAGATCGCCGAGCGAGTGGTCGCGCGCGCCGCCCTCCTCGATCAGGTGCTCGATGAGCATGCCGAACGGGGTGCCCCAGTCACCGACGTGGTTGGCCCGGTGCACGTGGTGCCCCTGCCAGTCCAGGATCCGGGCCAGCGCGTCACCGATGATCGTCGACCGCAGGTGGCCGACGTGCATCTCCTTCGCGAGGTTCGGGCTGGAGTAGTCGAGCACGATCCGTTCCGGCCGGGTCGCCGGCGCGACACCGAGCCGGGGATCACCGGCCGCCGCCTCGAGCGCCGCCGTGATCATCTCGTCGGGAAGCGTGATGTTCAGAAAGCCGGGACCGGAGACCGTGAAACCGGTCCTCGCGGCCACCTCGGCCGCGATCTCGCGCGGCGGCCGGCCCAGTCTCCGGGCCAGAGTCAGCGGAGCGGCGGACTGGAAATCGGCGAACGGCGAGACCCGGACAGCCGGATCCACCGGCTCACCGGCCACCGCCTCCAGGGCGGGCGCAAGCTGGTCGTGCAGGAGTTTCTCGAGATTCACGGTCGATCCCATCGACGTCGGCGAAGACGGGTCGGGCCGGCCACGAACCAACGCCGGCGGGAGACGACCCGCCGGCGGAAAGCACAACTTCAGCGGCGGCCCACGGGACGCCGGCGTCGCACGCTGAAGTCGAACATGGCGCGACTATAGCGTCTCGTCGTGCGCGATCCGGGTCATCTGCGGCCAGAGCAGCACCAGGAACACCACCGAACCGAGGAAGGCGAACCAGAACGGCGCGGTGATCCCGAAATGCGTGGCCAGCAACCCGCCGAACGCCGAACCCACCACCAGGCCGCCGTAGACGCAGATCGTGTTCACGCTGTCCACCCGGCCCTGCAGGTGGGCCGGCACGGCACGCTGCCGGACGGTCCGCGAGGTCGTGCCCCAGATGAACGCGTGCGCGCCGAACAGGAAGAAGGTCGGCAACGCCACCCACGGCGACGTCGTGGCGGCCAGAGCCAGGTGGGTGAGCGTCTCGATGATCAGACCGATGCGCATCAGATTGCCCAGGCTGACCCGGGCGGTGAGCCAGCCGTACAGGGCGGTCCCGAGCAGACCGCCGACCGCGGAGACCGTCGTGATGAGACCGAAACCGATCGCACCGAGGCCGAGCCGCTCACTCGCGTAGAGGACCAGCACCGACCAGGCGGCACCGAAGGTCAGATTGAAGATCAGAATCGTCAGGCAGAGCGTGCGTACGGCCGGATGCCGCACAGTCCACCGCAGTCCCTCGGAGATGTCCCGCCGCACCGAACGCTTCGGACCGGTGTCGCCGTGCGGCGGCAGCTCGACCCGGGAGACCAGCAGGATCCCGGCGCAGACCAGCACCGCCTCGGTGACCAGCGGCCAGACCCGCCCGGCCGCGAACAGGGCGGCGCCCACCGGCGGACCGGCGAGCTGGTTCAGCGTGATGAAACCCGTCTGCAGGCGGGCGTTGGCGATCAGCAGGTCGTCCCGGTTCACCAGCATCGGGGTGAGGGTCGCGGTGGCGTTGTCGGCGAACACCTGAGTGGTGGCCAGAAGACCGATTCCGATCAGCGCGGCCGGGACCGGTAGGTGGCCCGTGGCGAGCGCGGAGATCATCGCGATCAGGACGACGAGCCGGACGGCGTTGGCGATCTTGACGATTCGCCGCCGGTTGTGCCGGTCCGAGAGCGCGCCGGCGTACAGACCGCAGACCAGCGGCGGCGCCCAGCCCAGCAGGGCGGCGAGCGAGATCAGGAACGGGTCACCGGTGAGCGACGCGATCAGCAGCGGGCCGGCCGCCGCCGCGATGCCGTCACCGAGATTCGTCGTCCAGGACGAGGCGAGAAGCCACCGGAAGCCGATGCCGAGCCGGGCCGGAACGAGAGCACGCACAAGATGTGCACTCTACGTCGTGCGCTCTACGTCGAAACGTGTGTCGGTACCGGCCCGGACGGGCAAGAAGGACGGGTGCTCATCAACGACCTGGCCGACGTGGTCAGCGTGGCGCTGGACGGGGTGACCCGGACAGCGGACGGCGTGGCACGACTCGCCGGCTCACCGGCCACCGCGATCCGCAACGACGTGGCCGCGGCGCGGGCCGCCGGCCTGGTCGCCGTGATCTCCGGCGGCGGCGCCGGCCACGACCCCGCACACGCCGGCTACGTCGGCGCCGGCATGCTGACCGCGGCGGTCTCCGGCCCGCTGTTCATTCCACCCCCGGCCGAAACCGTCCTGGCCGCGATCCGGGCCAGTGCCTCTCCCGCCGGCGTGCTGCTGATCGTCCCGAACTATCCGGCGGACCGGCTGAACTTCGCCCTCGCCGCGGAACTGGCCCGGGCCGAAGGCATCCGAGTGGAGGTGGTCCCGGTCGGCGACGACGTGGCCCGCGGTCCCTCGGCCCGCCGCGGCCTGGCCGGAACCATCCTGGTCCAGAAGGTGGCCGGTGCGGCGGCCGCAGAGGGTCGCCCCCTCGCCGAGGTGGCAGCGCTGGCCCGCCGAGCCGCCGAAACGACCGGCACTATGGGCGTGGCCCTCGGCCCATGCACGGCCACCGCCGCGGGCAGCGGTCCGCCACCAGACCTCCCCGCCTCGAACGTCGCCACTCAGCCCGACGCCGCCCCCGAATCGGACCCCTCCGCCCGGCCGCGCCCTTCCCTCCCGGCAGACCACCCCACCCGGCCGGACCCTTCCGCCCAGCCAGGTCATAACGCTCAGCCAGACCTCCCCAGCCAGTCGGATTCTTCCGCCCAGCCAGGCGCTCCCATCCGGAACGACCTTGATCGCCGGCCAAGCGCTCCCAGTTCGAATGTCGGCCTCCCACCCCAAGCCGACCTCGACCACATATCAGAAATTTCCGATTCGTCGGCTGCCGCATACCTACCGGACTTCGCCGTCGCGCCGGACACCGCATTCCCACAGGACACCGCGCTCCCGCCGGACCTCGCCGCCGCGCCGGACACCGCACTTCCGCCGGACCTCGCCGCCTCCCTCGATGCGGCGTTCCTGTCGGACCTCGCCGAACTCCAGCGCCTGGATTCCGAGCTGAGCCCTGCCACCGATCCGAGCCCTTCCGATCAGCCCGCCTTCTCCCCCGCTCCGAGCACTTCCCCCGCTCCGAGCACCTCCCCCACGGAGGCGCAGCCATTCCCCACAGGGCAGCCGTTCCCGACAGGGCTCGCGTTCGCAAAAGGCGAGGCGGAGTGGGGCCCCGGCGCCAACGGCGAACCAGGAGTCGGACGCGGGCCGCTCGGCTCCCCCTTCGAGGTGGCCGCCCGCCTGATCTCAGCGATCGTCGAGGACCGCGGAATCGCCCCGAACGGCCAGGTGGCACTACTGGTCAACGGCCTCGGAGCCACCTCGCCCACGGAACTGTCCATCATGGCCGAAGGCGCCGTCCAGGCCCTGCACACCTGGGGCATGACGGCCACCCGGGTCTGGTCCGGCAACTTCCTCACCACGCTGGACATGGCCGGCGTATCCCTCACCCTGCTGCCACTCGACGACGACCTACTGGCAGCGCTGGACGCACCCACCACCGCACCAGCCTGGCCACGCAACGTCGCCCCAGCCGAGCCCGGCCTGGTCACCGCCGACCCCCACAGCAACGCAACGCAAGGCGAACTGGGACTCGATCATCCAATGCGACGCGCGCTTGAGGCGGTCGCCGAAGCCCTGATTTCCGTACGCGACGAGCTCACCACCCTCGACCGCGCAGCAGGTGACGGCGACCTGGGCGTAAGCCTGGCACTCGGCGCCGCGGCAGTCCTGGCCGAATGCCCCACCTACCCCGGCGCCGACGGGCCGGCCGCCGTCCTGCGCGCCGCTTCGGCCACAGTCCGCCGAAGCGTCACCGGCGTATCCGGCCCGCTCTACGCCATCCTGCTACTCCGCGCCGCAGCCGCCCTGCCCGCCGCTCCCGGCCCCCATGACTGGGCGGCAGCCCTCCGAGCCGGCCTCGACGGCGTCCGCGAAGCCGCCGACGCCGAACCAGGCGACCGCACCATGGTCGACGCCCTGGCCCCGGCCGCAGTAACTTTCGCCGACCACCTGGACGCCGGCCGCCCTTGGCCAGAAGCCCTGACCGCTGCAGTCGACGCCGCAACCACCGGCGCTGACGCCACCGTCGACCTGCCACCCCGCCTGGGCCGCGCCGGTCACCTGGGCATGCGAGTACTGGGCCACCCCGACCCCGGAGCCCAGGCCGTAGCAATCTGGCTACGAGCCGCGGCCACCGCCCTCCACCCGTAGCCACACCGTCGCGCCGCACGAGGGCAAACCTGGATTAGCCCGACATAACGCACTCACCAACCCACCCTCACTCGGCCGCCGACCAAATCCCCAAACGCCATGAGCCCGAACGACGGCCGCTGCCCCAACCCCCCAGCCGCCGCCCACACCCATCTTGATCGCCGTGAGGCGCCTGAGCGCCAGCGCAGCAGTCTCGGCCGGCACCCAGACATCCATCCTGGATGGCAAGAGGCACCTCAGGGGCAGCCGCGTGAAGATCGTCGATCTTGAACCCGCAACCACCTCCAAGCATGGCGAATCGCCCAAGATCGCCGCCGTGAAGCACCAGGCGCGGCGGCAGCCGCAGAGAGCTGTCAATCTTGGGCCCGCAACCACCCCCGAGCGTGGCAAATCGCCCAAGATCGCAGCGGGACGCGGCGACGGCGGTCCGGCTGGTCGTCAGTGCTGTTTGGACGCGCTGCAAACAGCACTGAGGGACAGCTGGTCAAGATCAACAGCGCCCGGCGAGCGGGACAGTGCTGCCACGTGATGCCGGGTTTGTGTTCGCGCGCGCGTCTTGGGCGGAGTGCGAGTGTCTGCAGAGGTCTTGTCGGCCGGGTCAGAGTCTGGGCCGGAGTTGGCGACAGCGCGAGCCGGCTGCCGGCTCGGGGTGCTCATCCGGATGGGCGCGGGCGACGCACGTTGACTGGCTTGGGCCGCTGGACCCGGATGGGCGCGGGGACGCACGGCGGCCCGGCTCGGGGCGCTGGTTCTGGACGGGCGGCGCACGGTGGCTGGCCGGGGTGCTGGGCTCTGGACGGGCGACGCACGGTGACTGGCCGGGGTGCTGGGCTCTGGACGGGCGACGCACGGTGGCTAGCCGGGGTGCTGGGCTCTGGACGGGCGACGCACGGTGACTGGCTCCGGGTGCTGGGTCTGGATGGGTGCGGGAGGCAGATGGCGGCTGGATCCGAGGTGGTGGATGCGGCGGGCGGTGGGTGGCGGGGTGGGAGCCGGCAGGGCGCGGGATGATCGGGTTATGGGTGAGGCGTGGAGCGAGGGTGACGCCGGGGTGGTGCGGCTGCCGTCGGGGCGGCTGGTGCGTGGGCGGGGGCTGCGGGAGGCTATGCCGTCGGGGCATCCGCCGCGGTTCGGGGTTTATCTGCTCGGGTCGGCGCCGCCTGAGTTCGGGTGGGTCAGCCGGTGGGTCAGGTGGCCGGATTTCTGGTTGCCGGCCGATTCGGCGTACGCGGAAGAGGTTTTGATCGAAGCCTGGCGGCGTGCTGAGGGTGAGCGGGTCGAGGTGGCCTGCGGGGGTGGGCGTGGGCGGACCGGGACCGCGCTGGCCTGCCTTGCCGTGCTGGATGGCGTGCCGCCGGGTGAGGCGGTGGCCTATGTTCGCCGGCATTACCACCCGCGGGCGGTGGAGACACCGTGGCAGCGGCGCTTCGTCGGGCGCTTCCCCGGGCCGATGAGCGAACCGGCCGGGGAAGCTTGACTGACCAGGGAGTGACCAGGCCGGGAACGAACCGGCCGCGCGGCGGGCCGGAGGCTCGGGCGGCGGGTGGTTTCCAGACGGTGAAGCCGGTGTGGAAGTGGCTGGCCACCGTGCGGAAGGCGAACCACCCGCTGGGATAAGGCGCCGGGTCGATGTAGTCGAAGACCAGCTGGTCGTCGCTGTAGTAGCGGATCTTCTGGCCGTCCACCGAGATGCGTACGCGGACCGGCTGGTTGGCCGCGATCAGCGGCTCTGTGTAGTCGTAGATCAAGGGCCGGTCGCCCACATAATTCCGGAAGCGCGTCGTGGTGTTGAGGCTGCGACGGTGCCGCCGCTGCGCAGTTCCACCGCCATCTGCCGCTGACGACCCGCCACAGGTTCCGGCCGTCGAGGGTGGTTGGGCTGGTCCAGGACGTACGACAGGCGGGACAGTCGCCGGGCCAGGCGTGGTGCACGTAGTAGTTCGGGGCCGGCAGCAGCGGGATGTCACCGGGCATGATCGCCGGACCGTTCGCCTTCTGCTCCTTGCCGCGAACCACCGCCCGGACGGTGTAGTCGCCGGTTTGCGCCGGCGCGGCAAGGAAGCCAGGTGAGACGGGTGCCTCATTCAGCTGCCCCGAATCGATCGACTCAACTCTCCTGAATGTCAGGAGTCTGCCATCGTCGTCGCGCCTTCACAGAAGATGGCAGAACTTTGACATCTCCCATCTCTGAAACTCCGCGCTTTTCCAGGTAATTCGCGTCCCCTCGATGCCGCGGCTACAGAGTTGGAACAGTCAGGAAATGTCAGAGTAATGACTCCAGGTCACTCTGCTTTCACCTGCAGCAGCCGGCTGCACCTTGCTAGCGAACACCCGCGGGTAGCTCGGATCGCCGGCGACTCGCCCTGGACAGCAACCTCCGCACGATCCGCGTGCCGCGCCCCCGGCGTCACGCACCTTGACCAGGAACGGAGTTCTCACATATGTCCACCACCAGCAAGCGGATACGCACGCTCATGGCTACGGGAGCCATCGGGACGACCATGGCCCTCGTGCTCGCCGGCTGTGGCGCCAAGGCCGGCGACGAAACGGCCGCCGGCGGGACTTCTCCGGCAGCCAGTTGCGTCGACACCTCCGGCAGCACCGTCAAGCTCGGCTTCCTCAACTCCCTTACCGGTGGCATGGCGATCTCCGAGAAGACCGTCTCCAACGTGCTGCACATGGCCGCCGACGAGATCAACGCCGGTGGCGGCATCCTCGGCAAGAAGATCGAGTACGTCCAGGAGGACGGCGCCACCGACTGGCCCACCTTTGCGGAGAAGACCGAGAAGCTGCTCACTCAGGACTGTGTCGCCGCAATCTTCGGCGGCTGGACCTCGTCCTCCCGCAAGGCCGTCAAGCCGGTCGTCGAGAAGAACAACGGCCTCTTCTTCTACCCGGTGCAGTACGAGGGCCTCGAATCCTCGCCGAACATCTACTACACCGGTGCGACCACCAACCAGCAGATCATCCCGGCGATGGACTTCCTCGCCTCCCAAGGGGTGAAGAAGCTGTTCCTCGCCGGCAGCGACTACGTCTTCCCGCGCACCGCGAACGCGATCATCAAGCTGTACGCGGCCAAGCTCGGTATCGAGATCGTCGGTGAGGAGTACGTACCGCTCGACAAGGACGACTGGACAAGCCAGGTGGCGAAGATCGTGGCGGCCAAGCCCGACTTCATCTTCAACACCATCAACGGATCGTCGAATGTGGGCTTCGTCAAGGCGTACTACGACGCCGGACTCACCGCCGCGACGACGCCGATCATCTCGGTGTCGATCGCCGAGGAAGAGGCGCCGGCGATGGGCCACGAGGTCACCGGCCAGTACGCGTCCTGGAACTACTTCCAGTCACTCAAGACCGACACCAACCCGAAGTTCATCGAGAGCTGGAAGGCCTACCCCAACAGCAGCGGTGTGACCTCCGACCCGATGGAGGCCGCGTACATCTCGATGTACCTCTACAAGGCCCTTGTCGAGGCGGCCGGCTCGTTCGACGTCGACGCGGTGAATGCCGCGGCGAAGAAGAACACCATCACGTTCGACGCGCCGGAGGGCAAGGTCACGCTCGACGGCGACAACCACCACATCTCCAAGCCCGGTCACATCGGCAAGATCAATTCCAGCAACCAGTTCGAGATCGTCTGGGCCTCCGACAAGTTCATCGAGCCCGACCCGTACCTCGAGGGCTACGACTGGTTCCCGGCGGACGTCCGCAAGCAGCTCGTCGACGCAGCGGGCTGATCGCCCGCAGGGGTCGCATGCCGCGGGCGGCATGCGACCCCTCCCCCTCCGTAGAGACGCTAGAGAGAGCGATTGCACGTGGACGCACTGATATCACCGCTGCTGAACGGCAGCGCACAGGGCGCGCTGCTCCTGCTCGCCGCGCTGGGCCTCTCGCTCACCTTCGGCCAGATGGGCGTGATCAACATGGCCCACGGCGAGTTCCTCATGATCGGCGCCTTCGCCGCCTACCTCGTCCAGCAGGTCATCACCGCAAGCGGCCTGTCGATCCCGGTCGCGCTGCCGGTGGCGTTCGTCGTCGCCGGCCTGTTCGGCCTCCTGCTGGAGGTCACCATCATCCAGTGGATGTACCGCAGGCCACTCGACACCCTGCTCGTCACGGTCGGCGTCGGCCTGATCCTGCAGCAGGCGGCACTGCAGATCTTCCCGTCCCAGGGCGTCCCGGTGGAGAAGCCCGGCTGGCTCGACGGGCAGATGAATGTCCTCGGCTACGACTGGCCGCTGCGGCAGGTGTTCACCATCGTGCTCGCGTCGGTCTGCGTCGCCGCGCTGTCGGCGTGGCTCAAGTACAGCCCGTTCGGCCGCCGCATCCGGGCGACAGTGCAGAACCGGGACCTCGCCGAGACCTCGGGGATCTCCACCCGCACCGTCGATCGCCTCACCTTCTTCACCGGGTCGGGCCTGGCCGGAGTCGCCGGCGTGGCCGCGTCGCTCATCGGCGGCACGAACTCCCAGATGGGCGCGCAGTACATCATCCCGGCCTTCCTCGTCGTCGCCGCCGGTGGCATCGGCCAGCTCAAGGGCACCATCATCGCCGCGTGGGCGGTGGGCGTGACCCTCTCGTTCTTCGCCTACTGGACGACCGGCAGCCTGGCGCAGGTGTTCGCCTTCATCCTCGTGATCGTCTTCCTTCAGCTGCGCCCGCAGGGCCTGTTCACGGTGCGAACCAGGAGTCTGGCATGACCAAGTCGAAGTCTTGGCTCTCTCTCAGTGGCATCGGGGTGCTCGCCCTCCTGCTCCTCGCGGTCGCTCCCCTCATGCTCACCGACCACTGGCTCAACAACCTCGGCAAGTACTGCTGCTGGGCGATCGCCGCGGTCGGCATCGGCCTGGCCTGGGGTCGGGGCGGAATGCTCGTGATGGGCCAGGGCGTGTTCTTCGCCCTCGGCGCGTACTCGATGGCCATGCACCTCACGCTGGAGACCGCCGGTGACCGGATCCCGGGGTTCATGGTGCTCTACGACCCGCTCGCGCCGCTCCCGATGTTCTGGGAGCCGTTCCGCAGCGCGGCGTTCACCCTGGCGGCGATCGTGGTGCTCCCGGTGATCGTGGCCGGCCTTCTCGGCTACGCGCTGTTCAAGCGCCGGGTGAAGGGCGCGTACTTCGCGATCCTGACGCAGGCGCTCGCCGTCGCACTGGCCGTCCTGATCAGCTCCACGATCCGCGAGACCGGCGGCGACACCGGGCTCAGCGACTTCAAGTACTTCTTCGGCTACGTGCTCAACGACCCGGCGAACAGGGTCATGGTGTACCTCATCGCGGCCGCGCTCCTCATCGTGTGCCTGCTCGCGGTCTGGCAGCTCTACCGCAGCCGCTTCGGCGAGCTCCTCGTCGCCACCCGGGACGCCGAGGAGCGCGTACGCTTCCTCGGCTACGACCCGGCCAACGTCAAGCTCGTCGCCTTCATCGTCTCCGCGCTGATGGCGAGCATCGGCGGAGCGATGTTCGTGCCGATCGTCGGCATCATCACTCCGGCCGAGATCGGCGCCGCCGCCTCGATCCTCATGATCGCGGGCGTCGCGTTCGGTGGCCGCGCGTCGCTCTTCGGCCCCGCGCTCGGCGCGATGGCCGTCGGATGGGGACAGTCGAGCCTCGGCTCGACCTGGCCCGAGGGCTGGACGTACATCCTCGGTCTGCTGTTCGTCGTCGTCATCCTCTTCCTGCCCAACGGGCTGTCGTCGCTGCCCGCCAAGTTCCTCGCAGCGCGCCGGAGCCCTGTCGAAGAGCCCGAGCCCGCACCGGCAGCCGCACCGGCGGCCGAGCTTGAGGAGGTGCGGTCGTGACCGGCGCATCGCTCGTTGTCACTGACCTCCAGGTCGAGTTCTCCGGCTTCGTCGCGGTCGGCGGCGTCTCCTTCGACGCGCATCCCGGGGAGGTCCGGTTCCTCATCGGTCCGAACGGCGCCGGCAAGACGACCTGCATCGACGCCATCACCGGGCTCACCAAGGGCACCGGGTCGGCGAAGCTCGGCGACAAGGAGCTGCTCGGCAAGCAGGTGCACAAGATCGTACGGCTCGGGGTCGGCCGTACCTTCCAGACCGCGAGCGTCTTCGACGAGCTCACGGTCCTGCAGAACCTCGACATCGCCGCCGGGCGGCACCGCCCGTCGACCTCGCTACTGCGGGCCCGGCGCGGCGTCGATCCGTCGATCGAGCAGGCGCTGGAGGAGACCGGGCTCACCGGCGAACTCGCCACGCCGGCCGGCATCCTGTCGCACGGCCAGAAGCAATGGCTGGAGATCGCGATGCTGCTCGTGCAGGACGCGAAGGTGCTGCTGCTCGACGAACCCGTCGCCGGCATGAGCCAGGACGAGCGCACCGCGACCGGCGAGCTTCTGCAGCGCATCGCGGCGAAGCGCATCGTGCTCGTGGTCGAGCACGACATGGACTTCATGCGCCGCTTCGCCACCCGCGTGACAGTGCTGCACCAGGGCAGGGTGCTCTCGCAGGGCACGGTGGCCGAGGTTCAGGCCGACCCCAAGGTGCAGCAGGTCTACCTCGGCACCGCGGGCGCCGCCACCACGGCCGCGATGTCGGTCGTGCTCGAACCGGCAGCCGTGACGCAGAACGCGAAGGAGGACTGACATGCTGCAGCTCACCGACATCGAGGCCGGCTATGGGCGCACGCGGGTGCTGCACGGCGTGACGGTGCCGACCGGCAAGGTGGTGGCCGTGCTCGGCCACAACGGCGCCGGCAAGACGACCCTGCTGCGTCTCGCGATCGGCCTCATCAAGCCGTCGAAAGGCCGGGTGCTCTTCGAGGGCGAGGACATCACGTCGCTCGCCCCCAACCAGCGCGTCGCTCGCGGCATGGCGTACGTGCCGCAGGGTCAGCAGGCGTTCAGCCAGCTCACGACGCTCGAGAATCTGCAGCTCGTCGCCGACGGGCGCCGGCGCGGCAGGGCCCTCATCGACGCGCAGCTGGCTCGCTTCCCCGCGCTGGAGAAGTTCGCCACCCGGAAGGCGGGCCTGCTCTCCGGGGGGCAGCGCCAGCAGCTCGCGATCGCCCGCGCCCTCATCACCGAGCCGAAGCTGCTCATCCTCGACGAGCCGACCGAGGGCATCCAGCCCACGATCGTCGCCGAGATCGAGCAGACCATCATGCAGCTGGCCGGCGAGGGCATCAACGTGCTGCTCGTCGAGCAGCACATCGGCTTCGCCCTGGAGGCCGCCGAGCGTTACGTCGTGCTCGCCTCGGGCTCCGTCACGCAGACCGGAGAGGGTGGCAAGGCAGCCACCTCCACCGTGCGAGCCGCCATGGCGATCTGAGCAGGCATGACTCACACTCGCAATGTCGTCGTAACACCGGACAGCAAATATGCCCTGTGTCGACGGACAACGCGCGCGCGGCCGCAGAGGACAGCCTCGAGGACTACGCCTTCCGCTATGTGCCGCGCACCTTCCGGCGATGGAGCGCGGCCTCCGTCGGTGCGACAGCCCTCGGGTCCATCGCGTTCCTCGCCGACTTCTCGATCGGCGCGAGCATCGGCATCGATCACGGCACCGCCAACGCCGTGCTCGGCATCGTGTTCGCGTCGGTCATCATCGTCATCGTGGGCGTGCCCGTCGCCTACTACGCCGCCCGCTACAACCTCGACCTCGACCTCATCGCCCGGGGCTCGGGGTTCGGCTACTACGGCTCCATCATCACGACCGTCATCTTCGCGGGCTTCACCTGCATCTTCTTCGCGCTGGAGGGCGCCATCATGGCGCAGGGGCTGCGGGTGGCGACGGGGATGCCGCTGTGGCTCGGCTATCTCATCTCGACCGTCGTCGTGATCCCGATCGTCATCTACGGCATGCGGGCGCTGGAGCGCCTGCAATTCTGGACCACGCCCCTGTGGCTCGCCCTCGCCCTGCTTCCGCTGCTGTGGATCGTCGTCTCCGACCCCGAGGCGGTGAGCGCCTTCACGTCGTTCACCGGCAACTCCGACGGCGCGGTCAGCTTCGGCGCCGTGGTCTCCAGCGCGGCCGTGTGCTTCGCCCTCACCCCGCAGCTGGCGGAGCAGATCGACTACCTCCGCGCCATGCCGCCGCGCACGCCGTCGAACGCCCGCTCATGGTGGATGTCGTTCTCGTTCGCCGGCCCGGGTTGGGTCGTCTTCAGCGGCACCAAGCAGGTGATCGGGGTGTTTCTCGCCGTGTACCTGCTCGTGCGGGTCGAACCCACGCTCGGGCATCAGGCGACCGAGCCGGTCAAGCAGTTCGTCGAGATGTACCGGACCCTCGTCCCCGACTGGCTCGCCATCGTTCTCGCCCTGGTGCTCATCGTGGTCGCGCAGGTGAAGATCAACGTGACGAACGCGTACTCGGGATCGCTCGCCTGGTCGAACGTCTTCACCCGGATGGCGAAGCACTACCCGGGCCGTACGATCTTCGTGCTGTTCAATCTCGTGATCGCCTACGTGCTCATGATGCTGGACGTCTTCACCCTCATCTCCTTCGTGTTGAGCCTCTACGCGAACGTCGTCATGGCGTGGCTGGTGACGATCGCCACCGATATCGCGATCAACAAGTGGGTGCTGCACGTCTCGCCGCGCTTTCCCGAGTTCCGCCGCGGCATGCTGCACGACTGGAACCCGGTCGGGCTCGTGTCGGTGGGGCTCGCCTCGGTGCTGTCGCTGCTCGCCTTCGCCGGGCTGTTCGGCGCCGCCGTCAAGCCGTTCTCGGTGCTCATCGCGATCGGCGTCGCGTTCGTGGCCACGCCGGTCACGGCCCTGGCCACGCGGGGGCGCTACTACCTGCGCCGCCGCTCGGACGGCATCGACTCCCCCCGGTTCGACGCGGACGGCAACCCGTCGGGCGAGCGGCTCCGCTGTCATGTCACCGGTTACACGTTCGAGCGGCCGGATATGCTGGCCTCGGCCGAGAGAGGACCGCACGGCGAGGTGCAGTACGTCTCGTCGCTGGCGCTCACGCTCGACGATTCCGATCGATACGTGCTCCCGCCGGAAGTCACCGGGCCACCGCGCTGGGCGGCCGCCCGCAGGGCATCCCGACGACGGGGGGAGACGTGATGGAGGAGCCGGTCGACACCGCGACCGCGATTCTCGCGAGCGCCGCGGTGCTGCTGCGCGAGCGCACGTTCGACGACATCTCCTATCGCGCCCTCGCTGACGAGGTCGGCATCTCGGAGCGCACGATCTACCGGCAGTACCCGACGCGTGCCCACCTGCTCGCCGCTCTCTCGAACTGGATCGAGCGGGCCTTCTTCCCGCTGCCGCCGTTCGTGACCGTGTCCGATTTCTGCGCCGCCGTGCACGAGCGCTTCCGCGCCTTCGACGCGTCGCCCGCGTTCGCGTACGTCGGCGCCCGGGCCTCCGCGATCTCGCCGACGCTCGACATCGAGCCCGCCTACATCACGCGGGCGATCGAGGCGATGCTCGACGTGGCGACGCCGACGCTCAACCGGCGGGATCGGCGGCGGGTCGCGGCGTCCCTGCGCTATTTCTCGTCGGCGATGTTCTGGGCCCGGCTGCGCACGGGCTTCGACATGGATGCCGGCGAGATCTGCGACGCGTTCGACCACGCCGTGGGCGCCGTGCTCGCCAGGCTGCCCGACGCGACGCGGGCGGAGTCTCTGCGCGACGCGACGCGGGCCGAGCCTCTGCCCGACGCGACGTGGGCGGAGCCGTGACCGGGCCGGCGGACGTCGCGGCGCTGAGCGGCACGCAGGCGGCGATCCTGGCCGCCTACGCCGAACTGATCGAGGAGCTCGGCAGCGACGACGTGTCCTACCGGGTCATCGCGCGCCGGGCGGGCATCGCCGAGCGCACCGTGTTCCGCAACTACCCCACCCGCGTCGACCTGCTGCTGGCGACCGCGGCGTGGATCGAGGCGACCCTGTTCGCCCGCGAGGAGTCGCACTCGATCTTCGACGTCCCCCTGGCGATCCGTGAGGCGATGCAGCGGTACGACGCTCGGCCGGAGCTCGCGCACGTCGTCGCCGAGACGGAGATGCGAGGCGTGAGCGGCGCGGCGCCGTCGCCCGGCCGGGCGCAGCTCGAACGGCTGCTGGACGCCGAGGTGCCGTCCCTCGACGCGGCACAGCGCAGGGCGATCATCGCGGCGCTGTCACACCTCGATTCCGTCGGGACCTGGGTGACGTTCCGCCGCGAGTTCGGTATGGATCCGCGTGACATCGCCGACGCCGCCGCGTGGGCCGCGGAGGCGGTGCTCGACGGCATCCGCGACCGCGTCACCCCGGAACGCGACGGATAGACGGTCTGGCGACCTGGCTCTCACCAGCCGAATCGGCTCGGGAAGACCACATCGGCCAGTTCGTTCTGGCCCTCGACGTTGGGGTGGAAGTAGTCGACCTGGTTCACCAGGTCCAGCGAGAAGCGGACCCGGTGCGCCCGGCCGCCGTCCCACCGGCAGCGCTTGCCGTAGGCGCGGCACGCCTTGCGCAGCTGCTCGTTGTACGCGTCGATGCGGTCCCGGACCTGCCGGCGCCGCTGCTCGTCGGCGTCCGCCGTGGAGGTCGGCGCGGCCAGCATCGACGGGCAGATCCCGCCCTGGCTCCAGACCCGGGTCGCGCGCTCGTTGTCGCGGCCCAGCTCCCACAGCCGGTAGAGGTCCGGGATGCTGACCACCAGCACCCGCGACTTGGGCAGCCCCCGCTTCAGCCGGGCCAGCCCGCGATCGACCTCCTTGCGGAACTGGGCGGCCGATGTCATGTTCCGCACCGAGCCGGCGCACGCGTCGTTCGCTCCGATCAGGACGGTCACGTACTGCGCCTTCACCTCGACCGCCCGGGTCGCCTGCCCGGCCAGGGCGTCGGCCTCGGCGCCCGGCTCGGCGAAGTTGCTCGCCTCGCCCTTGATCTTCGGGTTGTCCTCGAGAATCCGCCGGTAATGGCTGTCCACGGCGGAACTGGTCCCGGTCGACCAGGAGTTGCGGCTGCACGCGACGAAGGCGAAGCAGCTGCCGAACCCGGCGGTGATCGAGTCACCGAGGGCGGCCATCGAGGACGGCAGCGCGGTGGCCGGCCTGGTCGTCGGATCATCGGTCGGCTCCGGCGTGGCGCCGCCCGCTCCCTCGCAGGCCAGCGCGAGGACCGCGAGCAGGGCCAGGGCGACGAGGTGCCAGCGGCGGAACATCATCCTCCCGGTATGTCGGGGAGCATCGACCCCGGCACGATATGTCATCCGCTGCCCGATCGTCGAACAAATGATCACGCTGAGCGATTGTCGGCACGCTTTCCGTCATTTTTCGCACAGAGGTCACTGACTGTCGCCATAGGCCGCGCTCAGACTGCGTTCCTAGCTTTCCCGGCGTGATCCTCGAAAATGGTGAAGAGCTCCGTGAACGCGTACTCGTCCTGGCTGATGCCACTGCAGGCGCCGCTGAGCCGGCCGTCGGCGCAGTCGCCGTTGTCCCGGTTGACCGACCAGAACCGGACGAAGCCCAATCCCTGTTCCTGGGCGTAGGTGAGCACCGTCCGGGCCGCGTCCAACGTGGTCACGGGCCCGGTGTCGTTGACTCCGAGCATCGGGGTGACGCCGAGCATCGGGGCGATCTCGCGCTCGGGCCAAACTGTCGCCAGATCGGCCTGGACCGCACGGATGGCCTCGACCATCGCCGTGCCCCAGTCGCCGTCGTAGTCGAAGTTCATCGTCATCGCGTTCACCGTGACCTCCAGGCCGGCCCGCTTCGCGCTGCCCAGCAGGGCGAGGCCCGCCTCGGTGAGACCGGCGCCCTCGACCGGCAGGGTGAGGCTGATCGCGGTGTCGCGGCTCTGCTGCAGGCTCGCCAGGGCCGCGGTGACGAGGTCCGGGTCGACCTTCTGCTCGATGTCGACGTCCAGGTGGTTGCTGCCGGTGGCGTCGAGCACCTCGGCGTACGCGATGGCCAGCTCCTCCGCCGAGCAGACGCTCTCCAGGTAGGTGCCGGTGGCGCCCCCGGTGGCGACGATCACCTCGCCGCCGATCGCGGCGATGTCAGCCGGCGCCGCCGTCTCCCCCAGCCCCAGGGTCCCGCCCCACGTCGGCGTGCACGAGCCCGCGCTGTCGGCCAGGACGAAGGCGAGCGTGAAGTCGGTGAGTCCGGTTCTGCGGTGGATGTCCTGGATGTTCGCGGTGCCGCTGACAACGTCGACGTAGGGCGCGACCACCGGACTCTCGCGGGCTGTGGCGTCGGCCGTGCAGCCGCTGACGAACAAGAGCACCGCAATAACGAGACTTATCAGCTTCATTCGCGAAGAGTTGCGCTTCTTTCTGTCACGAGCCTGAAAGGCATCATGTGAAACGCTGGCTCGTCCTCGCCGTACTGATCAGCCTTTTCGCCAGCATCCTGATGGTGAACGGTCTCGTGCAGGGCGAGTTCACACAGGACGGTGCGATCGAGTCGACGTCGCAGACCAGTCAGGTGCCGGACGAGGCGCTCACTGGCGGGCCGATCATCCAGACCGACGGGAGCACGACGACCACGGTGGCGGCCGGGGACAAGCAGATCGTGCTGACCTTCGACGACGGGCCGGATCCGGAGTACACCGCGGAGATCCTGGAGGTGCTGGCGGAGTACGACGTACCGGCCACCTTCTTCATGATCGGCTCGGAGATCAGCAAGTACCCGGACCTGGTCCGCCAGGTCGTGGACGAGGGCCACGAGATCGGCATCCACACCTTCACCCATCCCGAGCTGTCCGGCCAGAGCGACTGGCGGCGCACTGTCGAGATCGAGGAGACGCAGCTGGCGCTCGCCGGCGCGGCCGGGGTGACCAGCGTGATCTTCCGGCCACCGTACTCGTCGACGGTCGCGGCGCTGGACGACACCAACTGGGCCGTGATCGAGGAGATGGGTGAGAACGGCTACCTGACCGTGGTGAACGACCTGGACAGCCGCGACTGGGAAGCCGGCGTGACGAACGAGGAGATCGTCGAGGCGGTCACCCCGGAGAACGGCGAGGGCGCGGTCCTGCTGTTCCACGACGGCGGCGGCGACCGGTCCGGCACGGCCGAAGCGCTCGCCACGGTCATTCCGGCCCTGCAGGCGCAGGGTTACACGTTCACCACGATCGCGGCGCTCACCGGTATGGAGACGGTCAACCCGGTGGCGACGACCGGGGAGCACCTGCTCGGGGCGAGCCTGGTCGGCGCGGTCCGGATCGCCCGCGACACCACGGTCTGGTTCTCGGCGCTGCTGCTGATCCTCGGCGCGCTCACCGTGGGCCGCCTGGTGTTGATGCTGGTCATGGGCCGCCGGCACGCCCGGCGGTCCCGCTCGGGGACCGGTTGGGGTACGCCGTACACGGAACCGGTGACCGTGATCGTGCCCGCCTACAACGAGAAGGAGTGCATCGCCGACACCGTGCGGTCCCTGGTGGCGAGTACCCATCCGATCCGGATCATCGTGGTCGACGACGGGTCCACCGACGGGACCGCGGAGATCGCCGAGTCGCTCGGACACCCGAACGTGACGGTGCTCCGGCAACCGAACAGCGGGAAGCCGGCGGCGCTGAACGCCGGCATCGCGGCGGCGGACACCGAGGTCGTGGTGATGATGGACGGTGACACGGTGTTCGAGCCGGACACCGTACGCCTGCTCGTGCAGCCTTTCGCCGACGCCTCGATCGGCGCCGTCGCCGGGAATGCCAAGGTGGCCAACCGTGGCGGGCTGCTCGCCGCCTGGCAGCACATCGAGTACGTCGTCGGATTCAGCATCGACCGTCGCGCGTACGACGTGATGCGCTGCATGGCCACCGTGCCCGGCGCCATCGGCGCCTTCCGCCGGGACGCGCTGCGGCAGGTCGACGGCCTCAGCGACGACACCCTGGCCGAGGACACCGACCTCACCATCGCCATCATCCGGGCCGGATGGCGGATCGTGTACGAGGAGCAGGCGCGCGCCTGGACCGAAGCGCCGACCACGATGCCGCAGCTCTGGCGCCAGCGATACCGCTGGAGCTACGGAACGATGCAGGCGATGTGGAAGCACCGCCGCGCCCTGTTCGAGAGCGGCGCCGGTGGCCGGTTCGGCCGTCGCGGCCTGCTCAACCTGGCCCTCTTCCAGACCCTGCTCCCGTTGCTCTCCCCACTGATCGACGTCTTCGCGCTTTACGGCCTGCTGTTCCTCGACCCGTTGCAGACCCTGCTCGCCTGGCTCGCGATGCTGGCCGTCCAGGTGATCAGCACCGTCTACGCGTTCCGCCTGGACAACGAGAAGTTGCGGCCGATCTGGCTGGTTCCGTTGCAGCAGTTCGTCTACCGCCAGCTGATGTATCTCGTGCTGATCCAGTCGGTGCTCACCGCGCTCGGCGGCATCCGCCTGGGCTGGCAGAAACTGCGCCGCACCGGCGGGCTGAACGCCCTGGTCGGTGACCGCTGAGCAGCACCGCCCGGTCAGCGGTGGGCGGGTTCTCCGCCCACCGCTTCCCCAGTCAGTGCCGGTGCAACAGGTCGTGCGTCTCGCTGATCTTCGCCCACGACTTCGGGGCTGCCGGAGCCGCCTTGCGGGCCAGCGTCGCGGCACCCGCCACCGCCGGCTTCGACGGGGTGAAGAGCCAGGCCTCGAAGAGCGCGTCCAGGTCCTCACCGGAGATCTTCTCGGCCAGGGCGGTGAACTCCGCGGTGGTCGCGTTGCCGTACTTCTGCTCGGCGGCCCAGGTCCGGACGATCTCGAAGAAGTCCTCGTCGCCGACGGCCACCCGCAGCTGGTGCAGGGTCATCGCGCCGCGGTCGTACACGGCGTCGCCGAACAGCTGCGGCACCCCCGGGTCGGCCGGCGCGGTGGTCCAGATCGCGGCGTCATCGGGGTACGTCGCGTACAGATAGTCGAAGATCTCCTGCGCGGTGCCCTCCTCGTTCTTCTCCGACCACAGCCACTCCGCGTAGCTGGCGAAGCCCTCGTTGAGCCAGATGTGCTTCCACTCGGCGACCGAGACCGAGTCACCGAACCACTGGTGCGCCTGCTCGTGCACGACGACCGAGGTGTTGGAGCCGCGGCGGAAGAAACCCGCCGCGTACGTCGGCCGGGTCTGGTTCTCCAGCGCGAAGCCGAGCGTGTCGGGCGGCGCGACCACTCCGCCGAGCGCCTCGAACGGGTACGGCCCGAAGACCGTCTCCTCCCACTCGGTGATCTCGGCGGTGCGCTCGACGCTGGCCTGCGCGGCGTCCCGGAAGTCCTGGCTGAGCAGCTGGGAGTAGGCGTTGTAGATCGGCAGACCGCCCTCGCTGGTGTCGGTGGTGACGTCGTACTGCCCGACGGCGAGGAACGTCAGATAGGTCGCCTGCGGTTTCACCGAACGCCAGCTCCACCGGGTGTAGCCGAGCGTCTCGCGGACCGGCGGACGCGGCATGACACCGTTGCTGATCGCCTCGAGGCCGTCCGGCACCGAGACCGAGACGTCGAAGGTGGCCTTGTCGATCGGGTGGTCGTTGCTCGGGTACCACCACCAGGCGATCTCCGGCTCGCCGATGGCGAGGGCGCCGTCCGGCGTACGGATCCAGGCGGTGTATCCGGCGCCGACCTCGGTCGACGGCGTGCCCGAATACTGCACCACGACGGTCAGGGCGCCGCCGTCAGCGACCGGGCGGGCCGGGGCGACGACCAGCTCGTGCTCGCCGACCCGGGTGAAGGTGGCGGGACGGTTGTTGACCCGCACCGACGAGACGTCGAGCAGGAAATCCAGGTTGAAGCGGCTGAGATCCTGCGTGGCGGTGGCCAGGATCGTGGTGGTGCCGGTGAGCCGGTCGGTCGCCGGGGTGTAGCGCAGGCGAATGTCGTAGTGGGAGACGTCGTACCCACTGTTGCCGTAATCCGGGTAGTACTCGTCGCCGACTCCGGGTCCGCCCGGGGCCGGCGCGGCACGGTGGTGCGGCGCGGCAACGGGAACGGGCGTGGCCTGAGCGGCCACGCCCGTTCCGGCGATGGTCAACGCTGTGGCGGTCATTGCCACGAGCAGTCTTCGCACGGTCGAACTTCCCTTCCTAGGTCGGGGTGTTCCCCGGTCAACCTATCGAAGGATGTCGAACAAGTTGTGTCAGGACATCGCCACATCGTCGAACCAGACAGTGCCGGTGTTGTCGCCGGACTTGAGGTGCAGCTGGACGCTCGTCGCACCGGCCGGGGCGGTCGCCTCGACGACCAGCTTGGTCCAGCTGGTGTTGCCGGCCGGCAGGCGGTTGGAGAGGTTCTGGCTGATCCACTTGCCGTTGACGTCGAACCAGCTCAGGGCGATCTCGGTGGTGCCGGTGGCGGCGATGCCGCGGGCGAACGCCTCGGCGCGCCACTTGTAACCGGCCTGGACCGGGGTGATCGGCGCGGTCACGACCGACGGAAGACCGGCCGAGGTGCGGGTGGTGCCGGAGAAGCGGATCGACTTGGCGCCGTTGCGCGGCATCTCGGAGGTGACCACCCCGGCGCCGGCCTGCGGCTGGTTCTCCCGCCACGGCGAGTCGATCTCGGCGGCCTCGAAGCTCAGGTTCAGGAAGCTGTTCGGCATGGTGCCGGTGGTCCAGGCGGTGCGGACGACCGAGGCGGCGAGCTTGGCGGAGCCGTCGGCCCGGTAGAGACCGAACTTGTACTGGGCCGGCATCGTCGACACGGTCGAGTTGCTGGGGATGGCGCCGTTCGCGAAGTCGTTCAGCGTCCACGGGGCCACCGAGCCGACGCCCGCCTCGGTGGCGGCGCGGAACACCCGGGCCAGGTACGCGGCCTGCTCGCCCTCGCTGACGACCGCGCTGCTGACCCCGGTCTCACCGATCACGATCGGGGACGGCGCGACCGCGGCCTGGGCCTTGCGGATCTCGGCGAGCGAGCGCTCCGAGTTGCCGTAGAAGTGGAAGTCGTAGTAGTCCAGCGGGGTCGAGGTCAGCGAGGACTTGATCTTCGCCATGCCGGCCGCGCCGGTGGCGCCGTCGACCGAGAGCGTCAGCGGCATGGTCGGGGCGGCGGCGCGGATCGCCGGGATGACCTCGCGGACCCAGGTGACGGCGGCGGTGTCGTTCGGCTGGAACTCGTTCTTCACCTCGACCGCGATCACCCGCGGGTCGTCGGCGTACGGGGCCAGCACGGCGTTCGCCCAGGCGATGCTGTTGGCCACGTCGGAGTACCCGGCCCACCAGTCGAAGAGGGTGAGCTTGACGGAGAGGCCGTTCGCCTCCGCGATGCTGACGAACTTGCGCAGCTTCTCGGTGTACTCGACCTTCGGCTGCGGGTAGCCGAAGGCCTGCGGGAAGACGATCACCCGTACGTTGTCCGCGCCGAGGGCGGCAGCCTTGGCCATGTCCTGTTCGATGCGGGTGGCGTTGAAGCCGGTCCACATGGCCGACCAGCCCGCGTCGGACGGGTAGTAGTTGAGCGACTTGGCGGCCGTGACCTCAGCCATCCGGCTCGCGATGGTCGGCTCGGCGGTGGTGGCCGCCTGTGCCTGCGAAACCGGCAGCACCATGCCCGCCAGGAAGGCGAACATCAGAACGAAGACACGAACGCGGGTGCTGCTCATGCAGGATCAGGCCAATCGCTTGGTTGCTTTTCGGGGGTGGCCTTTCATTCGGCGGGTTTCACCTGGGTTGCAGGGCTTGGCTGATGGCAAGCAGGTTGCAAAACGGGAGCGCCGCCCCTGGCACGGCCGGAGCTGAACCCGGCAGGCGGCAACGGTGTTCACCCGGATATGCACACCTACCAATGGCCGACGTACCCACCCGCCGACTACCACCAGTACGGGCCGGACGCGGCGATCGCGGTGACCATGAAGTACTCGCGGCTCGGCTTCCTACTCGGACTGTTCACCCCGGTCCTGGTGGTCGACGGCCAGCCGGTCCCGGCACACTGGCGGCAGCCGATCGTGACGCCGGTCGTCTCCGGTCAGCACCACGTGCACGCGCACGTGCCGTACCTGCTCCCCCGCCGCATCGGCCGGGCCGACCTGGTCGTCACCGCGGTGCCGGGCCAGACAGTCGAGCTGGAGTACCGCGCGCCGCTCGTCGTCTTCATGCGGGGCGCACTCGGCGCCGGCCCGCAGAAGTATCCCGGGCTGGCGCTCTCCATCGTGCTGATGGTCTTCACCCTGCTGCTGGCGCTCTGCTCGATCGGCGGCACCCTGGCGATGAACCGGTACGCCGCCGTCTCCCTCGGCACGCTGCCGTCGGACTCCGCGCGGCCCATCCCGGAGCTGCCCGGTCTGCCGCCGTCCGCGCCGGCCCTGCCCAACCTGCCGGAACCCGAGGCGGAGCAGCCTGCCCGGCGGCTCACCGGCGCCACCTTCGAGGCCGGGGACGAGACGCTCACCATGCGGTTCCAGGACTGGCCGTTCACGTTCCGGACGCCGCCCACCTGGGACTGCCTCGGCGCTCGTACCGATCTGCCGGACGCCACGGCGTACATCTGCACGGACGGCGGGAAGCGCCTCGCCGTGATGCTGCGTGCCTGCGCGGCGCCCTGCGGCGCCGCCCAGATGAAGACCCTCACCGGGAACTGGTTCCGGGCCGGCGAGAAGCCGCGCCGGTTCGACGCCACCACGAAGTACCTCGAGGCCTCCAACCGGAGCCGCTACCAGCTGGTGATGAGCCACTTCTTCGCCGAGGACCGCGGCGACCAGCCACAGTGGCAGGTCGCGCTGGACGCCACCGCGCCGGCCAAGGACCGCGCCGACGTGCAGAAGATCGTCAACGACATCCTCAGCCGGACTTCCTGACCGACCGGGCGCCGAGGAAGAAGATGCCCGGTTGCCCGGCGGTCTCGAAGCCCGCACTGCGATTGCGACGGAGCGTGGAATTGCGCACGGTCATGATGCCGGTGCGGTCGTTGCTCACGAAGAACACCGCACCGCCGCCCTCGGCCGCCCGGTTATTCTCGATCACGGTCCCGTCCAGGGTGAGCGCGAACCGGTTGCCGTCCAGGTAGATGGCGCCGCCGCTGCCCCCGCCGGGAGTGCCGGCCCGGGCCGGGTTCGCACCCGTGCCGACCGCCTCGTTGTCCTCGAAGCGGCTGTTCAGCACCGTCCAGGAGACGCCGATGCTGCTCAGCGCCCCGCCGTTCGAGCAGACCCCGCCGGTGAAGGTGCTGCCCACCACGTACACCGGGTCGTCGCCACCCTGGTCGAGCACGCGTACCGCCGCGCCGCCCAGATCGGGCCCGGCGCGATCGCACCGGTTCGCGGTGAACCGCGAGTTCAGGATCCGCAGATGCCCACCGCGTACGAAGATCGCGCCGCCGCCACCGCCCTCGGCCGCCTCCCCCGTGCTGTCCCCCTTGGTGAACGCCATGTTCTGGATCGTCAGCCGAGGCGTGTCCTGATCCTGGCAGTGCGAGGTGGTCCAGCCCTGCGCCTGGTCACACGTGTTCTGGTAGAGGATCCGATGCTTGCCGCCGCCGGACAGCGTGACCCGGCCGCCGCCGTCCAGCACGACCTTGGCGCTGGAGTTGCGTACCTTGGCGGTCCTGGTCATTTCGATGGTGACCGGATCCGGTCCGCAGTCGAAGGTGATGATGCCGCCCGCCGTGACGGCCCGGACGACCGCGGCTGAGGTGCAGCTCTGCGGACTGCCGTCGCCGACCGTCCGGGTCGGGCGGCTGGTGTCGACCGGTTTCGCGGCGGCGGGGATGGCAGCCCGGCCCTTCGGATTGCCCGGCTTCGGCAGCGTGCGTGGCGGTTTGCTGGTACTGCTCCGGACCGGCTCGCTGCTCGGTTTCGTGGTGACTTGCGCAGGCACGCTCGGCGCCGGCACGCTCGGCGCCGGCACGGCAGCGGGTTGCGGCTCGGGGCCGGCCTGGCAGCCGGCCAGCAAACCCGCGCTGAGCACGGCAGCAACAAGGGTCCGGCGACGCAGCATCGGCAGATGGTACGCGCTCAGCGCCCCAACTCGCGCCAGAGGAACTCATAGATCAGCGCCGAGATCGTCGCGCTCTGCTCGTTGTCGGCAGCCGCGCCGTGACCGCCCTCCACGTTCTCGTAGTAGGACGTCCGGTAGCCGTACTCGCGCAGCAACGCCGCCATCTTGCGGGCGTGCCCGGGATGCACGCGGTCGTCCCGGGTCGAGGTGATCAACAAAACCGGAGGGTACGGCTGACCCGGCCGAACATTCTGATAGGGCGAGAACTCGCGCAGGTACGCCCAGTCCCCCTCGACGTCCGGATCGCCGTACTCGCCGATCCACGACCGGCCGGCGAGCAGTTTCGTGTAGCGGCGCATGTCGAGCAGCGGCACCGACGCGACCACCGCCCCGAACAACTCCGGGTAACGGGTCAGCATGACGCCCATCAGCAGCCCGCCGTTGCTGCCACCGGAGATCCCGAGTTGCGCCGGCGTCGTGATCCCCCGCGCCACCAGGTCGGAGGCGACCGCCGCGAAGTCCTCGTAGGCCCGCACCCGGTTCTCCCGCAGCGCAGCCCGGTGCCACGCCGGACCGTACTCACCGCCACCACGGATGTTCGCCAGCACGTAGGTGCCGCCGCGGGCGAGCCAGCCACGCCCGAGGACGCCGTTGTAGCCGGGAGTCATCGGGACCTCGAACCCGCCGTACCCGCTGAGCAGCGTCGGCCCGTTGTCTGCTCCGCCCACCACGAAATAGGGAACACGCGTGCCGTCAGCGGAGACGGCGAAATGCTGGCGGACCGCCATGCCGTCCGTCGCGAAGAACGTGGGCGCCTGCTTGAGAACCGCGGCCGGCCCGTCGACCGTCCCGAGACTCAGGGTCGCTGGCTGCAGGAAGCCCGCCGAGGAGATCAGGTACGAGTCGTCGTTGTCCGGGTCGGTGTCGACGATCCAGGTGTGGTCCAGCTCCGCCGCCCCGGCCACCGGCCGGCTGCGCCAGCCGTCCGGACCCGGCGTGAGGGCCCGCACGGTGGTCCGGACATCAGTCATGGTGACGAGCAGCAGATGGTTGCGCGTCCAATGCCAGGAGCTCAGCGACGTACGCTCGTCCGGCTCGAACAGCACGGTGATCTCCTGCTGCCCGTCGAAATCCGTCACGAGCAGCGCCCCGGCCGGGTACGTCACCTCACCGACCGTCCACGATGACCGGAGCTGAACGAGCAGCCAGTCCCGGTGCACGTCGATCTCGGCGTCCTCCGGCACCTCGATCCGCACCAGCGCCCCGGTCGCCGTCCGCAGGAACTGCTCACCGCGGTAGAACTCGATACGCCGGACGACGAGGTCCCGCTCGTACCCCGGCGTCGACTGATGCCCCGCACTGACCAGGACGTCGTCCACGTCCCCCGCGAAAACCAGCTCGGCCTCGGACAAGGGCGTGCCACGCCGCCACCGCTTGACCACCCGCGGATAGCCGGACGAGGTCAGCGACCCCGGCCCGAAGTCGGTGGCCACGAAGATGTGGTCCACGTCGATCCAGCTGACGTCGCTCTTCGCCTCGGGCAGCGTGAACCCGTCCTCGACGAACACCCGCTCCCGCAGGTCGAACTCGCGCACCACCCGAGCGTCCGCGCCACCCCGGGACAGCTTGATCAGGCAACGGTCGTACCCCGGCTTCAGCACGGTGACGTCATGCCACGTCCAGTTCTCCCGCTCCGCCACGTTGAGCGCATCGACATCCAGCAGAACGTCCCACTCCGGCTCATCCCGCCGGAACTGCTCGAGCGTGGTCCGCCGCCAGATCCCCCGGGGATGATCAGCGTCGCGCCAGAAGTCGTAGTAGAAGCCGTCCCCACGCCACCCCGGAAACGAGATCCGGTCCTTGCTGTCGAGCACTTCCCGAACCGCATCCCTGACCCGGCCGAACCCGGGCTGAGCCGGCGCTTCCAACGTCTCGGCGTTGCGCTCGGTCACCCACCTCTGCGCCTGCGGCGCATGAAGATCCTCGAGCCAGAGGTACGGATCATCAGCTTCCCGGTCCAGCGCAGCCACCTCCGCTCGCGATCACTGCCTCGACGATGGCACCATCCCTCGGCCATTGCCACCGATTCTGCTCTCGTTGATCAGCCGTCGGCACCCGGGCGCTTGACTCCGGACCCCCCGAGATAAATTGACGCTTCGAAAATCTTGAATAACGGGGAGTTTCAATGCGTCTGAACAAACGGATCGCGGTGGCCGCCGCGACCATGCTGCTCGCGGTCGGCGCCGCCATCACGCCGGGAGCTCCGGCCTCGGCAGCAGTGAACGTCAAGTACAACGTCTGGGTGTGGAACGTCGCCGGCGCCAAGCTGCACGGCGGCAGCACCACCAACGGCCTGATCGACGCGGCCGCAAGCTCGATCAAGAACCGGGCCGCCGACTTCGTGGCGTTCAACGAGATCTGCGAAGGCCAGTACTACGCGCTCATCGCCCGCCTGCGCGAGCTGAACTACCCGACCGACGACAGCAACTTCGCGCGATTCACGCCCAGCTCGAACACGGAAGGCTGCGCACCCGGCGCGGGCAACACCCAGCCGTTCGGCAACGCCGTGTTCAGCCGGTTCCCGCTGGGCGGCGCCCAGCGCTGGACGCTGCCCTCAGACACCGGGCCCGAGGCGCTCAGCCTGACCTGTGTGGCACCGACCGCACAGCCGAAGATGCACTTCTGCACCACGCACATCTCGACGAACAACGACACGGCGCCCAACGGCAAGAAGTACAACGAGAACCAGCTCGACTTCGTGCTGAGCAAGATGGAGGCCTACAACAGCGCCGGTGACACGGCCATCATCGGCGGCGACTTCAACGCCCAGCCGAACTACGGCCGCCTCAACAACTGGTACTCGCCCACGCTGAACATCGCCAACAACAACGGCAACACCGGCGCGTACCGGGAACTCGACGACAACGACTCGGGCAACTGCCTGGGCTACGGCGAGTGGACCGCCACGGGGACGCCCGGCGCCACTCCGCCCTGCGGCGGCCTGGGCAAGATCGACCTGATCTTCGCCCGGAAGAACCGGCTGGTAGGCGCCTACAGCAGCGACTCGCTGAGCATCTCGACAGCCTGCTCCGGCGTTGCGGGAACCTCGGCGTACCCGGCCGGTTCCTGCTCCGACCACCGCATCGTCACCGGCACAGCCACCGTCTCCATCGGCTGATCCCCGAGGTCGGGCGCGACCGGTCCGGTCGCGCCCAGCCGCGCGGCGCAGTGAACGCCCGGCGAGGTCTGCGCGGCCCGGCAGTAACGCCCGTACCGCCCCGAAGCAGCAGGCCGAGGCCGCGTCCTCATAGGTAGGCCGGACGTCGTACCACCTGTCACCGGCTCGCCTGGGGCGACCACCGCAACGTGGGGTCCGGGGGTCGCTCCCAGGCAGGTACCGTGGGCCGGGCGGGACTCGAACCCGCGACCGAGGGATTATGAGTCCCCTGCTCTAACCCACTGAGCTACCGGCCCGTACCGGCGGCGATCCTATCCCGTGCCCCGCTCCGGCAGCTAGCGATCTACCGCGGCACCAGGGAATTCGGTTGCAGGATGATCTGGCGGCGGGGATCGGAGACGAAATCCGGCGGCTGCAGATCTTCGATCCGCGGTAGGCCTTCGTCGCCGACCGAGGGCTCCTCCGGTCCGTCCTGCGTGGTGAATTCGGCGTAATTCTCCGGGTTGAGATCGCTCATGACGCCCCTTAAGAACCTAGAACCTAGACCCCGGCCCGGGCGCCGAGTGACGCCAGGACTGATCCGGCTGCGCGCCAACCGCCGGCCATCGCGCCTTGGCTGGAAGGGCTGTCGCGGTGGTCGCCGGCTACGAAGAGGCCGTCGCCGAGGTGGACCGGCTTGCGGAGCCGGGCCTGGGGGGCGTTGGCCGCGGGCAGCGCCTGCGGGACGGTGACGACGTTGAGCAGCTCCCAGTCGTCGGTCGGCGCGCCGTAGATGCGGGCGAGTTCCACCCGGATGACGGTTTCGGAGGCGCTGGAGGGCGCCGAGACGCCGACGACGGTGGCCGCGATGAGGCTTTTGCCGCTGGGGGCGTATTCGGGGGCGGCGTTGCTCATCACGACGGTGTTGGCGATGATCTCCCGGCGGTCGCCGTCGAGCAGCAGGATCGGCTCGTCGACGGGTGCCCGGTCGGCGCCGAAGTAGAACGTGGTGAGGCCGTGCACCTCGGGGCGCGGCAGCCGGGGCAGCAGGGCGGCGGCGGTGAGCGGGTCGGTGGCGACGATCACGGCGCGGCAGCGGATCTCGCCGCCTTCGGTGACGACCATGCCGGGCCCGATGGACAGGGTGCGGGCGCCGATCAGCAGCTGCGGGAAGGGCAGCGGGCCGGCGATCGCGGCGGGCAGGGCGGCCATGCCGGCTGCCGGGACGCCGATCCGGCCGCGGGTGAAGGAGCGCAGCACCATCGCGGCGACGTGGCTGGACGTGTCGAGGGTCCGGTCGGCGAAGACGCCGGAGAAGAACGGCCGGAGCACCTCTTCGATCATCCGGTGCGAGAGCCCGGCGTTGCGCAGCATCTCCTGCGTGGTGGTCTCGGGCGTGTCGAGCAGCCGGTCGACCGGCAGGGTGGCGCACCGGGTGGCGAGGGCCGCGAACTTGAGCCGGTCGGTGAAGGTCCCGACACCGGAGGTCAGGGTCTGCGGGGTGGCGAGCGGGTCGCGCAGCGGGTTCTCCAGGCGGTGCAGGCCGCCGCCGCGGCGCACCAGCACGCCGGAGGTGAAGTACCGCAGGTCGAGCGCGTCCACGTCGACCAGCGCAGAGAGCCGCGGATAGGAGGTGTTGAGCACCTGGAAACCGCGGTCCATCCGCCAGCCGTCGAAGACGTCGGTGGCGACCCGGCCACCGAGCCGGTCGGATCCTTCGACGAGGAGCCATTCGACGCCCGCGCGGTCGAGCCGCCGGGCAGCGGACAGCCCGGCGAGCCCGCCGCCGACGATGACGACGTCCACCTCAACCGGCTGCGACATGAACACCTCACAGATTGCAAGCAACGCGAGACTCAGCGTAACCACGCATGTGCGACCTGGGAGGCGAAAGGCTCAGGGGCCACAAGATCAAAAGAAGCGGGGGTACGCGCGACGCGCTCCCGGTCGACAAGGATCACATCGACGCGTACCCGTAGGTTCACGTAGAGTCAGCCGAAAGCGGGCCCGCACAAACAGAAAATCCCAGGTCATCAGACCTGGGATCCGGAGAGCTCCCCGAATTGGACTCGAACCAATAACCTGCCGGTTAACAGCCGGCTGCTCTGCCAATTGAGCTATCGGGGACTGCTGCACTGCTCCTGCCGCCGGGCTTCCCTGGCGACGGAGAACAGACTACATGACCATCCGGGCGCCCCACCAACGGGATACCCCCGGCGGGTCGTGCCGGGATGACGTGTGTGCGAAACCGGCGCCTGGGGAGTATCGGTCCGCCAGGATGGGTATGCACCCCCGCAGACGCATGCGCGTCATCGAACGGAAGGAGCCGCCATCATGCGCGGAAAGCTGATGTTCCTCACCGGTCTCGCGGCGGGCTTCGTCCTGGGCAGCCGTGCCGGCCGGGAGAAGTACGAGGAGATCCGGGCCAACGCCCAGAAGGTCTGGAGCCACCCCACGGTCCAGGAGGCCGCCGGTGTCGCCCAGGCGCAGGCGAACAAGCTGTACTCCGAGGGCAAGGACAAGCTCCAGTCGTCCAAGCTCGGTGAGAAGCTGCAGACCACCAGCACGACCAGCGGCACGAGCTCGGACAGCACGGACGAGCTGCTGGCGCCCAGTGACACGCTCGCCGGGTCGAAGAGCACCAGCACCGGCACCGGCACCACGTACTGACGCCGGTTTCGCCGCAGGGCCGCTCCGCTGTCGCGGGGCGGCCCTGCGGCGCGTCGTGGGTCAGGAGTTGGAGGAGAAAGCGGCGTCGAACGCGGCGGCCGGCGCGTCGAAGGCGAGCCCGCGGACGAACTTCAGGGCTTCGGGAGCGCCGACGAGCCGGTCCATCCCGGCGTCCTCCCACTCGATCGAGATCGGGCCGGCGTACCCGACGCTGTTCAGCGCCCGGAAGCAGTCCTCCCAGGGCACGTCGCCGTGGCCGGTGGAGACGAAGTCCCACCCGCGCCGCAGGTCGGCCCAGGCCAGGTGGGAGCTGAGCCGGCCACGCCGGCCGTCACCGGTACGCACTTTCGCGTCCTTGCAGTCCACGTGGTAGATCCGGTCGTGGAACTCGAGGATGAAGTTGACCGGGTCGAGCTCCTGCCAGACGAAGTGCGACGGGTCCCAGTTCAGCCCGAAGGCGGGCCGGTTGCCGATCGCCTCCAGGGTCCGCCGGGTGGTCCAGTAGTCGTACGCGATCTCGCTGGGGTGCACCTCGTGCGCGAACCGGACGCCGACCTCGTCGAAGACGTCGAGGATCGGGTTCCACCGGTCGGCGAAGTCCTGATATCCCCGGTCGATCATCTCGGGCGGGACCGGCGGGAACATGGCCACGGTGTGCCAGATCGACGAGCCGGTGAAACCGACGACGGTCTGCACCCCGAACTTCGCGGCGGCACGGGCGGTGTCCTTCATGCGTTCGGCCGCGCGTCCGCGTACCCCCTCGGGTTCTCCGTCTCCCCAGATGGCCGGCGGCAGAATGCCGCGGTGACGCTCATCGATCGGGTGGTCGCAGACCGCCTGGCCGACCAGATGGTTGGAGATCGCGAAGCACTTGAGGTTGTGCTTGGCGAGCTGCTCGTGCTTGCGCTCGACGTAGTCGTCCTCAGCGAGCGCGCGGTCGACCTCGAAGTGATCGCCCCAGCAGGCGATCTCCAGGCCGTCGTAGCCCCACTCGGACGCGAGCCGGCAGACTTCCTCGAACGGCAGATCGGCCCACTGGCCGGTGAAGAGCGTGATGGGTCGTGCCATGGTTCCTCCCTCGGGGCTGGTGTGGCCGGCCGGCGAGGGAAACCGGCCCACGAGGCATCGTCGCAACAGCGGTGACCGGGCCGTGCAGGTTTGCGCCTCCCGCTCGGCCCACCGGTCGCAGCGGTGGCCCCACCGCGACTCTACGGCGGCACCGGCGGGCAGCGAAAGCCTCGATCAGGGCGCGGCGCAGGGCTGCTGTTCCGGCACCAGGCCGATGGCGGTCAGCTCCGCCACGACGTACGCGAGGTCGTCCGCCGCCTGCTCATCGCCGCCCGGGGTGTCAAGATCCACGTACTCGGTCCGGGCGGTGTCGGCGGCGAGCAGATGCCGCAGGACCGGCTGCCAGGCGCCCGCCGGGTCGGTGATCCGGGCGGTGATGACCGAGAGGCCGGCGTCGGTGAGCCGGTCGATGCCGTCCGCCGGGTCCGGCCAGTCACGCAGCACGGTCGTCAGGTCCAGGCAGACGCCGAGCCGGTCCTTGTCGACCCGGGTGAGCGCGGCGACGGTCTGCTCCGGACTGTCCAGAACCGAGCCCGGGCCGGGCTGGAAGCCGGCGCGGACCGCACGGCCGACCCGCCAGGCGAGGTCGGCGAGACCGCCGGAGAGCCGGCGCAGGTTGCGGGCGACGGCCTGCTGCCGCGCCTCGTCCCAGTCCTCCCGACGGCCGAGACCGCAGGTGGCGACGGCGCCGCGAACCTCTTCGAAGGGCAGCAGGTCGACCAGGATCCGGGCCAGGTCGACGGTGTGCCGCAGGCGGGCCGGCTCACTCCAGTCGGGGGCCGGCTCCGCGGCGCCGGGCACCCCGCTGAGCGTGACCACCTCCAGGCCACGAGCGTCCAGTTCGGTACGCAACCGGCTGCGGGCCCGCCCGTCGTCAGCGAGATCGGCAGCGAGTGGGTACGGCAGCCGGAGCGCGACCCCGAGTGTGCCGCTGCCGAATCGGCTGCGCAGCGCGGATGCGGCGGCGTCGAGGCGCTCGACGGCGGCGGTCAGCGACTCCGCTTGATTTAGGCTGATGCCACAACTCAGGTGCACGATCCGGCCGGAGGGATGTCGCAGCCGCATCAATAGCCTCCCCGGACGAGGTCACCCGTGCAGGTGCACGTGCATTCGCTCGTGCTAACGCTTCCAGTATGGACCATGCAGGCGGCGGTCCTAGATCGACCGACGCCACGGGACCGGGGTGCCATTGCCGCCTCCATCCGTGGAAGTCTTGCCCTCGGATACGAGCGTGCGGCGTGAGACGGATCACCGGCGCACCTCCCGTGCGACCGGTGAGCGGCCAGGACATCAAATAAAGCTGCCTAATACATCGGCCGACACCGATGCCTTAGCCCGCGGTGACCAGCGGGTAGCTTTCCCTGCGACCTCCGGGAAAGGCCTTTCCGGGCTGGAACTGCGTTCATGTTTTGCACAAACGGACACGCAACCGCCGAACGGCGTGTGCGTTCGCCGCGTGCCGCAGCACGCCGAAGCGGGTGCGCGGGCAGACCCGCCCGCGCACCCGCATCACCCGCCGTGGACCGGCCGGCGTGGGGCGCAACCACACCGTCCCTCACCGATCCCGGCGGACGCATTCGCTGCTGGTTAACAGGGCTGCTCTCAGAGCCGGCAAGCAGCCCTGTTAACCAGCTGGACTTGCCTCCAGGGCGGACTCGACCTCTGTCCAGGCACCGCCGGCGGCGGAGCGCTCGACGGCGTCCAGGACGAGTTGCACCTGCAACGCGTCGGCGAACGACGGCGCCGGGTCCTGCCCGGTCGCGATCGCCTCGATCAGGTCGCGGACCTCGTGGGTGAAGGAGTGCTCGTAGCCGATCAGGTGCCCGGGCGGCCACCACGCCGCCATGTACGGGTGCTCCCCCTCGGTCACCAGGATCCGGGTGAAGCCCTGCTCGGCGGCCGGCTGAGTGGCGTCGTAGACCTCCAGCTCGTTCATCCGCTCGAAGTCGAAGGCCAGCGAGCCCAGCGAGCCGTTGAGCTCCACCCGCAGCGCGTTCTTGCGGCCGGTGGCGAAGCGGGTCGCCTCGTACGTGGCGACCGCTCCCCCGTCGAGCCGGGCCAGGAACAGCGCCGCGTCGTCGACCGTGACGTCCCCCAGGGTGGCCCCGTTGCCGGCGGCGGAGAGCCCGGACGAGGCCGACGGCAGCGGGCGGGACCGGACGAACGTCTCTGTCAGCGCCGACACCGCGGTGATCGTCTGGCCGGTGACGTACTGGGTGAGGTCGACGATGTGTGCGCCGATGTCGCCCAGGGCCCCCGAACCGGCGATCTCCTTGCGTAGCCGCCAGACCAGCGGGAACTGCGGATCGACGATCCAGTCCTGGAGGTAGGACGCCCGCACGTGCCGGATGGTCCCGATCCGGCCGGCCGCCACGAGCTCGCGCATCAGGGCGACGGCCGGGACCCTCCGGTAGTTGTAGGCGCACATTGCGCGTACCCCATGGGTTTGTGCCCGGGCTGCGGCCGCGGCCATCTCGCGTGCCTCGGCCACCGAATTGGCCAGGGGTTTTTCGCAGAGCACGTGCTTGCCGGCGGCAAGCGCGGCGAGCGCGATCTCGGCGTGGGTGTCACCCGGGGTGCAGATGTCCACCAGATCGATCTCGTCGCTGTCCACCACCGACCGCCAGTCGGTGGTGTGCCCGTCCCAGCCGAGCTTCGTGGCGGCGTCCGCGACCTGGTCCGCGGAACGCCCGCACACCACCGACATCCGTGCGCGGAGCGGGAGGTCGAAAGCGTGATTGACAGTTCGCCAGGCCTGCGAGTGCGCGGCCCCCATGAACGCGTAGCCGACCATGCCGACTCGCAGGTCCTGCGACATGTTGTCCCCTTAGAAACCGAGCTTGGCGTACTGGGCGGCGTTGTCCTTGGTGATCGTCTCGGAGGCGAGCATGATCTCCTTGGGCACCTGGAGCTCGACCAGATCGCTCATTCCCTTGCCCTGGCTGATCAGGCGGGCCAGCGAGATCGCCGACGACGCCATCGAGGGGCTGTAGGTCACGGTCGCCTTGAGCACCGTGTCGTCCTTGGCGATCGAGTCGATCGCCGCCTTGGAGCCGGCGCCGCCGACCATGAAGAACTCGCTGCGGTTGGCCTGATCGATCGCGGCCAGCACACCGACGCCCTGGTCGTCGTCGTGGTTCCAGAGGGCGTCCATCTTGGGCAGTGCCTGGAGCAGGTCGGTGGCGGCGGCCTGACCGCCGTTGACGGTGAAGTCGGCGGCCCGCCGGTTGGCGACCTTGAAGCCGTAGACCGCGAGCGCCGTCTTGAAGCCCTCCGAACGCTCCTGGGTCAGCTCCAGCGAGTCGATCCCGGCGATCTCGCCGATGATCGGGTTGGCGGTGCCCTTCGTCTTGAGCTGCTCGCCGATGTAGGCGCCGGCGGCCAGGCCCATGCCGTAGTTGTCGCCCTTGAGCTGCAACCGGTACGCGTCCTGCGAGGGGAAGGCCCGGTCCAGGTTGACCACCGGGATGCCGGCCCGCATCGCCTCCTCGGCGGCGGCGTTCAGCTCCTTGCCGTCGTACGGCAGCATCACGATGATGTTCGGCTTCTGGGCGATCATCGTGGAGATCGCGGCGCGCTGGGTCGCCGCGTCAGCCCCGGCCTCGGTGACCTTGAGCTCGACGTCGGAGTACTGCTGGGCCTGGGCCTTCGCGTTGTTGGTGATGGCGGCGATCCAGCCGTGGTCGGCGGCCGGGGCGGAGAACCCGATCACCACTTTCTCGCCGGGAGCGGCGTTCTCGTTCCCGGCGTTAGTGTTGACCTGGGCGTTGCCGCCGGTGTCGTTGCTGGTGCAGGCGGTGAGCAGGACGCCCGTGCCGACGGCTGCGCCGCCGAACAGAATGCGCCTACGGGACAATGCGGACATTATTGCTCCCGTTCTAATCGTTTTCATCGCTTGAAGAGCTGGCTGACGGAGCGGTAGTTGAACTGCTGGATCAAGACGGCGGCGACGATGATGCCGCCCTTGACCATGTTCTGGACCTCGGTCGGGAGGTTGTTGATGGCGAAGAGGTTGGTGATGGTGGAGAAGACCAGCACCCCGAAGACGGAGCCGACGATCGTGCCGCGACCGCCGCTGAGCAGGGTGCCGCCGATGATCGCCGCGGCGATGGCGTCCAGCTCGTAGAGGTTCGCCGTGGCGGCCTGCGCGCTGGTCGCCTGCGCGGTCAGCATGATCGCCGCGATGCCGCAGCAGAGTCCGGAGAGGACATAGAGCAGCAGGGTCTGCAGTTTCACGTTGATGCCGGCCAGCCGGGCCGCCTCGGGGTTGCCGCCGACCGCGACGGTGCGGCGGCCGAACGTCGTCCGGTTCAGCAGCACCCAGCCGGCCACCGCCACCACCGCGAAGATGATCACGAGCAGCGGGATCCCGAGGATCCGGGTGGTGGCGATGCTGTTGATCGTCTGGTTGGTGGAGATCTGCGTCTGCTTGCCGGAGATCTGCGCGGCGAGACCGCGGGCGGCCACCAGCATGGCCAGCGTGGCGATGAAGGGTACGAGTTTCCCGTACGCGATCAGCACCCCGTTGACCAGTCCGACCGCGATCCCGACGATGATCGCCGTGAAGATCATCCCGACCGCGCCGAAGCTCTGAGTGGCCACTGTGGTGCACCAGACCCCGGCCAGCGCGATGATCGCGCCCACCGACAGGTCGATGCCACCACCGATGATCACGAAGGTCATCCCGATCGTCACCACGCCGATCGCGGACGCCTGCTGAAGGATGATCAGGAAGTTCTGGCGTACCCAGGCCGGGTCGCTGTACAGCTCCGGCCGCGTGATGATCCCGATGATCACCAGCAGGACCAGGACACCGACCAGACCCAGGTTGCGTATCGTTCCCTCGTCGAGACGCCGTGGCTCGCGCTTCTCGGCGGGCAGGGTTTCAGTGATCATGCGGGCTCTCCCTCCAGCAGCGACCCCGCCATCACGAGGTTCAGTACGGTGTCCTCGTCGATCTCCGCGGCCGGCGCCTCGTGGATCATGTGGCCTTCGCGCATCACCAGCACCCGGTCGGCCAGCCCGAGCACCTCCGGCACCTCGCTGGAGACCAGCAGCACACCCACGCCGCGCTCGGCGAGATCCCGGATGACCTGGTAGAGCTCGGCCCGGGCGCCCACGTCCACACCCCGGGTCGGCTCGTCGAGCAGCAGCAGCCGGGTCTCGCCGAGCAGCCAGCGGCCGACCACCACCTTCTGCTGGTTGCCGCCGGAGAGCGTGCGCACCGGCCGGGTCACGCCCGGCGGGCGCAACTCCAGCGACTGCGCGGTACGCCCGGCCGCGTCCCGCTCGCCACCCGCGTCGGTGAACCCCGCCCGCGCGAACTTGGCGAACGACGCCAGCGTCATGTTCTTGTAGATCGGCTCGTCCAGCAGCAGCGCCTGGCTCTTGCGCTCCTCGGGGGCCATGCCCATGCCGGCGCGTACCGCGGACTCGACACTGCGGATCGGCTTGCCGGCCAGCTTCACGGTGCCGGCATCCGGCCGGCGAGCGCCGAAGACCGTCTCCAGCAGCTCCGACCGGCCGGAGCCGACCAGCCCGGCGACTCCCACGATCTCGCCGGGACGAACCGTCAGGCTCACGTCGGCGAACTCGCCGGACCGGGTCAGGTTCTCCACCACCAGCAGCGGTTCCTCGGTCAGCTCGGCCGGTTCGCGGGGCGGGAACACGTACTCGATCGAGCGGCCGGTCATCTTCCCGACCAGCTCCCGGGTCGGCGTGGTCCGGGCCGGCAGGTTCGCCGCGGTGGTCCGGCCGTCCTTCAGCACGGTCACCCGGTCGCCGATGTCGCGGATCTCGTCCAGCCGGTGCGAGATGTAGATGACCGCGATCCCCTGCGCGGTCAGCTCCCGGATGATCCGGAACAGGTTCGCCACCTCGTCGTGGGCGAGCACGGCGCTCGGCTCGTCCATCACGATCAGCCGGGCGTCATGGGAGAGCGCGCGAGCCATGCTCACGACCTGCTTCGCCGCGGCCGGCAGGGTGCGGACCAGGCGGCGCGGCGAGATCTCAGCATGGCCAAGGCGGGCCAGGATCGCTTTTGTTTCGTACGCCGAGACGCGCCGCTTGGTGAACCCGAAGCGGCTCGGCTCGTGACCCAGGAAGGCGTTCTCGGCCACCGAGAGGTCGTCGACGAGATCCAGCTCCTGGTAGATGGTGGCGATCCCGGCGCGCATCGCGGCCTGCGGTGTGGCCGGGGCGAACGGCTCGCCGCGCCACGTGACCTCGCCGGCGTCGGCGTGGTGCACACCGGCCAGAACCTTGATCAGCGTGGACTTGCCGGCCCCGTTCTGCCCCAGAAGGCAGTGCACCTCGCCGGCGCGCACTTCGAGGCGGACGCCGTCGAGTGCCCGTACACCTGGAAAGACCTTGACCACGTCGTGCAGCCGCAGCACGACCTCGCCGGTCTCCCCCTGGCCGCCCGCGCTCGCCGCGCTCTCCTGCCCCGCGTCTTCCTGCGCCACGCTTGCCTCCGCCGCGTTCTTCTCGGCCGCGTTGTGCTCCGGTGTCGGGGTGCTCATGACGCCTGCTCGAAGGCGGCGTCGCTGGCCAGCACGGCCGCGCCGGTCACCCCGGCCCGGCTGCCCAGCTCGGAGAGCACCACCGGCAGGTTGCCGGTGGCCAGCGGGAGGGAACGGCGATAGACGACGCTGCGGATCTCGGCCAGCAGGACGTGCCCGAGCTGCGCCAACCCACCCCCGATGACGATCATCGACGGATTGGCGAACGACACCAGCGTCGCAAGCACCCCACCGACCCGCCGGCCACCGTCACGGATCAGCCGGATACAGGCGATGTCACCCTCGGCCGCGCCGTCCGCGACGTCCTTGGCGGTGATCACCGCCTCGCTCTCGCCCCCACCCCGCGCCGCCCGGCCCGACCCGGACCTCGCCGGACGAGCCGCTGCAAGACGCTGAGCCAACGCCGGCGACTCACCGGACCGCGCTGCCGCCAGCGCGTCCCGGGCCAGCGCCGCCCCACTGAACAGCGCCTCCAGACATCCGCTGTTACCGCAGGAACAGGCCGGCCCACCAGCTTCGACCTGAATGTGCCCGATGTCGCCGGCACACCCGTCCACCCCCCGGAAGACCGCACCGGCCAGGTGGATGCCGCAGCCCACACCAGTCCCGATCTTCACGAACAGGAAGTCGTCGACGGAGTGCGCGACCCCGCCGTGCCGCTCCCCGATCGCCATGATGTTGACGTCGTTGTCCACCACCGCCGGGCACCCGTGCTCACGGGCAAGCAGTTCGCGCACCGGATACCGATCCCAGCCCGGCATGATCGGCGGTGAGACCGGTACGCCGTCGCGGAAGCTGACCGGTCCCGGAACCCCGATCCCGACCGCGTCGAGCCGCTCGTACACCCCCTCGATCTTCGCCTTGGCGAGCAGATCGTTGAGCCGGTGCAGAGTCGCCCGCGGCCCGGAACGAATGTCGGCCGCCTCCCGGTACGCCGCCAACGGCTCCAACCGCCCATTGGTCACCTCGACGTCGATCGAGGTCGCCCCCAGGTCGACCGCGGCGAACCGCAGCCCCGGATGCAGCTCGACCAGCGTCGACCGCCGGCCGCCGCGCGAGGCAGCCATCCCCGCCTCGGCGAGCAGCCCGGACGCCACCAGCCGCTCCACCTCGGCAAGCAGCCGAGGCCGGCTCAGCTCGAGGCGATCGCCCAGCTCAGCACGGGAAACCGGGCCCTCGTCACGGAGCAGCCGCAGAATCCGCAAATGGGGTGCATCGGTCAGGTACAACGAACACCTCCGATGAAGTGGTGCCCGTCACACTAAGCCTGTTCCGTCACTTCGGTCCATACCTTCTGCATGATCAATACAAACTTTTGCGTTGCGAACGCAAAAGTCCGCCTCGAGCCCCGCGAAGCCGCTCCCCCAGAGCCGGACAACGGGCCAGAGTCCGGGCGAAACGCCCCGGCCGGGCGAGCCGCACCGCCCTTGGCCGGGACTCCGCGCCGCGGGCGAGGAAGCGCAGCGGCCGAAAACCAAAGAGGCACGCACAGGTCTCGCTGTCAGCCGGGCTGGGCGGCTGACCACCAGCGTCGCCTCCCAGCCGCTGAAGCAACACTCACTGTCAGCCCGGCCGGACAGCTGACCACCAGCGTCGCCTCCCGCCCCCTGAAGCAACACTCACCGTCAGCCCGGCCGGACAACTGACCACCAGCGTCGCCTCCCAGCCACTAAAGCAACACTCACCGTCAGCCCGGCCGGACAGCTGACCACCAGCGTCGCGTCCCAGCCACTGAAGCAACACTCACCGTCAGCCCGGCCGGACAACTGACGGCCAGCGTCGCCTCCCAGCCACTGAAGCAACACTCACCGTCAGCCCGGCCGGACAACTGACGGCCAGCGTCGCCTCCCAGCCACTGAAGCAACACTCACTGTCAGCCCGGCTGGGCGGCTGACGACCCAGCGTTGCGACCGGACATCGACGTCGGAAGATGTCCCGGCAACTTCTGTGTTGAAGTTCGCCGGGCGGCCCTGCACGCAAGCCTCGGCTGTCGCTTCCAGCGGGATGACAGCGCTACCGCGCGGCTGGGCCTGGATTTCGCGCCTGGGTGATCATTCGGCCGCTTGGTGGTGCAGTCTCGCAGCCCGGCAGGCACCGCTGGTGGGCGGCTGATTGATCGAGTAGGCCGAATCAGCGGCCTCGGCCGCACGTTGGCGCGGTCACCCATCGATCTACCAGCCGGCACGGCCCGCTCGGCCTACCAGACGGCACGGCCCGCTCGGCAATCCGTAGGCGTTGTTCACCGGTGGGCACTGCAGCGGTGACACGGTACAGCTCGACCAGCGCAGGTGCTCATAACGTCGCGCAAAGTCGCGCCGCACAAGGCCAGCTCTCGCAACGCTGGGCGCGAAGCTATGGCCGCGCAAAGCTGGGTCACAAAGCCGGACAGAGTGCGGCGGCACGAGGCCACGCCGTGCGAGGCTGCATCACGCGAGGCGGGGCGGCGGGAAGCCAACCGTACCAAGCTGCGCCACGTGAGGCCGGGCAGCGCGAAGCCCCGCCGTGCCAAGCCGCGCCGTGCCAGGCCGGGCGGCGCGAGGCCGGGCAGCGCGAAGCCGGACAGCGCGAAGCCGGACAGCGCTAGGCCGTGCAGCGCGAGGCCGGGCAGCGCGAAGTGGGGCCGTACCAAGCCGCGCCGTGCCAGGCCGGGCGGCGCGAAGCTGGGTCACACAAGCCAGGCCGTGCCAAAGCCGTGCCAGACGGCGTCGCGCGAGGCCGGGCGGGGCGGAGACGGGCCGCACAGGTGGGGGGAAGGAAGCGGCGTGCCACCGTGGGAGCGGTGGCACGCCGATGTTTCGGGTGGGTCAGTTTTGGCTCAGGCCGTGCTCGCTGCCCTTCTTCAGCTTGCGCGTGTCGCGCAGCTCCAGGAACGGCTCGTCGTCGGCCGGGTGGCCGGCGGCCATCGCGCGGCCGCGTTCGAGTTCGGCGTCGAGTTCGGCGCCGAGCATGATGGCCATGTTGGAGATCCAGAGCCAGACCAGGAAGGCGATGACACCGCCGAGCGTGCCGTACGTCTTGTTGTAGTCGGCGAAGTTGGCCAGGTAGACGGCGAAGGCCGCGGAGGCCGCCACCCACAGGATGACGGCGAAGATGCCGCCGGGGCTGATCCAGCGGAAGCCGCCGGTCTTCGCGTTCGGCGAGGCCCAGTAGAGGACGGCGAACATCAGGCTGACCAGGGCGACCAGGACCGGCCACTTCACGATGTTCCACGTGGTGACGGCGACCTCGCCGAGGCCGATCCACTCGCCGACGACGCGGGCGATGTCGCCAGTGAAGATGACGATGGCGGCGGAGGCGACCAGCATCACGCCGACCAGGGCGGTGACGCCGACGCGGATGGGCAGGGTCTTCCAGACCGGGCGGCCCTCGGGGACGTCGTAGATGGCGTTGGACGCGCGCATGAACGCGGCGATGTAGCCGGACGCCGACCAGAAGGCGACGGCCAGACCGATGATGGCCGCGAAGCCCGCGGTGCCCTGGTCCTTCACCTGGCCGAGCACGGTGTTGACGAGGTTCTGCAGCTGGTCGTTGGGCGCGATCTCGTCGATCGCGTCGGTGACCGCTTTCTGGCCGTCGGTGCCGACCAGGCCGAGCAGCGAGACCAGCACGATCATCGCCGGGAAGATCGACAGCACTCCGTAGTAGGTGAGGGCGGCGGCCCAGTCGGAGATGTTGTCCTCGGAGAACTGCTTGAAGGTCCGGCGGACGGCCGCCCAGACCCCTTTGGCGCGCAGCTGCGACGGCTTGTCCGGCCCGGCGTCGGGGCTGGGCGCCGCGAGATCGGCGTCCCGGTCCTCACCGGTGCGGGTCGTCGCGGCCGCGGCCGCGTCGTAGTCGGCGGCGCCCTGTCGCCGCGCGTCCGCAGCCGGCGAATCGTCGCCCGCAACGGGCTCGGAGTGGCTGGCCGAGGCGTGCCGGCCCGGCTCCTCGTCGGACTTGTGGCGAAGTTTCATCGCGGGGCTTCCCTCCGGGTGAAGCGACGGCTCCGGGCCGCCTGCACGTCACAAGTTCCCCGCCGCGACGTGCGATAACGACCTGAATGCTTGTTTCCCGGCAACGGGCGGACCTAACCTCCGCGGCGGGGGCTCACTTGCACAGCATGCGCTCCATCCGGCGGCCGGCGACAGCCAAACCGGCCGCCAGCAGGACGAGCAGGTACACCACGTCGAGCAACTGGATCCACCCGATCGTGCCGGTGGTGATGCCGCGGAGCAGGTCGACCGACCGGTACAGCGGGGTGATCTCGACCAGCCAGCGCAGCACCGCGGGGTACGCCGTGGCGGGCACGAACGTCCCGGAGAACAGGAAGAGCGCGAACTGCGCCGACCCGATCAGGTCGAAATCCTGCCAGCTGCGGATCAGCGTGGACGTCGTCATGCCCAGCGCTCCGAAGGCGAGGCCGATCAGCACCGTGGCCGGGAAGGCGGCCAGCGCCCGCCCCGGCGTGGTCAGGTCCATCACGACCATGATCACCAGGAAGGCGGCGGAGTAGATGCTGCCCCGGATCATCGCCCAGCCCAGCTCGCCGAGCGCGATCTCGATCGGCCGCACGGGCGTGGCGAGCATCCCCTCGTACAGCCGCATGAACTTCATCTTCCCGAAGAAGTTGAAGGTGGTCTCGGAGAGCGCGCCGCTCATCGCCGAGGCCGCCAGCATGGCCGGGGCGACGAACTCGGCGTAACCCACCACGATGCCGCCGGGCAGCGGGATGTCGCCGATCAGCTGCCCCACCCCGATCCCGATCGAGAACAGGTAGAGCACCGGCTCGAGGAAGCCGCCGAGCATCACCAACCAGTACGCCGAGCCGAGGGCGGCCACGTTGCGCTCGGCGACCGCGGTGGACCGCCGGCCCGCCCCCTCGAAGGACACCAGTTTCGGCAGGACAAGAGTCAGCACGTCACACCACCAGCCGTCGCCGGAACCGCCGGACCGCCAGCGACCACCCCACCGCGCCCCAGGCGAGCAGGTAGAGGAACTGCCACAGCCCGTCCCACCCCGGGGAGAGACCCAGCGTGGCCGCCCGTGAGAGGTCCACGCCGTGCCAGAGGGGCAGCGCGTATGCCACCCAGCGGAGCGCGCCGAGCGACTCGATCGGGAAGAACACCCCGGAGAAGAGCGACATCGGCAGGATCGCGAAGCGCATCAGGATCGCCAGGTAGCTGTCGCTGGTGACGCTGGCGCTGTAGGCCATCACCGGCGCTGCGACGGCCAGGCCGGTGAGCGCCGCGATCGGCAGGACCGCCACCGCCCAGAGCGAGTGCAGGGTGCCGAAGAGCGCCGCCACCAGTAGGAACGCCGCGGCGGCGACCAGCACGCGGAACAGCATGTAGGCCAGATGGCCGGTGACGATGTCGGCGACCCGCAGCGGCGCGGCGGCCTGCGCAAAATACACCTTCAGCCACTCGAAGTAGCTGAGCACAGGCCAGGTGGACTCGCCGATCGCGGTCTGCACCGCGGCCGAGGCGATCAGGCCGGGGACGATCCAGTCCAGGTAGTCGACGCCGTCGACGCCGGCGGTGACGTAGCCACCCACCCCGATGCCGAAGCCGAGCATGGTGAGCAGCGGCAGCACCAGCGTGGAGAGCGCGCTGGCCCGCCACGTCCGGCGGTAGTTGACCAGGTGGTACTCGAAAACATAGGCCGAGGCGGTCATCAGTCCACCAGCGTCCGGCCGGTGAGGTGCAGGAACACGTCCTCCAGGCTGCTGCGCCGGACCAGGGCGCTGGCCGGGCTCAGCGAGCGCCGGTGCACCTCGGCCAGAGCGTCGTCGCCGTCGGGCACGTAGAGCAGGACGCGGTCGGGCAGCACCTCGATCCGCTCGGCGACGCCGGCCAGCTTCTCCGCATAGGCGCCCTGGTCGTCGGTGGCGAAGCGGAGCTCGACCACCTCACGTGTCGAATAGCGCTCGATCAGCTCGCGGGGTGAGCCCTCGGCGGCGATCCGCCCGCCGTCCATCACCACGAGGCGGTCGCAGAGCTGCTCCGCCTCGTCCATGTAGTGGGTGGTCAGCACGAGCGTCACGCCCTGCTGCTTGAGCCGGAACAACCGCTCCCAGACCAGGTGCCGGGCCTGGGGATCGAGGCCGGTGGTGGGCTCGTCGAGCAGGACGATCTCGGGCTCGTTGACCAGCGCGCGGGCGATCGTCAGCCGCCGTTTCATCCCGCCGGAGAGTGGGTCCACCTTGCTGTCGGCGCGCTCGCTGAGCTGCACGAACTCCAGCAACTCGGCAGCGCGGGCGCGGGCCACCGCGCGGGGGATGCCGAAGAACCGGGCGTAGGTGGTCAGGTTCTCCCGGACGGTGAGCTCGGTGTCGAGGTTGTCGAGCTGGGGGCAGACGCCGAGCCGGGCCCGGATCTTCGGCCCGTCACGCCGTGGGTCCAGCCCGAGGATCTGCAGCACCCCGCCGGTGGGTGGGGAGACGCACCCGATCATGCGCATGGTGGAACTCTTGCCGGCGCCGTTGGGCCCGAGGAAACCGAACGCCTCCCCGGCCCGCACGTCGACGTCGATGCCGTCGACCGCGGTGAAATCGCCGAACCGTTTGACCAACCCGCGCGCATGGATGAGGGAGTTCACCCCCGGAACCCTACGGAGGGGGTACGACAGAATTCCGTGCCGCGCCCACCAGCTCGTCGGTCGCCTCGATCACCTCGGGGCCGTCCAGCGGTGTGCCGGCGTCGTAGCGGACCGCCCAGCTCAGCCCGTCCTGCCCGCTCACCCGGCGGCCGACCACCCGGACCGCGCCGGTGGGCAGCGTGTGATGCGTCGTGTACGCCACCGACCGGGTCACCCGGGTGCGTACCTGATCCGGCAGTTCACCGGGCTCGAGCAGCAGGAAGGTCACCACCGGCCCGTCCGTCAGCACGGTGTAGCCGTCCCGCTCCGCGGTCACCTCGGCGGGCGTGATCCGCAGTTCCCGCCCGGACCAGGCCGCCTTGTGGATCTCGTGCCAGCCGAGCCGGTCGGCGGCGCCCGGAAGCCAGAGGCCGTAGTTGGTGGCCACCACGACATCAGTGGAATCGCCGACCGCGGACCACGCCAGCACCCGTTCCTCCGCCGCGAGCGGCGGCCGCGACTCCGCCGGGAGGGAGGGGCGCCGTCGGAAGAGCTTCACAATCCACCTGCCGCCTGTTCACGCAGGGCACGAGCCTGCTGTTCCAGCGAGAAGAGCTCCCCGGCCAGAGCGAGGTACTGGTCCTTGTTGGCCACCGGGTTGACCCGCTGCACCTTGGACTTGAGATCCCGGATCCGGGTGGCCAGCGCCCCACCCTGGAGGCGGGCGAGCGTGATCTGCACGTACCGCGGGTCGACCTGGCCGTCGACGTAGAGCGGCTCGACCGCCAGCTCGCTGACCAGCACCTGGCCGCCCAGATCGGCACACGCGTCGCGGACCTTCTCGATCCAGACCGCGCCGCCGGTCGCCGAGGACGCACCACCGGCGTGGGTGATCGCCTCCCGGACCGCCTGCAGGACCGAGTCGCCGTAGTTCTCCGGGCCGAGTGCGTCGAACATCGGCCCGGCCAGCACCGGCTCCTGCAGGGCGAGTTTCAGCGCCTCGCGCTCCACCAGGCGCTGCGGCGAGTCGACCGATGACTGCGGCGCCCGCTGCGGCGGCTGGTCGACGCCCGAAGACCGCAGGGCGTTGTTCACCGCCCGCTGCACCGGCTCCAGATCCATGCCGAGATCACCGGCGAGCTTTCGCGCGTACTCCGGACGCTTCTCCCGGTCTTTGATCTTGGCCACCAGCGGCGCCGCGCGCCGCATGGCCTCCACCCGGCCCTCCACCGAATCGAGATCGAACCTGGCGAGGGTCTGCCGCAGCGCGAAGTCGACCAGCGGCTCCCGGCCGGCGATCATGTCGCGGACCGCGAGGTCGCCGCGCGCCAGCCGCAGCTCACAGGGGTCCATGTTGTCCGGTGAGACGGCGATGAAGGTACGCCCGACGAACCGCTGATCCTCCTCGAACGCCCGCAACGCCGCCTTCTGCCCGGCCGCGTCCCCGTCGAAGGTGTAGATGATCTCGCCGGTGAAGCTGTCACTGTCCATCAGCAGGCGCCGCAGCACCTGGATGTGGTCGACGCCGAACGCGGTCCCGCAGGTCGCCACCGCGGTCGGCTCACCGGCCTCGTGGCAGGCCATCACGTCGGTGTAGCCCTCGACGATGACTGCCCGGCCGCGCTTGGCGATCTCCCGTTTCGCGTGGTCGAGACCGTAGAGCACGTGCGACTTCTTGTAGATCGGCGTCTCCGGCGTGTTCAGGTATTTCGGGCCGTCGTCGTCCTCGAAGAGCTTGCGGGCGCCGAACCCGATCACGTCGCCACTGACGTCCCGGATCGGCCAGAGCAGCCGCCGCCGGAACCGGTCGATCAGCGAGCCGGACCGCGCGGGCTTGCAGAGGCCGGCCGCGGTCAGCTCCTCCGCGGTGAAGCCTTTCATCCGCAGGTGTTTGGCGAGGGCGTCCCAGCTGTCCGGGGCGAAGCCGCACCCGTACTTCTCGGCGGCGTCGCGGCCGAAGCCGCGCTCGGCGAGGAACTCGCGGGCCTTGCGCGCGCCCGGCGTGCCCAGCTGCTCGCGGTAGAAATCCACCGCAGCCACGTGCGCGGCCAGCAGCCGCTGTTTCTGCCCGGCCTGCGGGCGCGGCGTGGACGGCGCGCCGGTCTCGGTGTCGTAGCGCAGCTGGATGCCGGCCTTGCCGGCCAGCCGCTCCACCGACTCGATGAAGGTCAGATGCTCCGCGTCCATCAGGAACTTGATGGCGTCGCCACCCTGCCCACAACCGTGGCAGAAATAGACATTCCGGGCGGGCGACACGTTGAACGACGGAGTCTTCTCGTCGTGGAAGGGACACAGTCCCTTCAGGTTCCCGCCCCCGGCCGACCGCAGCGTCACCGTCTCGCTGATCACGTCGACGATCGAGCTCCGGTCACGGACCAGTGCGATGTCCTCGTCCTTGACCCTGCCCGCCACGGCATACATCCTGCCTCGCGCTATCGGCGGGCCGCCACCAGGGTCCGGTGCCAGGCCACCGCGGCGGGATCGGTCAGCGAGGCCACCTGGTCGATCACCACGCGCAGGGCGGCGGCATCATCAGCGGCGGCCGCATGCTGCGGCCGGAAGAGCGGATCCAACCTTTCCGGGGTACGAGTGAGCGCGTCCACGAGTTCGGTGAGGATGGTGCGCTGCTGCTCGTACCAGTCCTCGGCGGCCCGGGTGCGCATCACGTAGCGCAGCGCCATGCCCTTCAGCAGCGCACACTGGTCACGGACCGTGCGCGGCACCACGAGGTCGGCGTCGTACCGGCGCATCGGGTCGGTGCCGAACCGGCTGTGCGTGGCGCCCACCGCCGACGAGACGAACCGGCCGGTGAGCACGCTGGTCATCCGTTTGAGGGCGACCTGCGCCTGGTACCCGCCGTCGTAGTCGGCCACCGCCGCCACCGCCGGGTCGGCCAGCAGCAGGTCCAGGGCGCCGGCCAGCTCGCCGGCGGTCTGCGCGGAGTAGGTGGCGGCCACGTCGGCGCAGAGCGCGGCCCGCTCGTCCGGATCGTGCAGCAGCGGGCGCAGGGTCAGGTAGCCGCCGTGTATCCCGTCCTCGACGTCGTGCACCGAGTACGCCACGTCGTCCGCCCAGTCCATGACCTGCGCCTCCAGGCAGCGGCGCTCGTCGGTGCGGGGCTGCCGGAGCCACTCGAAGACCGGCCGGTCGTCCGGGTAGACACCGAACTTGCGGCTGCCGGGCTTGCGGAACCACGGGTACTTGGAGCAGGCGTCGAGGGCGGCCCGGGTCAGGTTGAGCCCGGCGCCGGGGACCTTGGCCTCCAGCCGGGTGAGCACCCGCAGCGTCTGCGCGTTGCCCTCGAACCCGCCGCAGTCCTGGGAGACGGCGTCCAGGGCGGCCTCGCCGTTGTGCCCGAACGGCGGGTGGCCGAGGTCGTGGGCGAGCCCGGCGACGTCCACCACGTCCGGGTCGCAGCCCAGCCGGGCGCCCATCTCCCGGGAGATCTGGGCGACCTCGAGCGAGTGCGTGAGCCGCGTACGCAAGAAGTCGTCCGACCCCGCCGTGTGCACCTGGGTCTTGGCCGCCAGCCGCCGGAACCCCGCCGAGTGCAGCACCCGCGCCCGGTCCCGCTGGTACGGCGTACGCCCGTACCCACTGTCCTTGGCGGGCTCGGATGCCCACCGTTGGGCGTCGGCGGCCGTCATGATCCCACCCTAAGCCGGTTGTCCAGGTTGCCGATGGGGCAACCGTGGAGTCCGATTCGCGCCGTCGCGGCGTCAGCATCGTCGGCCGTCTGCTGTTCCTGGGCGCCGCGGGACTCGCCTCGGTCGCCCTGGTGACCGTCTTCGCGATCCGCAACCTGGAGGATCAGAGCGCCGCGAATACGGAGATCGCCGCGATCAGCTCGGCGATGAGCAATCAGTGGAACGCGGACATGATGCACGACGCGCTGAAGGCCGACGTGATGTCCGCGCTGGTCGCCACCACCGAGGCGGAGCGTGCCGAGTACGGCGCCGAGGAGGTGACCGAGCACGGCCGGACGATGATCGAGAAGTTCGACGCGGCGGCCGCGCTGGCCCCCGCGGCGCTGCGAGCGGACTACGCGCAGGCGCGTCCGCAGGTGGTCGAGTACGCCGACGCGGCGGCCGGGACCGTGAGCTCCGCCGCGACCGATCCGGCGGCCGCCCAGCGGTCGCTGGCCGGCTTCCTGGAGACCTACGCGGCCCTCGAGGAGAGCCTCGGCGCCCTGGACGACCGGGTGGCGGCCGAGGTGACCGCGGCCAGCGAACGCGGCCGGGCGGCGTCGGAGTCGAGCAGCACGTTCATCAAGGTGGCGGCGACCGTGGCGAACCTGCTCACGGTGATCGCCTGTCTGCTCACCATCCGGGCGGTCCGGCGGCCGCTGCGCTCGATGCGCGAGACGCTGCGCACGCTGGCCCAGCGCGACCTGACCGTGCGGGCGCCGGTCGTCAACCGCGACGAGTTCGGCGAGATGGCCGGGGCGCTGAACGAGGCGCTGGCCGCGCTGCAGAGCACGGTCGCGGCGACCGCGGCCCGGGTGGACACCCTGGGTGAGGCGAGCTCCGAGCTGCAGGTGCTCGCCGGTGAACTGGACAGCTCCGCCGAGCGGACCTCGTCGCAGGCCCGGAACGCGGACAGTTCGGCCGGGCACGTCTCCGGGTCGGTGCACGACATGCTGTCCGCAACTGATCAGCTCTCCGCCTCGATCCGGGAGATCGCGAAGCAGGCCTCGTCGGCGGCCAGCACGACGAACGAGGCGACGGCGACCGCGAACCGGACCGCGGAGGCGGTGGGCCGGCTGAGCGAGGCGAGCCGGGAGGTCGGCGACATCGTCCGGATGATCACCAACATCGCGGAGCAGACGAACCTGCTGGCGCTCAACGCCAGCATCGAGGCCGCCCGGGCCGGGCACGCCGGCAAGGGTTTCGCGGTGGTCGCCACCGAGGTCAAGGACCTGGCGCAGGAGACCGCGCAGGCGACCGGCGAGATCACCTCGAAGATCCTGGCCATCCAGGAGATGACCACGGGCACCGCGGAGGCGATCGAGGCGATCGCCGCGGTGATCAAAAGAATCGACGAGGGTCAGCGTACGATCGCCGCCGCGGTGGAACAGCAGGCGGCCACCACCGACCTGATGGCCCGCAATGTCGGCGCCGTCTCGGCGGCCGCCACCCAGATCAGCGGCACGGTCTCGCACATCACCGAGTCGAGCGCGTCCACCGCCGAGGGGGCGAACACCACCCGGCACTCGGCGGGGATGGTCAGCGGAGCGGCCGACGAGATCCGCTCCCTGATCGGCCAGTTCCGCTACTGATCCCGGTCACTTCCGGGAGCTCAGCACGCAGAACTCGTTGCCCTCCGGGTCGGCCAGCACCACCCAGCCGACGCCCTGCTGACCGATGTCGGCCTGCCGGGCGCCCATGTCCACCAGCCGCTCCACCTCGGCCTCCTGGTCGTCCGGGCGCAGGTCGATGTGCAGCCGGTTCTTCACCACCTTGGCATCGGTGACCGGCGTGAAGAGCAGACCGGGCAGCTCGTCCGGGGTGCGGCGGATCTCGACCTCGTCCGGGGTCTCGTTCACGATCACGTAGCCGAGCGCCTCGGCCCACCACTGTGCCAGCCGTGCCGGATCCTTCGCGTCCACCACGACCTGCTCCCACCGGACCGGCATGAAACCTCCCGAAATCGATAAATGGCGATCATGTTACGCGACCCGAGTGGGTGACACCGGGGCAAACAGCGCACCGGCCGTGCGACGACGCACCTCGATGCGTTCCCAGGATGACGTTCCGTGATTCCAGGTTCACCGGCGACCGCGTCGATGCGGCGCCTGCTCACCGAACTGGGCGAGTCGGGACGTACCGGCGCGCTGCACATTGGCGGCGCTCCCGGCGGGGTGCTCTACCTGACCGCCGGCCGCATCACCTACGCCGAGACACCGGCCCGTCCGGGTCTCGGTGAACGTCTCGTGTCCTCGGGGCGGCTGGCCCCGCACGCGTGGCGGACCGCCTACGCCGAGGGCCGCGGCACCCACCGGGTCGGCCGGGCCCTGCTCCGCGACGGCCGGCTCGGACAGAACGAACTGGCCCTGCGGGTGGTGGCGGTGATCGCCGACGCCACCCACGAGCTGCTGCAGCAGGCACACGCGCCGGCCCGTTTCGCACCCGGCGAACGGCACTGGCTCGGCGAGGTGGCCGGCGTGGAACTGGGGTCGCTCGGGCACCTGACGGCCGTACGGCTGCGGGCTGTTCCGGGCCCGCGGCGCCCGCGCTCCCGGCGGCCCGTAACGGCCGGCGGCATCCGGCGGGAACGACTTCCCGCAGGTGGACCATGACGCACAAAACGTGCGACTTGTCGTCGCAGTGTCACCGGAGGATGGCCCACGGTGGCGGCACGGGAAGCACCGGACGTCGCCAGGGCAACGGAGCCCGGTACGACCGGGAGCGACGAAGCGCTGAGGAGTGAAGTGCCCGGCGTCGATCACTGTCTACAGGAGGCCATGACGATCCCCGGCGCTGTCGGGGCCAGCATCGTCGACTACACCACGGGGTTCCCGGTCGCCACGACCGGAGCCGCCCCCAACGCCGACCACGAGGCCGCCGCAGCCGGCACGGCCGAGGTGGTCCAGGCCGCGAACAGCCGGTCGCTGTTCGTCTCGGCCATCCCGCACGACCTACTCGAAGACCTGATCATCACCACCGCCGGGGGCTACCACCTCCTGCGGATCGTGCAGACCGAGTTCGACAGCCGGCTGGTCCTGTACGTCTGGCTGGACCGGGTGCGCGGCAACCTCGCCGTGGCCCGCCGCCAGATGCAACGCCTCACCGACGAATTGGTCGCGACCTGAACGGGAGTACTAGGTGACCTCCACGAAGACCGCAACGCCCGGAAGCCTGCTGATGCAGGTCGCCGGCGAGCGGCAGACCGGAGCGCTGATGGTGGGTGGCCACCCCGGCGGCGCGGTCTACGTCTTCGAGGGCCGGATCATCTACGCCGAGTCACCGGCGGCGCCGGGCGTCGGCGCGCTGCTCACCTCCTCCGGGCGGCTCGCCGCGCGGACCTGGCAGAACGCGCTCGACCTGGGCACCTCAACGGCCCGGGTCGGGCGGCTGCTGGTCGAGCAGGGCCACCTCACCCAGGGCGAACTGGAACTCTGCGTGCTCACCGCGACCTACGACGCGGCGTACTTCGCGCTCAGCTCGCCGTCCGCCCCGGTGGACTTCCTGCCGGGCGCGACGCACTGGATCGGCCCGGTCGTGCACATCGACGCGACCGCCGTCGACCGCGAGGTGGGCCGCCGGGTCCGGCTGCTCGACGAGATCATCGCGAACCCGCGGATCGACACCGCGGCGGTCATCCCGGTCACCCGGGCGCCGCGGGAACGGGTCGTGCTGACCGCGCTCCAGTGGGAGCTGCTGGTGCATGCCGACGGCCAGCGTACCCCCGCTGACCTGGCTCTTCTGCTGGGCCGCGCGGGCTTCGCGACCATCCAGGAGCTACGGCGCCTCGCGGCGCTGGGTCTGATCGAACAGCCCGAGGTACGCCCGAACGACGCTCCCGACTTCGTCCGGCTGCCACAGCCGCGCGGGGCCGCCGCGCCGCTCGCCCGGTCGGCCCCGGACTCCCACGCTCGGCCGGCCCCGGCCCCGAATCCCCGGCCGGCAGCGGACCCGCTCGCCGGGCCGGCGCCGGACAACAGCGACGCGCCGACCGTACCGGTGATCAGCGGGGCGGAGCCCGTGCCCGTCCGCGCCAACCCGCCGAACAGCGACCCACCGCTGGCCCCGCCGTCCGGCGACAACAACGCGGGGGTGTACCGGCCACCCCGGCTGGCCCGCCGTAAACCCGGCGCCAAGCTCCCCAAGGAGATGGCGACCGAGAACCCGCCGGTGCACCAGGGCACCGACGAAGTCCTGCTCAAGCGCATACGCACCGCATTGAGGGCACTGCGGTGACGCGCGCACCCCCTTTCAGCCGAAGGAGCGAGGAACCCATGACGGTGGATCCGGCGGTACTCGAGGAGCTCGGCCGCCTGCGCAGCAAGGTGCCCGAACTCTCCGGCAGCGTGCTCGCCACCGCCGACGGGCTCGTCGTCGCGCACGATTCGCACGGCATGGAGCCGGACACCCTGGCCGCGCTGGCCGCGGCACACCTGGCACTGGCCCGGCGGTTCGCCCACGCGGTCAACCACGGCGAACTCCGGGAGTCGGTGGTGGAGTGCGACGGCGGCTACATCACGTCGTACGCCGCCGGCCCGAACGCGCTGCTCACCGTGGTCACCTCGGGTGACGCGAACCTCGCCATGGTCCATCTGGAGGCGCGTCGCTGCGTACGCCGCCTCATTCGCATCATGGCCCTGGAAGCCGCGCCGCAGATGCGGCCGGAGATCCCCACGCAGGCCGGTCCCTCGACCCCGCTGGCCCGGCGGACGCCGATGGCCACGCTGCCGAACGTCGGCCGCCGCCGCCAGGCGGCCGGCTGACCGGCAACCGATCCGCGGCTCAGCCGCACAGAGGCGTGGCATCCGCCATGCCGGACCCGGCGCCGACGTCCGCACCGGACGCGGCCCGCCACCCACCGCAACGGAGGAACGAATCCCATGACCGACATGGACACCTCGCTCAAGGAAATCATGGAGATCGACGGCTGCATCGGCGTCGCGCTCGTGGACCACACCAGCGGGATGGCCCTGGGCACCCTGGGCGGAGGCAAGGACCTCGACCTGACCGTCGCGGCAGCCGGCAACACCGATGTGGTCCGGGCCAAGCTGCGGGCGATGGAGATGCTCAACCTGTCCGAGAAGATCGAGGACATCCTGATCACCCTGGACACGCAGTACCACATGATCCGGCCGCTCACGAGCCGGTCCGGCAAGGGGCTGTTCCTGTATGTGGCGTTGCGCCGGGACCGCTCGAACCTGGCGATGGCCCGGCACCACCTGCGCCGCATCGAGAACGAGCTCGACGTCTGACCCCGGCGGCGTGATCGCCACCCCTGGCGGGGAGGGCCCGCACCGCCCTCCCCGCCCACGCCGGGCCATCTGACCGGCAACTACCATCTGCACTCATGACGGCCCGCGAGATCGTCGACCGCGTCCGGGCCGGAGAGATCGACCACGAGACAGCGCTCGACCTGCTGACCGGCGCGCCCGCCGCCGAGGTGGACACGGCGCTTCAGGCGGCGCTGACCGAGCAGTTCGAGCGCCTGTTCCGCAACGGCTGGCAGCCCCTCGAGCTGCACCGGGCGGTCGCCCGCCGAGGGAACCCGGTCCAGGCCCGGCTGGTCGCCGAGGCGGCGACGGCGTTCCTGCGGGGCAAGGAGCCGGTGGACGAGCGCTGGCGCGAGCAGATCCCGAAATATCAGGAGAAGCGGCACGATCGGATCGCGGTCCTGGACGCGTCCCTCGACCTGCTGTGCGAGCTGCGCCGGCTCCCGGCCATCGAGATCCTGGTCCCGCCGCCCGGCACCCCGCTCACCAAGGTGCCGCACCACGGCGACGAGCGCATCCTCGGGCGGGTGCGGGCGCTGCTGGCCAAGGCGGAGGCCACCGACTTCCCGGCCGAGGCGGAGACGTACAGCGCCAAGGCCCAGGAGCTGATCACCCGGTACCGGATCGAGGAGGTCACCGCGCCGGCGGTGGACGTCACGCCGTTCGCCCGCCGGATCGGGGTGGATCATCCGTACGAGAGCGAGAAGGCCAGCCTGCTCGACGCGGTGGCCCGGGCCAACACCTGCCGCACGGTCTGGTCGCCGGAGCTGGGCTTCAGCACGATCTTCGGCTTCGACTCCGACATCGATGCGGTCGAACTGCTCTACACGTCACTGTTGGTGCAGGCCAACCGGGCGATGACCCGGGACGAGCCGGCCCGCGGCAAAGCCCGGGTGAAGGCGTTCCGGCGGTCGTTCCTGGTCGCGTACGCGATCCGGATCGGCGAACGGCTCCGCCAGGCGACCGAGCGTGAGTTCGCCGGTCACGGCGACCTGCTGCCGGTGCTGCGCAAACGGGAGATCCAGGTGGACGCGGCGATGGACAAGGCGTTCCCGCGCACGGTCCGGGCCCGCGGCCGGCGGGTCTACAGCCTGGAAGGCTGGGAGTCCGGCCGGGCAGCAGCGGACGAGGCCGAATTGCGTTGACGGTTGCGGCAGACTGGGGGCATGCACCCGATTTGACGCTGACAACGGCTGTTCCACGCGGTGTGTGCCCTCGAGGAGGGCGTGCTTCTCTACCCGGTCTACGCGCTGCTCTTCGCCGACACCGGGCTCACGACCGCCGAGATCTCGTCGCTGTTCGCGATCTGGTCGGTGGTCTCCTTCGTGTGCGAGATCCCGGCCGGCGCCCTCGCCGACGTCTGGTCCCGTAAGCGGCTCTACGCGCTCGGCCAGCTCATCACGGCAGCCGGTTTCGCCTGCTGGCTGATCTGGCCCGCCTATCAGGGCTTCGCGCTCGGCTTCGTCCTGTGGGGCGTGGGCGGCGCGCTCAGCTCCGGCACGCTGGAAGCGCTCGTCTACGACGAACTCGGCGAATCCACCGCATACGCCCGGCTGATCGGCCGCTCCGGCACGGTCGCCCTGCTCGCGATGCTCGTCGCGACGCTGCTGGCCACTCCCGCCTATACGGCCGGCGGCTACCTCCTGGTCGGCCTGGCCAGCATTGTGACGGTCGCCGTGGGCGGCTTGCTCGCGCTTCGCCTCCCCGAGAAACCCCGCCCCGGTACGAGCGACGCGTCCCCGACCGGCGACCCCGGCACCGTGGGCGGTGGCGGGGCCGGCACGGCGAGCGGAATCGGCACGGCTAGCGAGTCCGGCGCGGCCGGCGAGACCGGCGCGGCGAGCGAGACCGGCGCGGCGAGCGAGACCGGCGTGGCGAGCGAGACCGGCGCGGCGAGCGAGACCGGCGCGGCGAGCGAGACCGGCGTGGCGAGCGAGACCGGCGCGGCCAGCGAGACCGGCGCGGCGAGCGAGACCGGCGCGGCGAGCGGGGGCGAGACCGGCACGGCGGGCGGTGGCGAGGCCGGCACGGCGAGCGGCGGTGAGGACGAGCCGGGTGGCTATCTGGCGATGCTGCGGGCCGGGCTGCGCGAGGTGAGCGGCAGCGGCCGGGTGGCGCGGGTGCTGCTCGTCAGCGCCGCCGTGCCCGGGTTCAGCGCGCTGGACGAGTACCTGCCGCTTCTCGCCCGGGAGAAGGGTTCGCCCACTTCGGGCGTACCCCTGGTGTTCGCCCTGATCGCCCTGGCAATGGCGGCCGGCAGTGCGCTGGCCGGCCGGATCCCGCCGACCTCGTCGCGTCCGCTAGCCGGCGCGCTGGCGCTGGCCGCCGCGCTGCTGGCGCTCGGCTCGCTGGTCCCGCACCTGGCCGGCATGGCCGCGGTGGCGGTCGCCTTCGGCCTGCTCCAGTTCGCCATGGTGCACGCCGAGACCCGCCTGCAGGAGAGCATCACCGGACCGGCCCGCACCACCGTCCTGTCGATCAGCGGCTTCGCCGCCGAGGTGTGCGCGGTCGCCCTTTACGCCGCGTTCGCCCTACCGATCTCCCTCCCGCTGCTGTTCAGCATCGCGGGCGTCCCACTGCTGGCCACGGCTCTGCTCGCCGCCCGCCGCTGACCGCCACCCTCGCTGCCACGGACCCGATTCTGCCCGGCCGGTACGACATTTTTTCGTTGTGCGCACGGCGCCGGCGCATCTACTGCGATGCCGGCCCCGGACTTTTTCCGGCAGCGCGAGCAACCTTTTCAGCGCTGCAAGAAACGTACGGGGCATCCCCATCGAAAGGCGATCCCCAATGCTCCGCAAGACGCTCCTGGCCGGAGTGACCGGCCTGCTGGCAGTGGCGGCCAGCGTGTACGGCCTGAAGATGGCCGACGCCGCGACCTACCCGAACCCCGGCGCGGTCACCGGTTCGACGTTCGCCCACGACCCGACCATGGTGAAGCGACCCACCGGCGGTTACCTGCTCGCCTACACGGCGCCGGGCATCGGGCTGAAGACCTCGTCGGACCGGACCCGGTTCACCGACGCCGGGAAGGCCTTTCCGAACGGCACGCCGTGGGCCGACCCGTACACGAACGGTGACACCAACCTGTGGGCGCCGGACATCTCGTACCACGGCGGCAAATACCTGATGTATTACTCGGCCTCCACGTTCGGCTCGAGCAAATCGGCGATCTTCCTGGCCGGCAGCACGACCGGCGCGGCCGGCACGTGGACGAACTACGGCAAGGTCATCGAAAGCACGACCAGCAGCGGGTTCAACGCGATCGACCCGAACCTGACCGTCACCCCGGCCGGCGAGTGGTACCTGAGCTTCGGCTCCTTCTGGTCCGGCATCAAGATGGTCAAGCTGAACCCGTCGACCGGCAAGCGGGCGGACAGCACGATCCACCACCTCGCCGAGCGGTTCGTGAACAGCAAGTCGGTCGAGGCGCCGCACATCTACTACCGCGGCGGCTACTACTACCTCTTCGTCGCGTTCGACTTCTGCTGCAAGGGCGCGTCCAGCACGTACCGAACGATGGTCGGCCGCTCCAAGTCGATCACCGGCCCGTACGTGGACCGGGCCGGCACCGCGATGACCGCGGGCGGCGGCACCGAGATCCTCGCCTCGCACGACGCCGTGCACGGCCCGGGACACCCGGCGGTCTTCGGCGACACCGACGCTGACGTGCTGGTCTACCACTACTACACGGCTGCGGGTGACGCCCGGCTCGGGATCAACCTGCTCCGCTGGGACTCGTCCGCCTGGCCGGTCGTCTACTGATCAGATCCGCCGCGACCGAGGCCGTGCCGGGTCGCGTACCCGGCCGCCTCGGTTCGGTTGCGGGCCCCGATCTTGGCGAACGCGTTGTTGATGTGCGTCTTCACGGTCGTCTCCGCCACGAACAGGGCCGCCGCGATCTCCGCGTTGGTCCGGCCGTGGGCGATCTGCCCGAGCACCTCGGCCTCGCGCTGAGTGAGCCCGTCCGGCAACCGGTCGGCGGGCGGGGGCGTCGCCGGCCGTCTCATCGCATCGGCCAGCCGGGCCGCGACCACCGGGTCGAACAGCGAGTGCCCGGCCGCCGCGGCCCGCAACGCCATCCCGATCTCGGTCCGCCCGGCGTCCTTGGTCAGATAACCGCGTGCGCCGGCCGCCAGCGCACCGGCGATCGAGTCCTCGTCGGCGTACGTGGTGAGCACGACCACGGCCACGTCGGGGAACTGCTCCCGGACCCGGGCGGTGGCGGTGATCCCGTCCAGAACCGGCATCCGCAGATCCATCAGGACGACGTCCGGCCGGTGCTCGGCGACGAGCTCCAGGGCCCGGGCGCCGTCCGCAGCCGATCCGACGACCTCGACACCGTCGGTGAGCTCCAGCAGGGCGGTCAGCCCCTCCCGGACCAGTTGCTGGTCATCGACGACCAGCACCCGCAGCAGCGTGTCCGTCACGATGGCACCTCCACGGTCACCCGCCAGATCTCGCCGGCCCGGCCGGCCGTCACCGTGCCGCCGACCAGGGCGATCCGCTCCCTGGCTCCGGTCAGGCCGTGTCCGCCCGTACCCCCGCTGTTGTCGTCAGCCGGCGCCGGATTGTCCACCGTGAGCCGCACCGCCGCCGCGCCATGATCCAGGGTCATCGCGATCGGCGCGCCCGGCGCATGCCGGGCCGCGTTGGTGAGCGCCTCGCGCGCCACCCGCAGCAGCGCGACCTCCGCGCCGGGTGACAGCGCGCGAGGGCAACCATCGGTGCGCAGGGTGATTTCCACCCCATGATCGGTACGGTGACCGTCCACCAGGTCGGCAAGTGCTCGCGACAGCGATGGCACATCCTCCCGCAACGCGGCCACCGCCGAACGCGCCTCGGTCAGCCCGTCGGCGGCCAGCTTCCGGGCCCGGCGGACCCGTGCGGCGGCGCCCTCGACATCACCCTTCTCGGTCAGCTGCGCCTCGGCCACCTCCAACTGCACGCCGAGCGCGCCGAGCGAATGGGCCAGCACGTCGTGCAGCTCACGGGCGATCCGGGTCCGCTCGTTCAGCGCCGCGGCCCGGGCCTGGGCCTCCTGCATGCGCGAAGTCTGCTCCAGCAGCAGCGCGGTCTGCTCGGCACGCAGCCGGTACTCACGCCGGTGCAGGCTGAAGAGCACCAGCACGGCGATCAGCGCGGGCTGCGTCAGCATGGCCGCCGGCCCGCGGCCGGCGAGCCACAGGCCGGTCAGCAGAACCACCAGGACGGTTGCGGTGAGCACGAGGATGGCCCACATCGGGGTACGCGGAAGCAGGACGAAGGTGAACAGCGCCGCATAGAGGTAGAGCAGCGCGTGCGCGTCCTCGGGCAGTCCGGCCACGGTCGCCGGAAGGACCGCCGCGCAGGCCAGTGCGGTCCGCGCGAGCCGGGGCCACCGCCGGTCGGCCACCAGGAAGAGGGTCCAGCAGGCCAGGGCACCGGCGAGCACCGGACGCACGCCCGGACTCGCCGGTCCCGCGGTCAGGAAAGCCCAGAGCAGCAGCGCGCTGAGCACGATCCGGACCAGCCAGCCGGTCTCCGGGTCGTCCGCCCGGAGCCTCTCGCGCAGGGTCAACCTTGCTCCCCCACCAGGGTCAGGATCAGGTCGATCATCAACAGACGGTAGGCGACGAACGCGAGGCCCGCCACGCCGAGTATCACCAGAACGGCGATGATCGCGCGGCCGGTGACCCGTCCGCCGTCCCGCTCGATGACCTTGCCGATGACCTGACCGGCGAGCCGGGTGCTCCGGTTGCCCTCACGGTCACCGGTCAGGACGTAGTTGACGGCGCTCGTCTTCTTGTTGCGTTCGCGTTCGGTCATACCCGGAAAGCTACGAACCGGACGGGGTGGACCGGCACCTTCGGAGGGTGGAGATCCGGGTGGAGCCGCTCAGCCGCCGGACTCGTCGGTCTCGGCGCCCTCCGGGACGGTGTCGTCGTCCCGGCTGTCCAGCCAGCCGTGCGGCAGGGACACCTTGCCGGGCGCGTTGACCCGGCCGCGCGGCTGGCCCAGCGCCTCGGCCGGGAACGGCACCGCCGGGTCCAGCTTGGCGAGCAGGTCGTCCAGCTCGGCGAGCGACGAGATCATCGCCAGGTTGCGGCGCAGCTCGCCGCCGACCGGGAAGCCCTTCAGGTACCACGCGACGTGCTTACGGAAGTCCGCACAACCGTGCTTCTCGTCCTCCAGCGCCTCGACCAGCAGCTGCGCGTGCCGGGAGATGATCTTCGCGACCTCACCGAGGGTGGGCAGCACCGGACGGTAGTCGGCGCCCTGGGTGAACGCGGCCTCCAGGTCGGCGAAGAGCCACGGTCGGCCGAGACAGCCACGGCCGACCACCACGCCGTCGACACCGGTGTGCTCGACCATCCGCAGCGCGTCCGAACCCTCCCAGATGTCGCCGTTGCCGAGCACCGGCACGTCGAGGGCCTGCTTCAGGGTGGCGATCGCGTCCCAGTCCGCCTTGCCGGAATAGCGCTGCTCGGCGGTGCGGGCGTGCAGGGCCACCGCGGCCACGCCGGCATCCTGCGCGGCGAGGCCTGCTTCCACGTACGTCAAATGGTCTTCATCGATGCCCTTGCGCATCTTGATCGTGACCGGGATGCCGTAGGGCTTCGCGGCCTCCACCGCCTGGCCCACGATCCGGGCGAAGAGCCGGCGCCGCCACGGCAGAGCCGACCCGCCGCCGCGCCGCGTCACCTTCGGCACCGGGCACCCGAAGTTCAGATCGATGTGATCGGCGAGGCCGTCCTCACCGATCATCCGGACCGCGGCCGCCGTGACGTCCGGGTCCACGCCGTAGAGCTGCAGGCTGCGGAAACCCTCGTCCTCGGCGAACGCGATCATCTTGAGCGTCTTGGGAATCCGCTCGACCAGCGCCCGCGTGGTGATCATCTCGCAGACGTAGACGCCGCCGCCCTGCTCCCGGCAGAGACGCCGGAACGCCACGTTGGTGATCCCCGCCATCGGGGCGAGCACGACAGGCGGGTTGACGGCATGGTCGCCGAGCATGAGCGGTGCGGTCACGCGCTCTAGGGTGACACGCCCCGCCCGTCTGCTCCGAATCGCCCGCTCGTTACCGTCCGCCCTCGCGGTCGATCAACGTGTCGAGCATGCCGATGATCTGCTCCACGCCGTCCTTGAGCGTGTGCGTGCTGAGAGTGAGATGCGCAAGCGCCGCGGCGTGCTCCTTGTGCATCGCCGTATGCCGGTCGAGCGTCGCAGTATGCCGGTCGAGCGTCGCGGTGTGCCGGTCGAGCGTCGCGGTGTGCTCGGACTGGGTCTTCGCCAGAGCCTTGAGAAGCTTGTCCTGGCCCCGCAGTTTCTCGGTGATGTCGGCGAGGTCGCGGTCCCGACCGGCCCGGAGCCTCTTCTGCTCGGCGATGTCGCGCTTCTGCTCGGCGATGTCGCGCTTCTGCTCGGCCACGTCGTGCTCCAGTCGGGTGACGCGCTCTTCAAGGGTGGGCATCGGTGCCTCCGGAGTGAAGGGTAGTCGCTCAACGAGCCGCCCGTTGAGCTCTCGCTGCGCATGACTATAGGCGCTGAGCCAGTTGTCGAGCGACCCCGAGAATCTGGCAGAGTTGTCAGGTTCGCTCGAACCTTGCGGCGTCCGGACTTACCCTGCGGATGATCTTGCGGGGTCCGGAGACAGGTTGCGGATTCACTCGGACGTGCCGGGCCGGTGACGCGGCTAGGTCGATGCGGCGGTTGATGCTGGGGGCATGGCCGTCGATTCGTCGATGGGTGCAGCTGTGGCGTTAGCGGCCGGACGGGCCGGTGCGCCGGTTCCGCTTGGTCGTGTGCAGGGCGGCTTTGAGATCGGCTTCCTTGCGGAGGACGGCACCGATTGCCGGGTCGCGCTGAAGCAGGCGTGGCAGTGCCGGTTGGAGTGGTGTCGGCCGGTACGGCAGTTTCCGCAGTACAAAGGGCAGCGGCATTTCCCGGGCCGGTGGTGGACGGCGACGATGGGCTGCCATGTCGGGTACGAGTCGTGGCTGGAACGTGATCACCTGATGCTGCTGGATTTCGACCCGGCGGTTGTCGCGGTGGCCTCGCAGCCGTTCTGGCTGTTCTGGACGATGGAGCAGGGGAAGGCTCGGTCGCACGTGCCGGATTACTTCGCGCGGCTGGTCGATGGCAGCGCTGTGGTGGTCGACTGTCGCCCGGCCGACCGCATCCGGCCGAGGGACGCCGCCGCGTTCGCGGCCACCCGCGATGCTTGTGATCAGCTCGGATGGCACTACCGCGTGGTGGGTGCCACGGATGTCGTTCTGACCCGCAACGTTCGCTGGCTGGCTGGTTACCGGCACCCTCGGCACCGGGTGCCTGCGGTCGCGGAAGCGTTGCAGCGGGTCTTCGTGCAGCCGGCTGCTCTGATGGCCGGCGGCGAGGCGGTTGGCGACCCGATCGCCGTGCTGCCGACGTTGTTTCATCTGCTGTGGCATCGCGAGTTGCTTGCTGACCTGTCGATGTCTTTGCATCCGGACACCACGGTCCGGGCCGCCGCAGCGGGGGTGCCCGCATGAACGTCTCGGGGTCCGCGCTGCGGCTGGGTGACTGGGTGCGGTTCGACGGCGACGATCATCAGGTGGTCGGGCTCAACGGCACTGCCGTGCGTCTTCGCTGTTCCGCAGGGGCCGAGCAGGTGCTGTTGATCGGATATCTGCTGGGTGCGTCAGACTTTTGCGTCGCCGGAACTGACCGAATCTCGGAAGTGGAGCCGTTCGGTCTGCTCGACTCGCTACCTGACGATGTCCTCGCCACGGCCAGGTGCTGGGAGCGTCACGTCGTGGAGGTCGAGACCGGGCTGCCGCCAGACGCGCCACCCGACGCGACGCCGAAGGTTGAGTACGACCCGATGAGGCACGGCCTGGCCGAGCGGCAGCGGGCCAAAGCGGCCGAGTTGGGCGTCAGCTACCGCACGATCGAGGGTCGCCGGTCTCGCTATCTCGCCCACGGGCTCTGGGGGTTGGTCGACCGAAGGGCAGTGCGGGCCTGGGCGGTTACGGGTCGCGCGGACGCCCGGCTGGTTGAGCGGTTCGCGAGATTCTCGCCGAGGAGACGGACGCATCGACCGGTACTCGGTCACGGTTGATGCGGCGGGTGGTCAAGCGGGTCGAGCAGATTCACGGGCCGGGGGTGGTGCCGTTACCCGGCCGGACGGCGTTCTACCAGTTGGTGGACCGGTTGTCCGAGGGCAGGCACACGTTCGGGTCGGCGGTGACGCGTCGGCAGATGGCCAATCGGCCGGCCGGGCCGTTCACTCCGACGTTCGCCTACCGGCCGGGTGAGCAGGTCCAGATCGACTCCACCCCGATCGACGTGATGGTGCTGCTCGACGACGGATTGCCGGTCCGGGCCGATCTGACCTTGGCGGTTGATGTCGCTACCCGCACGATCGGCGCCGCGGTGTTGCGGCCGGTCGGCACCAAGGCCGTCGATGCCGCGCTGCTGCTGGCCAAGATGCTCGTCCCTGAGCCGATGCGTCCGGGTTGGGCGAACGCGCTGCGGCTGTCCGCGTCCCGGATGCCCTATGCGCGGCTGGTCGACATCGATGCCCGGATGCGGGAGGCGGCGGCTCGGCCGGTGATCGTCCCGGATCAGATCGTCATCGACCACGGCCGGGTGTTCGTCTCGCAGACCTTCGTCCGGGCCTGCGAGCGGCTCGGCATCTCCGTCCAGCCGGCACGCAAGGGCACCCCGACCGACAAGGGCGTCGTCGAGGCCACGAACGCGGCGGTGAAGACCTTGTTCGCGCAGCACGTCGCCGGCTACACCGGCGGCAACCCGACCCTGCGCGGCCGCGACGTCACCGGCGAGTGGACCATCGGCGAGTTGCAGGACCTGCTCGACGAATGGCTCATCGCCGGCTGGCAGCACCGGCCGCACGACGATCTGCGGGACCCGCATCAGCCTCGGCGGATCCTCACACCGAACGAGAAGTACGCGACGCTGGTCGCTGCGGCCGGCTACCTGCCGCTGACCTTGACCGGCGAGGACTATCTCGAACTGCTGCCCGTTTCCTGGCGGCGGATCACCGACGAGGGCATCCGGATCGACAACCGCACCTACGACGACGCGGCCCTCAACCCCTACCGGCGCCAGCGTTCCGGGATCACGGCGAGACAGAACCGGTGGGAGGTCCACTACGACCCCTACGACGTCTCCCAGGTCCACATGCGCACCCCGGACGGCTGGATCACCGTCGCGTGGACCCACCTGCCGATGGTGTCCGCGCCGTTCGCCGACTTCACCTGGCGCCACGCCCGCCGCCTGGCCGGCACCGCAGCAACCGAGGCCGAGATCGCCCGGATCCTCGACGGGCTGCTCACCCGCGCGCAGCAAGGACCGGACAGAGCCGGCGCCCGTGTCACCGCCCGCACCCGCGCCGGGCAGGCCGCTCACCGACCCCTGTTACCGGAACCTGCCCCGCCGGAGGGCGCGAGCACCGCCCGGCCGGGCACCGAAGTCGTCGCGTTCGGCGTCTTCGACGCCGATGCAGAAGCAGAGAAGTGGCTATGAGCCTCGCCCCAGACGGTGGCGTGTTCGCGCCGGACGAACCGCCGACGACCAAGGAAGGCTGGCGCCGGTTCGTCGACTACCAGCCGCATCCACCCGCATTGCTCACTACTGAGCAAGCCCTGCAGCTCAGCGGTGAGCAACGGGCCGCGCACGACGAAAGACGTCATGACTACCATGCCGAACTACCGCTGGTGCACACCCCGACGATCCGGCAAGTGCTCAACACCGGCCGGCTGCTGATCCAGCTCAACCGGCGGCAAGTCTCCGCCCGGCGCGGCCTGATCCTGTCCGGCGCCTCGGGCACCGGCAAGACCACCGCGCTGACCCAGTTGGGGCGCACCCACGAACGCGCCGTCCGCAAGCGGCAGCCGTCGCTACCGCACCGGTTGCCGGTCGCCTATGTCACCGTCCCGCCGGCGGCCACGGCCCGGATGCTCGCCAAGGAGTTCGCCCGCTTCTACGGCCTGGCGTTCACCGACCACACCAACAACATGGCGGACATCGTCAACGCCGTCTGCACCACCGCGACCCGCACCGGCATCAACCTGGTTCTGGTCGACGAGATACACAACATCAGCCTCGCCACCCGCACCGGCGCCGAGGTGTCCGACCAGCTCAAATACTTCGCCGAGCGGCTGCCCGCCACCTTCGTCTACGCCGGTATCGATGTCGAAGCCCAAGGCTTGTTCACCGGCGTCCGCGGCCGGCAGATCGCAGGACGATTCACCCTCATCGGCTCGGCGCCGTTCGCCTACGGCACCGCCGAGCAACGGGCGGCCTGGCAGTCACTGATCGCCACCCTTGAAGCGATGCTGCGACTGCACCGTCACATCCCCGGCACGCTCGTCGCCCTGGACGAATATCTCTACCGCCGCACCGCCGGCATGATCGGCAGCCTGTCCCAGCTGATCCGCGGCGCGGCCATCCTCGCCATCGAGAACTCCACCGAACAGATCACCCGCGAACTGCTCGACACGGTCCCCGTCGACTACGCCGCCGAACGCAGCCATGTCACGCCCGCAACACGATCCAAGACCCGGCCCAAGTCCGCATGATGCGCTCGCGCCTCCCCATCGCCGTCGGCCCCGCGCACTGCGAAACCGTCACCTCCTACCTCAGCCGGCTCGCGACCCTGCACGCCATGCCCTTGCGTCTGCTCTGGCGGCAGGTCAGCCAGCCTCGCAACAACAGGACCCTCACCCGCATCGTCGTCGCCGAGCAACTCGCCGAGGTCACCGGCCACCCGATCGGCCGGCTCCGCAACGCCCTCATCGAGCTGCGCCACCCACAGCCCGACTGGTCGAGCATGCGCACCGAGCCGCAACGCGGCTGCCCTCGTTGCACCAGCCGCCATCCCGGCGGCCAGGTTCTGCAACTGCTCCCACACCACCGCTACGTCTGCCCCCACCACCACATCTGGATCGGCCCCCCGGATCTGGTCACTCTGCCCCTGGCCAACCTGGACACCGAACCCGCCATCGTCGCCGCTCAGCACGCCCACCTGCGGCTACTGCGCCGGCTCGGTCCCGTCGCGACCCATGACGCCGTCCTGACCGCGTTCCTCGTCTGCGGACATCGGTGGATGAACCCACCCAGCAGCACCACCGACGTCTGGCATCACTGGAACCACCGGCTCCACCGCATGATCCCGCCCGGCACCGAAGTCCGGCTCTTCAGCACCTCCCGCCTGTTCGCGGCGACCTATCCCGAAGTCATCGCGCTGGCCGCCCTCATCGGCTCGCCCTACTGGCGTCGGCTCGCCGCCGCCGACATCCGCCACCAGCGCCGCTTCACCGACGAGATCGCCCAGCGACTCGGCGACCCCCTCTACCGGCCCCGCGTCGCCAACGACCCTCTCGCGAAGTGGATCCACGAAGACTGCTGGCGTCTGCCGTCCCCACCGGCCAGCACCTACGAAACCGAGCACGACTTCGGCGGCGGAGCACCCCGCAAGGTCAGCTCCGCCATCATGAAACGTCACGCCAGCAGCCTCGCGTGGTTCACCAGCAACCGCTCAACCGGCCAACTCGGCCGGATCATGATCAGCCACCGTCACCTCGGACCGGTGATCATGCGCGGCCGCTCACCAACCCCACAGCACTTCGTCGGCTTCCTCTACAGCAGCCACAACACGAAGCAGTTCAACGTCCACCACGAGTCAGAGCACCCGACACACCGACGCCGGGTCGTCAAATCAGCCCAATACATCCGCACCGAACCCGCACCCACCGACTACCTCGACACGCTCACCAACAGCCACTGAACGGCGTATCCCGTAATCAGACACCGGCCGGTTCGAGGGCTACGCCAGGCCACCTTCAGTGAGAACCTGCGACAACGCATTGATCGTGTCGACTGCTTCAGCAGCGTCGCCCGGATCCGTCCACCCCTGATGCCAAGGACGCCCAGGGCCAGCAACGAACAACAGCGCGTCGAGCGCTGCCGGCGCCAACTCCGGCGCAGGCCGCGGCAGCCGGACATCCGAGGCAAGCTCCTCGTCAGCCAACTCTTCGCTGAATCCTTCCCCGCCCGAAAGACTTGCCGCGACCACCGCCACGGCGGCAACGACCTGATCCGGGAAGAAGTCCCGCCAGAGCAGCTCAGGCTTGTCCTTGACGAACTTGAACATGTGCTCCAGCGCTGCGGCGCGCCGCTCAGGCGCCCGTTCGGCCAGTTCTTCGAGGAAGTCCACGGCCCCATCGCTAGCGAACGCACCCGTCCCGAACGTTCCCATGCCCGCCGCCCTTCCTCGATCCGAACCCGAGCCTCGCCGAAGCCACGAGATCATCTCACCTACCGGCGCGCCCCGCCCTCAGACGAAATCCGCAACGTGAATCCGGACAACCAGCTTCGCTGCCGTCCGGACCTACCTTGCGGGTCGCTGGTCAAGGCCCGGTCCATCCGCAAGGTTCAAACGGACGCGACAAGAGTCAATGGCATGGGTGATGAGGTGAGTCCGCGGCGGCTGGTGGCCGTCTTCGCATCGCCGGTCGCTGAGGCGCTGCTGCGTTTCGGCAGTGAGCTCGGCTTTCAGACCGTGCTCGTGGAGCCGGATCCGACCCGGCTGGGCGGGACGCCGCGGCCGCACGGGGACACCTTCGTGGGCGACCTCGCGGCTGCCGAGCTGGACGAGCACACCGACGTCGTGCTGACCGACCACCACCGCAATGAGATCGGGGCCGTTCTCGAGGAGACCCTGGAGCGGCCGACCCGGTGGATCGGCATCGTGGGCAACCCGCGGCACGAGGGTCCGCACGTGGCGGCGCTACGGGAGCTGGGTGTGGCGGACGAGCAGATCGCGCGGGTTCGGCGGCCGATCGGGTTGAACATCGGTAGCCGTACCGGGCCGGAGATCGCCGTCGCGATCCTGGCCGGGCTGATCGCCGACCGCAATGACCGGCCCGGCGGGTTCGAGTTCTGATCCGCAAGAATGCGCAACGCGCATTCGCTCCTTATTGAATAGCTCTTGGTCTATTCACGCGCGCATTACCGAATGCCTAATGTATTCCCCATAAGGAAAACCAAGAACCGATAAAGGGGAATACATCATGAAACGAATCGCTCGCGCGACGGTGCTGCTCGCCGGCCTCGCCACGCTGATCTACACCATCGGCGCCCCGCACCTCAGCATCGGCTGAGCGTCATGAAGCGATTGATCCATGCCGCCTTTCTGCTGGCCGGCATCGCCACGCTGATCTACACGATCGGCGCCCCGCACATCAGCACCGGCTGACTGGAGAAGACCATGAAGCGAATGATCCGTGCCGCATTCCTGCTCGCCGGCCTCGGCACCCTCGTCTACACGATCGGCGCGCCCTACCTCAGCGGCGGCTGACGATGGCCGCTCTCATGCTGGCGCCGCTGCTGCTCGCCGTGCCCGCCGGTTATCTCGCCGGCGGGCGGCTGCGGCATCTGATCCACGTTCCGCTGCGGCACGCGTGGCTGCTGTGGCTGGCAGTCGGGCTGCAGTTCCTGCAACTGCGTCATGTCCGTCCCGGGTTCTCGCTGCTGATCCCGGTGTTCGGCCTGGTCTTCGCATTCCTGCTGGGCAACCTGCGCGGACGCGGCCGCGGCCTGCAACTGGCCGTCGGCGCGGTGCTGACCGGCGGGGCGCTGAACGCGGCGGCGATCGCCTCGAACGGGCGCATGCCGCACACCGCCGAGGCGCTTCGGGCCGCCGCCGCCCTTCCGGCCGATCCCACGGCCGCCAAACACTTCGTCGCTGACGCCGGCACCCGGCTGCTGTGGCTCGGCGACGTGATCCCGGTGCCGGCGATCCACGGCGTCATCTCGATCGGCGACATCGCCCTGCTGCTGGGCGCGGCCGGCATCGTCGTGGCCGGCATGCGAGGCAGTGCTGCGCGTCAGCCGTCGCGACGCTCGACGACGTAGTGGCCGCCTTTGCGGCTGAAGGCGTTCCACAGGTTGAAGGCGATGATCGCGATGCCGAAGATCAGCCAGAACGCCAGGAATCCCCAGTTGCCGGTGCGGCTCGTCTGGATCGCGCCGAAGACCAGGATCCCGGCGCCCACCACCGCACCGGCGACCGCCATCGGCCGTCCGCCCGGCATCCGCACCGGTTGCGGCTCGTCGCCGGTCGCCGCGGTAGCGCGGGGCGGGCCGAAGCCCTGCGCCGCGGTGGCGCGGGGCCGGCCGAAGCCCCTGCGCCGCGGTAGCGCGGGGCCGGCCGATGCCCTGGACCAGCGGCTTGCTGGGGCGCAAGACGGAGCGGGGCATGGCCCACGCCATGCCCCGCATCGTCATCGATCAAACTGTCAGCAACCGGGCAGGCGCTTGATCAGGTAGTCCTCGATCTGGTCCAGCGACACCCGCTCCTGCTTCATGGTGTCGCGGTCGCGCACGGTCACCGCGTTGTCGGTGAGGGTGTCGAAGTCGACCGTGACGCAGAACGGCGTACCGATCTCGTCCTGGCGCCGGTAGCGGCGCCCGATCGCCTGCGAGTCGTCGAACTCGACGACCCAGCGCTTGCGCAGGTTGGCCGAGAGCTCGCGCGCCTTCGGCGACAGCTCGGGGTTGCGCGAGAGCGGCAGCACGGCGACCTTGACCGGCGCGAGCCGGGGGTCGAACCGCATGACCGTACGCTTGTCGACCCCACCCTTGGTGTTCGGCGCCTCGTCCTCGTCGTAGGCCTCGAGCAGGAACGCCAGCACCGCGCGGGTCAGGCCGGCCGCCGGCTCGATCACGTACGGCACCCAGCGCTCGCCCTTCTCCTGGTCGAAGTAGGAGAGGTCGACCCCGGAGTGCTTGGAGTGCGTCGACAGGTCGAAGTCGGTGCGGTTCGCGATGCCCTCGAGCTCGGCGAACTCGCTGCCGCCGAACTGGAAGCGGTACTCGATGTCGACGGTCCGCTTCGAGTAGTGCGAGAGCTTCTCCTTCGGGTGCTCGAAGAAGCGCAGGTTGCTCTCGGACAGACCCAGGTCGCGATACCAGTCCCAGCGCTGCTGCAGCCAGTACTCGTGCCACTCCTCGTCGCTGCCGGGCGCGACGAAGAACTCCATCTCCATCTGCTCGAACTCGCGCGTACGGAAGATGAAGTTGCCCGGGGTGATCTCGTTGCGGAAGCTCTTGCCCACCTGGGCGATGCCGAACGGCGGCTTCTTGCGGGCCGCGGTCGCCACGTTGTTGTAGTTGACGAAGATGCCCTGGGCGGTCTCGGGCCGCAGGTAGTGCAGGCCTTCGGCGCTCTCGGTCGGGCCGAGGTAGGTCTTCATCAGGCCGTTGAACATCTTCGGCTCGGTGAAGGTGCCCTTGTTGCCGCAGTTCGGGCAGTTCAGCTCCTGGAGCGAGGACGGGAGCGAGCCGTGCTTCGCCTCCCACGCCTCCTCCAGGTGGTCGGCCCGGAACCGCTTGTGGCAGGACTGGCACTCGGTCAGCGGGTCGACGAACGCGTCGAGGTGACCGGAGGCGGCCCAGACGTCGCGGGACAGGATGACGGCGGAGTCCAGGCCGACGATGTCGTCACGCTGCTGGACCATCGTGCGCCACCACTGCCGGCGGACGTTCTCCTTCAGCTCCACGCCGAGCGGACCGTAGTCCCAGGCCGAGCGGGTTCCTCCGTAGATCTCGCTGGAGGGGAAGACGAAGCCGCGGCGCTTGGCCAGGCTGACGACGCTGTCGATACGGTCGGCAGGCATGTTCGGTTTCCTCCTACGCCGGCTGGGTGTCGGCGGGGAAATTCGTAGGTGACGGGACGAAAAGCGAGATTACTCCCCGAGCTCGCACACCTCGAACGCGCCCGTCGAAGTGTTCTGCGCCACCTCGGCCTGCAGGGTGGCCACGTCGCCGTCGGTGTAGGTCACCCGGACCGGGACGGTGAACGTGTACGAGTTGAAATCGCCGACCTGGAACGACCGGAACGGCTCGCTCGCGCTCATCCGCTCCGTGTACTCGGCGCGGCTCTCCTCGTCCTTCGAGTCCTGGCACAACTGCCGGTACGCCTTGTCGAAGTCGCGGTCCTGCACCGCTTCGAGATACCGGCTCACCACGACGGTGGTCTGCTCGTTGAGAGCCTCCTGACCCGCAGTCCCCAGCCCCCACAGCGCAGCCGCGCCGCCGCCGCAGACCAGCAGCAGCACCCCGCCGCCGATGCCGAAGCCCAGGCCGATCCGCCGGCCCTTGCCCTCGACCGGGGGCGCCGGGAAGGGCGGGTGCACGCCGGGACCGGGCGGGGGCGGCGGAATGGACCCGGGGTAGGGCGGCGCCGTGCTCATGTTTTCAGCCTAGTGCTCACCGCCACGGATCCGCGGCCCGGTCACTGGCGGTGATCACCACCTGCTCGCCGGGAGCGGCCTCGGCCAGGGTCTCGAAGGCCGACGGCTCGTCGAGCGACACCGCGAGCAACGGGGTGGCGTGCACCTTGACGTCGAAGTTGCCGAGGGCACGCCGGTAGGCTCCCACCGACTCCCACTCGGTGACCAGGGTCCAGGCGGACGGGTCCTCCAGGGCCCGGGCGAGCCGGCCGGAGCGGTATCCCGGACAGCGCGCCAGGGCCGCGAGCGCGGCATGCGCCTGCTCGCGGAATCCGTCCTGCGTGTCCGGTGGGACCTGGAAGCGGTTGAGCACCAGCATGTGACGAGGGTACGCACGCGACAGGAGCCGCCAGTGACACCGTCCGACCATTTCATGCGCCGCCTCTCGCGAGTGAGCCCGACGGCGGCGTTCGTCGGCGCGCTCGTGCTGCTCCTGGCCGGGCTCTTCCTGCCGGGCATCATCGGCGCCCTGCTGCTCGGGGTGCTGGCCGCCGGTCTGGGCGCTCTGACCTTCACCACCTGGCCGGTGCAGTCGCCGCCGACCCGGGTCATCCGGGTGGTCCTGCTCACCCTGCTGGTCGTGGCGGCGGTGTCGAAGGCGCTGTGACGAATCCATGCGCTTTTGACAATCATTGTCATTATCGACGACAGTTGCTGGCATGATGCGCCGCCTGCTACCCGCCCTGTTCCTTCTGGTTGCCCTGACCGGCTGTGGCGGGACGGCGAGCGACGACGGCAGACTTGCCGTCGTGACCGCCTTCTACCCGCTCCAGTTCGTCAGCGAGCGGGTCGGCGGCGACGTCGTCAGCGTCTCCAACCTCACCAAGCCCGGCGCGGAGCCGCACGACGTGGAGCTGACCGCGCAGCAGGTGGGCGAGATCACCGAGTCCGGCCTGGTGGTCTATCTGAGCGGTTTCCAGCCCGCGGTGGACGACGCGGTGAAGCAGAACGCCGGTGACCGCGCCTTCGACGCCGGCTCCGTGGTGGAGCTGTTGACCGCCGAGGCCGCGGACGCCCACGCCCACGAGGGCGAGGCCGAGGAGGCGCACGCCGAGGAGAGCGGCGCCACCGACCCGCACGTCTGGCTGGACCCGACCCGGCTGGCCACCATCGCGGAGAAGCTGGCTGAGCGGCTCGGCCAGGCCGATCCCGACCACGCGGCCGACTACACCGCCCGGGCCGCCGCCCTGCGCACCGAGCTGACCACCCTGGACGGCGAGTTCACCGCGGGGCTGAAGACCTGTGCGCGGCGTGAGCTGGTGACCAGCCACACCGCGTTCCACTACCTCGCCGACCGGTACCAGCTGACCCAGATCGGCATCACCGGCATCGACCCGCAGGCCGAGCCCTCCCCCGCCCGCCTCGCCGCGGTCGCCGAGGAGGCCAGGGAGCACGGCGCCACCACGATCTTCTTCGAGACGCTGGTCAGCCCGAAGGTCGCCGAGACCATCGCGAGCGAGGTGGGCGCCACCACCGCGGTGCTGGACCCGATCGAGGGCCTGACCGACGAGAACGCTGACTACTTCACCGTGATGCGCGCCAACCTGGCCGCGCTCACCAAGGGCCTGGGGTGCACCTCATGACAGTTGTCGAAGTACGGCACGGGGCCGCCGGATACGACGGCCGGGAGATCCTGCGGGACGTGTCGCTGAGCGTGGCCGCCGGCGACGTGGTCGCGATCCTCGGTGCCAACGGATCCGGCAAGTCCACCCTGATCCGCACCGTGCTGGGGCTGGTGCCGCTGCTGCGCGGCGAGATCGAGCTGTTCGGGACGCCGCAGCGCCGGTTCCGGCAGTGGGCCCGGATCGGGTACGTCCCGCAGCGTCTGGGCGCCGGCAGCGGCGTACCGGCCACGGTCGGGGAGGTGGTGGCGTCCGGGCGGCTGGCCCGGCGCGGCATCTTCCGGCTCCCCGGGGCCGCCGACAAGGCCGCGGTCCGCGACGCGCTCACCGACGTCGGCCTGCTGGACCGGATCGACGACCCGGTCGCCACCCTCTCCGGCGGCCAGCAGCAGCGCACCCTGATCGCCCGCGCCCTGGCCGGCAAGCCGGACCTGCTGGTGCTCGACGAGCCGAACGCCGGCGTGGACGCGGCCAGCCAGGAGGCGTTCGCCGCGGCGCTGACCCGGTTCGCCGGCAACGGCGGCACGATCCTGCTGGTGCTGCACGAGCTGGGCCCGCTGCGGCCGCTGATCGGCCGGGCCGTGGTGGTGCACGACGGGCGGATCGCGCACGAGGGGGCGCCGCCGGAGCCGGCCGGGCACCACGCCGAGCCGGACCACGACCACGTGCATCCGCATGCCGACGAGGTCAAGGCGGGCATCTGCGAGTGGGCGCCCACCGAGGGAGCGAAGACGTTCTGATGGAGCTGCTGGCGTACCCCTTCATGCTCCGCGCCCTGGCCGGCGCCCTGATCATCGGCCTGACCGCGCCGGCGCTGGGTATCTACCTGGTGCAGCGGCGCCTGTCCCTGATCGGGGACGGGATCGGCCACGTCGCGCTCACCGGCGTCGGGGTGGGCCTGCTCACCAACAACTCGCCGGTGCTGACCGCGGTGCTGGTCGCCACGATCGGCGCGGTCGGTGTCGAGCTGATCCGCGAACGCGGCCGCACCTCCGGCGACCTGGCGCTGGCGCTGCTCTTCTACGGGGGCATCGCGGGCGGTGTGGTGCTGGTCGGCCTCTCCGGCGACAAGAGCAACACCAACCTGATGCAGTACCTGTTCGGGTCGCTGATCACCACGTCGCCCGGGGACATCGCGGTGATCGGCGGTCTGGCCGCGGCGGTGCTGGTGGCGATGCTGCTGCTCCGGCCGGCGCTGTTCGCCCTCTGCAACGACGAGGAGTACGCCCGGGTCAGCGGCCTGCCGGTGCGTACGCTCAACATCCTGCTCGCGGTGACCACCGCGGTGACCGTGACCATCGCGATGCGCACCGTCGGCCTGCTGCTGGTCTCCGCCCTGATGGTCGTCCCGGTCGCCGCCGCCCAGCAGGTCACCCGCGGCTTCCGGACGACCATGGCGGCCGCGATGCTGATCGGCCTGGGCTCGGCCGGCCTCGGCGTTCTCGTCTCGGCCGAGGCGGACACCGCACCGGGCGCCACCACGGTCCTGATGGCCCTGCTCGCGTTCCTCGTCACGACGATCGGTGGGATGATCCGGCGGAACCTGCGCCGCCGGCAGACCCGCCCGCCGGTGACCGCCGAACCTCCGGATGTGGTGCTGCATGGCTGACGGCTACGAGGCGTACGAGTCGGCGGGTGCGCTGCTGCGCGCCCTCTCCGCGCCGATCCGGGTGGCGATCGTGGTGGAACTGGGCGACGGCGAACGATGCGTGCATGATTTGGTGGCGAAGTTGGGCGCCCCGCAGCCGCTGGTCTCCCAGCACCTGCGGGTTCTGCGTGGCGCCGGTGTGGTGCGGGGTGTGCGGCGCGGCCGGGAGATCGCATACTCCCTGGTGGACGAACACGTCGCCCACATCGTCACCGACGCCGTGAGCCACGCCAGGGAGAGCCGATAGTGAACCCGGACCAAGCCCCCCGCAACACCAAGCAGCGCAGCGCGGTCAGCGCCGTCCTCGCCGAGACCGAGGGCTTCCACAGCGCGCAGGACCTGCACGCGATGCTGCGGGACCGGGGCGAACGGGTCGGGCTGACGACGGTGTACCGGACGTTGCAGGGCCTCGCCGACGCCGGGGAGATCGACGTGATGCGCCCGCCCGGCGGTGAGCACCTGTACCGGCGGTGCAGCCAGGGGCATCACCACCACCTGGTGTGCCGTTCCTGCGGGCGGACCGTCGAGGTGGCCGGCCCGGCGGTCGAGTCCTGGGCCGACAAGGTGGCCGGTCAGCACGGCTTCGTCGACGTCTCGCACACGTTGGAGATCTTCGGGACATGCCCGGAGTGCGCCGCGAAGAGCTGAATGGGAACCTTCCGGTGTGAAGCTCTACGCCGACCGCGTTCCCGTCGCCCTTCGCCAGCTGATCACCGACCTTCTCGTCGTCGTCTGGGTCTACCTGTGGATCCGGGTCGCGCTCTGGATCCACGACCTGGTGCTGAAGCTCGCCGTGCCGGGTCAGAAGCTGGAGGGCGCCGGCAACGGCATCGCCGACAACCTGGCCGACGCCGGCGGCAAGGTGGACGACGTGCCGGTGGTCGGCGACGAGCTCACCGAGCCGTTCACCCGGGCCGCGGACGCGGCCCGGGCGCTGGCCGACGCCGGCCGGGAGCAGCAGGAGTTCGTCGACCAGATGGCGCTGATCCTGCCGCTGATGGCGATCGCGGTGCCACTGGCGCTGGTGCTCTTCGTCTGGCTGCCGCTACGGCTGCGCTGGATCCGCCGGGCGGGGGTGGCCGCCGCGGTGCGCACCGACCCGGCCGGCCGGGATCTGCTGGCGCTGCGGGCCCTGGCCGGCCGCCCGCTCAACGAGCTGGCCAGGCTGGGCCCGGACATCGCGCAGAGCTGGCGGGCCGGCGACCCGGAGGCTGTGGACGCGCTAGCCGAGCTGGAACTCAGGCGTCTCGGTCTGCGCGGCCGTCGCTGACGTCGTCGTCATCGTCATCGTCGTCCTCACCCCAGTTGCGGTGCGCGAACGGGAGCGCCACCCAGTAGGTGACGAACCAGCCCGCGGTGACCACGGTCAGCGGGACGGCCCACTTCCAGTCCAGCACGTAATCGGTGATCAGCAGGACGCTGCTGACCATCGAGATCAGCATGAACGCCAGACCCGCGGAAGCCATCTTGTGGGCGTACCGGACCAGCTCGGGCTTGCGGCCCTGCCGGAACAGCGCCCGGTGGAACGCCACCGGCGAGATGATCAGCGCCGTGGCGAACGCGGCGCTGATCAGCGCCACCACGTACACGTCCTTCTGGAACGCGGTGGCGTCCGGAAAGCCGTTGCTGAACGGGATGGTCAGCAGGAAGGCGAAAAGGATCTGCACACCGGTCTGTGCGACCCGCAGCTCCTGCAGCAGGTCCGCGAAGTTGCGGTCCCAGCGCTGCTTCTCGGTTTCGCCGGACGGATTCTTTCGGGGGGTGTGTGTTTCGACCGCCATGACGCGCCAGCGTTCCCCCGCACGCTCATGGTCAAACGTTGATGCGTGCCAGCACGGCGTCGGCCAGTTCGCGTGGTGCCTGTTCAGGCACCCAGTGGCTGACACCCTTCATCGCCACGAGCTGATAGTCACCTTCCACCCAATCGGCGGTCCGCAGGGCGGCGGTCAGCCCGACCACGCCGTCCCGGTCGCTCCACACATACGTGGTCGGGACCTTCACCACGCCGGTCGAGGCGATCTGATCGGTGGTGAACGCGCGGTACCAGTTCAGCCCGCCGGTGAGCCGGCCCGGCTCGTACATCGCCTCGACGTACTGCTCGGCGTGGTGCAGCGGGCGCAGCATCCAGCGCAGCAGCGTGCCGTTGCGGGCCAGCAGGAGCCGCTCGGCGACCGGCGACCGGAAGACCTCGAAGTAGGCGAAGCGGGCGCGCTGCGACGGGCGTACCCGCAGGGCCAGCATGAGCGCGCGCGGATGCGGCACCGAGATGGCGGTCAGCGTGCGCACCCGGCCCGGATGGCGGGCGGCGAGCAGCCAGGCCACGTGCGCGCCCCAGTCATGGCCGACCAGGTGGGCGCGTTCCACCCCCAGGGCGTCCAGCACGGCGAGAGCGTCCGAGGTCAGTTCCCCCATCCGGTACGCGGAGACCTCGGCGGGCCGGGCACCCGGTGAGTAGCCGCGCTGGTCCATCGCGTACGTGCGGAGACCGGCCGCGTGCAGGCGGGGTGTGAGCAGATCGAACTCGCGGTGATCCTGGGGAAAGCCGTGCAGCAGCAGGACCGGCTCGCCGTCCTCGGGGCCGCCCTCGTACACATCGAAGGTCAGCCCGCGAGCTTTGATCTCCATGTGATGGCTCCCTCTCTATTCCAGCCCTCTACCAGGTGTTAGCGTCATCGAAGCACATGTAATCCGACAGGGGAGCGCACAGCGCTGAGAGTGCGGGCGACCGCAGACCCTCGTACCTGATCTGGGTAATGCCAGCGCAGGAAGTTCGGTCTTCTCCAGCCGCGTCGTGTCCGGGCACTGCCGCCCGGCCGCGGCGTGCGTCTCCTCCCGGTACCCGCTGGGAGGCGTTTCAATGAAAAACACCAATCCGAATCGCTGGCGCACGATAGACGTCGTGATCGCCTCGGTCATCGCCGTGGCGTTCGGCGTGATCTTCTGGGCCTGGAACATGGTCTGGAGCGCCACCGAGAGCGCGTTCGCCTTCTTCCCGCCCGCGCAGACCCTGCTCTACGGCATCTGGCTGATGCCCGCGGTGCTGGGCGGGCTGATCATCCGCAAGCCGGGCGCCTCGCTCTACACCGAGCTGGTCGCGGCGATCATCTCGGCGCTGCTCGGCAACGCGTGGGGCGCGACCGTCATCCCGCAGGGCCTGATCCAGGGGCTGGGCGCGGAGCTGGCGTTCGCGGCGCTGCGCTACCGCTCCTTCAAACTGCCGGTGGCCCTGCTCGCCGGAGCGCTGACCGGTGTGAGCGCGGGCATCTACGACTTCTTCGTGTGGAACTCGGAGACCGCCCTCTGGTCCTACCGGATCCCGTACGCGCTGCTGACCGTGGTGAGCGGCGCCGTCCTGGCCGGGCTGGGCAGCTGGGCGCTGGTCCGGGCGCTGGTGCCGACCGGTGTGCTCGACCGGTTCGGAGCGGGCCGGGAACGGGCACTGATCTGAGTCATGAGTGAGGTTCGGCTTCGCGGGTTCGGGTGGCGGCACGCCGGGCGCCGCGCCTGGGCAGTCCGCGGACTCGACCTGCACATCCGGCACGGCGAGCGGGTGCTGCTGCTCGGTCCCTCCGGGGCCGGCAAGAGCACCCTGCTCGCCGCGCTGGCCGGCCTGCTCCCGGAGGACTCCGGCGAGGCCGAGGGCACGATCGAGATCGACGGTCTGCCACCCGCCGAGGCGCGCGAGCGGACCGGGATCGTCTTCCAGGATCCGCAGACGCAGCTGGTGATGGCGCGCAGCGGCGACGACGTGGCGTTCGGCTGCGAGAACCGGGGCGTGCCGGCCGGCGACATCTGGCCCCGGGTCAGTGACGTGCTGGATCGGGTCGGCTTCCCGTACCCGATCAATCGCTCCACCGCGGCCCTCTCCGGCGGCGAGGCGCAGCGCCTCGCCCTCGCCGGTGTCCTGGTCATGCGGCCCGGATTGTTGCTGCTCGATGAACCGACCGCCAACCTGGACCCGCTGGGCGCCGAACTGATCCGGGAGGCGGTGGCCCGGGCCACCGGCCCGGAGACCACGCTGATCATCGTGGAACACCGGGTCGCCGAGGCGCTCGAGCTGGTCGACCGGGTGGTGGTGCTGGAGCCGGGCGGCGGCGTGCGCGCCGACGGCGCACCCGATGTGATCTTCGCCGCCTACGGCGACAAGCTGGCCGACGAGGGCGTCTGGGTGCCGGGTTTCAACACCTCACCGATCAAGGCAACGACCATGGCAAACCCCGATCTGGTACGCGCGGAGCAGGTCACCGTGCCAGGCCGGTTGACTCCCGTCTCGATCGCCGCCGGCGCCGGTGAGGTGCTGGCGGTCACCGGTCCCAACGGCGCGGGGAAGTCCACCCTGGCCCTGCTGCTCGGCGGTCTGCTGGCGCCGGCCGCCGGGCGGATCGTGGCGTTCGGCGACAAACGGCCCCCGCACCGGTGGCGGGCCGCGACCCTGACCCAGCGGATCGGGTCGGTCTTCCAGAACCCGGAGCACCAGTTCGTCACCGGCCGGGTCGCCGACGAGCTCGCGCTCGGCCCACGCCGGGTCGGCCGGTCCCCGGACGAGGTCCGGCGGATCGTGGACGGGCTGCTGGAACGGCTGCGGCTGACGAAACTGGCGGCGGCCAACCCGTACACGCTCTCCGGCGGCGAGGCCCGGCGGCTCAGCGTGGCCACCGCCCTCGCCACCGCTCCGCAGCTGCTCATCCTCGACGAGCCGACGTTCGGGCAGGACCGGCGCACGTGGCGGGAACTGGTCGATCTCCTCGCCGAGCTGCGGGCCGAGGGGCACGGGATCGTCGCGGTCACCCATGATGACGCGTTCGTGCGTACGCTCGCCGACCGTACCGTTCCGCTCGGTGTGCCGGAGCCGGCGCCGCTGCCGCGGAGGTCGCGTCCGTGACCCTCACCCTGGAACCGATCGCGGATCTGTCGGCGCCGCTCGCCCGGCGCAACCCGGTCGCCAAGCTGGGCGCCGCCCTGCTCTTCTCGCTGCCGCTGATCGCAACGGTCGATCCGTTCACGCCGGCCGCCGCGCTGCTGCTCGAGCTCGCCGTGCTGCCGTTCTTCGGCGTCCGCTACCGGGTGCTGGCCCGGCGCGCGGCGCCTCTGCTGCTGGCCGCTGCCGGGGTGCTGGTCACGATGGTGCTGTTCGCCGCCGAACGCAGTGGCGACCTGGTCTTCTCCGCCGGGCCGTTCGACGTCACCACCGGTGTGCTCGGCACCGCCACCGGGCTGATCCTGCGGATCTTCGCCGTGGCGCTGCCCGGCATGATCGTCTTCCTCACCACCGACCCCACCGATCTGGCCGACGCGCTGGTGCAGAACGCCAAGGCGCCGCCGCGGTTCGCGATCGGCGCGCTCGCCGCGTTCCGGCTGCTCCCGCTGCTGGCGCAGGAGTGGCGGGCGCTCACCCTGGCCCGCCGCGCGCGCGGCGTGGACGCCGGCCGCAATCCGGTGGCCAGGCTGCGGCTCTTCGCCTCGACCGCGTTCGCGCTTCTGGTCGGCGCGCTGCGGCGCGGGGTCCGGCTGGCGGTGGCGATGGACGCCCGCGGCTTCGACTCGGGAACACCGCGGACGTACGCGCGCCGGCAGCACTTCACCGCCGCGGACACCGCCCTGCTGGCCTGCGCCGGAGTGGCCGCGGCCGCGATCCTGGCCGCCTCCGTGGCGTGGGGTGTTTTCCGGCCGATTGTCGGCTGATCGTTCGCCGGACGGTCACGGGATCGCCAGCGGCTGTTGTCCTGTTCGGACCAGGGTGACGATCATGGGTCACGGCCACGATCATCATCATTCTCCCGACGCCGTCGGGGGCGACCTTCCGGACGCCCTCGACCTCTCGGTTCCCACTTCCGAGCTCTCGTCGTCCGACGCGTCCCGCCGCCGCTTCCTGCTCGGCGCCGGCCTGCTCGGCGCCGGCGCAGCCTCGTCCGTGCTGGCGCGCCCGGGCGCGGCCGCCGCAGCCGGGCTGCCGCACACCCACGACAGCGCCGGCGGCGGCACGGCCAAGGGCGGCTTCCGGTGGCTCGCCGGCGATCACCACATCCACACCCAGTACAGCTCGGACGCCCAGTACCGGGTGATCGACCAGGCCCGGCACGGGCAGGCCTACGGGCTGGACTGGCTCGTCATCACCGACCACGGCAGCGCCACCCACGCCAAGATCGGTGTGGACAAGGTCAACCCGGACATCGTCGCGACGCGCTCCTCGCTGCCCGGCCTGCTCACCTTCCAGGGGCTGGAGTGGAACATCCCGGCCGCCGAGCACGCCACCGTCTTCGTGCACCCGGGCAGGAACGAGGTGGAGGTGCTCAAGCAGTTCGAGAACGCGTACGACGGCTCGCTGCTGCCGACCACCAACACCGCCGCCCAGAACGAGGCCATGGCGATCGCCGGCATCCAGTTCCTCGGCGAGCAGGTCCGCAAGCGCAAGATCGACGGCGCGCTGTTCTTCGCCAACCACCCGGCCCGGCGCGGCATCGACTCGCCGCACGAGATCCGCAACTGGCGCGACGCCGACCCGACCGTCGCGGTCGGCTTCGAGGGCGCGCCCGGCCACCAGGCCGCCGGCATCCCGGCCCCGAACGGTCGCGGCGGCGCCCGCGGCTACTACGACAACAACCCGTCGGCCGCGTCGTTCGCCGGCTACCCGCTGGAGAGCTACCGCACCTGGGGCGGCTTCGACTGGATGACCGCCACCGTCGGCGGCCTCTGGGACAGCCTGCTCGCCGAGGGCAAGGCGTGGTGGATCACCGTCAACTCGGACAGCCACGTCAACTACCTGGACCAGACCGACCGCGGGCCGGGCAGCGACTTCAACGCCAACGGCAAGTACAACGACCCGGTCTACACCGGCACGATCAACACCCAGGCCGGTGACTTCTGGCCCGGCTACTACGGCCGGACCAACGTGGGCGCGTCGACGTTCTCGTACAAGGCGGTCATGGACGGTCTGCGCGCGGGCCGCGTCTGGGTCGACCACGGCCGGCTGATCAAGGGCCTGGACGCCCGGGTCCGGGTCGCCGGTGACCGCCGCTCCGCGAACGGGACGCCGCTCGGCGGCGTGCTGCAGGTCAAGCGGGGCACCTCCACCGAGCTGGTCCTCGACATCGACCTGCAGGACATCCCGAACTGGGCCGGCTTCATCCCGGTCCTCAAGCGGGTCGACGTGATCGTCGGCACGGTCACCGGGCCGGTCGCCGACAAGGACGCGTTCACCACCCCGAACACCCGGGTGGTCAAGTCGTTCGAGGTCTCGCGGACCAGCGGGCGGATCTCGCTCAGCTACGACCTGGGACGCCTCGACAAGCCGTTCTACCTGCGGGTACGCGGCACCGACGGGAACCGCACCCAGCCCGGTCTGCTCGGCGCCTCGGTCGACCCGTACGGTCCCCAGCTCGATGTGGTCGGCTCCGCCGACCCGTGGGGTGACCTGTGGTTCTACACCAACCCCATCTGGGTCCTGCCTAGATGAGCTCCGCCTCGCGGATCATCGGGGTCAGCCTCGGCCACCGCACCCTGGCCGAGGCCGACCACTGGATCCAATCGCTGCAGCCGGCGCCGGTGCTGGCCTGCACCCACCTGGTCAGCGTGCCGTACCCGCACGTGGCGATCAGCCTCCTCACCACGTCGTCCTTCCGCACCGAACCGTCCCTCGCCGCGGCCGCGGACGCCGCTTCCTCGGGACAGACCGGGCGCGCAGTCCGGTTCCCCGGCGTGGAACGGCTGACCGGTGAGCTGACCGTCAGCGAAATCCTGCAACGCAGCTCGATCTCCCGGGTCGAGGTGCTGGGCTCCGGGCCGGCCGACCCGTCCACGGTCGTGGAGACCGGCGACTTCGTCCGGCCACAGTTCCGCGGCGGCGAACTGGTCCTGGTCGCCACCCCGGCGGCCGGTGGGCGGCTCGTCCCGTTCGAAAGGCGGGAACCGACCCCCTGCTGTGCGGATCACTGACGGGGCGCTTCCTAGGGTGGTGGGATGTCTCGTCCGCGTCTGCACGACCAACTGTCCGAGGCCTGCAGCGGCGTGCTGCTCTTCAGCATCACGCCGCCGCGGCGCAGTGCCACCGAGGAACGGGTCAAGGAGATCGCCGAGGTCACCCTCGACCGGCTCAGCAGGCTCGACCTCGACGGCCTGATCCTGTACGACATCGACGACGAGTCCGACCGCAACCCGGAAGAGCGGCCCTTCCCGTACCTGCCGACCCTCGACCCGGCGCACTACTACACCGGGTACCTGAGCGGCTGGCGGCAGCCGGTGATCATCTACCGCTGCGTCGGAAAGTACGCCGAGGACGAGCTCCGCACCTGGATGACCGGCGCGGACCCTTCCGTTCTCGGCGTCTTCGTCGGAGCCTCGTCCGGCAGCAAGGTCGTCCGCACCGGCCTGCGCCGCGCCCAGGAGCTGCGCGCCGAGACCCGCCCCGACCTGCCGCTCGGCGCGGTCGTCATCGGCGAACGGCGCGACGAACACCTGCGCATGCTGGCCAAGCAGGAACGCGGCACCTCGTTCTTCATCTCCCAGGTGATCTACCACGTCAACGAGACGAAGAACCTGATCTCCGACTACTTCTACGAGTGCCGAACCCGCGGCGTCGAGCCCCGCACGATCATCTTCACCCTGTCGCTGTGCGGCTCCCTGAAGACCCTGGAGTTCGTCCGCTGGCTCGGCGTGGACGTGCCCCGCTGGCTGGAGAACTCGATCCGGCACGCCCCCGACCCGCTCGCCGAGTCCTACCGCCAGTGCGTGGCGATCGCCAACGACCTCGCCACCTTCTGCGAGCACCTGGGCGTGCCGTACGGCTTCAACGTGGAAAGCGTCTCCATCCGCAAGGCCGAGATCGAAGCCTCCACCCACCTGGCCACCGAAATCGCATCCCTGCTCCGCGCCCGCCACGGATAGCCGAACGCTGGGCCCGGGCTCCGCCCGGACCCACCTGCCGTCAGTCGATCGTCCCGGCCTCGGCAACCCACCGAGTCTGCTGCCCGGTCACCTCAGCCACCTGGAGAAAGTCGGCGTCGTAGTGAAGCAGCGTCAGCCCATGCTGCTCCGCTGTCGCCGCGGTCAGCAGGTCGACCGGGCCTGCTGACCGATGTGTGCCCTTGTCGGTCAGCGCCTCCTGCACCTCGCGGGCCTCCTTGAAGACCCGGTCGGGCATCACCACCCAGCCGAACGTTTCCCTGATCAGCGACTCCTGCCGGTCCCGGTCAGCCCTCGACTTCGCCGTGTAGAGCAGCTCGATCTCCGTGATCGCGCAGGTCGCGATAGATCCGTCCGTGATCTCCCGCCGCCATTCGCGGCTCAACTCCGGGTTGCGCAGCAACCTGATGAGCGCGCTCGTGTCGACCAGGTACCTCACTTCTTCCACGGCCGATTCCGCTTGTCGACCAACTCGTCGAACTGACCGGTCGCGGCGATCTCCATCAACTCGTCGAGCGCCCGGCCACGGCGCGCTCGAGCCGCAGCGTCACGCAAGGCGGCGACGATGGTCTCGTCCTTGGTGGTCGTCCCGTACAGCTCGGCGGCGTCAGCCAACACCTCGCTGTCCGTATCGACCTCATGATTGGTCATCAGGTCCCCCATGGTTGCTGCCGACCTCCCCACTGTATGCCCGCAGATGCGTGCGCCTAGTTGCCTTACGCCTAGGCTAGTCGCGTGCATTGATCGACTCAATGGGAGGATGGCGGGATGTTGGTTGCCTTCTCTGTCACGCCGATCGGGAGCGGGGACTCCGTCGGCGACGCGGTCGCCGAGGCGGTCCGGGTGGTGCGCGCCTCCGGGCTGCCCAACCGGACCGATGCCATGTTCACCACGATCGAGGGTGAGTGGGACGAGGTGATGGCCGTCGTCAAGCAGGCCGTCGACGCGGTCGCGGCGGTCTCGCCGCGGGTCAGCCTCTCACTCAAGGCCGATGTGCGGCCGGGTGTCACCGGCGCGCTGACCGCCAAGGTGGAACACATCGAGCGGGTGCTGAACCAGTGACGAGACGGCTAGTCATGTGGGACATCGACTACACGCTGCTGCGCGGCGGCGGGGTCGCGGCCCGGGCGTGGAGGTCGGCGTTCACCGAGGTGACCGGGGTGGACTGGCGGGCGACGCCGAACTTCGGTGGGCGTACCGATCTGGACATCTGTGCCGAGGTCTTCACCTCGCACGGGGTGACCGACTGCACGCCGGAGCGATTCTTCGCCCGGTATGTGCAGATCATTCACGAGATCAAGCACGAGTTCGCCGAGCAGGGCGAGCTGATGCCGGGCGTCCGCGAGGTGCTGGGCCGCCTCGGTGACCACCCGGGCGTGGTGCAGACCCTGGTCACCGGCAACGTCCCGGAGGTGGCCGCGGTGAAGGTCGCGGCGTTCGGGCTGGCCGGGTCGTTCGACGCCGAGGTGGGTGGTTACGGCACCGACGACAGTGTGCGGGCCACCCTGGTCCGCCGCAGCCTGGAACGGGCCCGCACCAAGTACGGCGAGCCCTTCCGCCCGGTGGTGGTCGGCGACACGGTGAACGACGTGACGGCCGCGCTGGCGAACGGCGCAGTCGCGGTCGGCGTGGCGACCGGCGCGACCGCCGCGGCCGACCTGATCGCCGCCGGTGCGCACACCGTGCTGCCCGACCTGGCCGACGCGGACGCGGCGATCCGGGCCATCACCGCCTGAGCCGGACCGGTCAGGTCGGGCTGACCGGGTTGGGCAGGGCGCCGCCGAAGCGGCGGTCGCGCTGAGCGTAGAGCTCGCACGCATACCACAGATGGCGGCGGTCGAAGTCGGGCCAGAGGGTGTCCAGGTAGACCATCTCCGCATACGCCGACTGCCAGAGCAGGAAATTCGACGTACGCTGCTCGCCGGAGGGACGCAGGAACATGTCCACCTCCGGGATCTCGGGGTGGTAGAGGTACTTCGCGATCGTCTTCTCGTTGACCTTGTCGGCCTTGAGCTTGCCGGCCGCCACGTCCCGCGCGATCGCCGCCGCCGCGTCCGCGATCTCGGCCTGACCGCCGTAGTTGACGCAGAACTGCAGGGTGAGCGTCGAATTCTGCCGGCTCATCTCCTCGGCGGTCTGCAGCTCGGAGATCACGCTTTTCCACAGCCGCCCGGCCCGCCCCGACCAGACCACCCGGACGCCGAGGTCGACCAGCTGGTCGCGGCGGCGCCGGATCACGTCCCGGTTGAAGCCCATCAGGAACCGCACTTCCTCGGGGGAACGCTTCCAGTTCTCGGTGGAGAACGCGTACGCCGAGAGATAGGGGATGCCCATCTCGATGGCGCCCTCGATCGTGTCGAAGAGCGAATACTCCCCCTGCTCGTGCCCCTTGGTCCGGGACAGGCCCCGCTCCTTGGCCCAGCGGCCGTTGCCGTCCATCACGATCGCCACGTGACGTGGGACCGCGGCGGGCGGCAGCTTGGGTGGCCGGGCACCGGAGATGTGCGGGGTGGGCGGACGCGGGCTCAAGGGTTCAACTCCCGTCGATCGACAAGCGGGAGCGAGCGCAGCGCCCGCTCCATGTGCCATTGCAGGTGTGCGGCGACCAGGCCGCTGCACTCGCGCCGCACCGGCGGCTCGGTGGCGTCCGCGAACGCCCAGTCGCCGTGGGTCAGGGCGGCCATCAGGGTCAGGGTGACCGGGCTGGGGTGGGCGGCGCCGGGCGGACGGCAGTCCGGGCAGACCGCGCCGCCGGCCGGCACGGCGAAGGCGGCGTGCTGCCCGGGGGTGCCGCAGACGGCGCACTCGGTGACGGCGGGCGCCCAGCCGGCGAAGGCCATGGCACGCAACAAATACGCATCCAGCACCAGGCTGCCGGCGTGCTCGCCGGCCGCGAGCGACTTGAGCGCACCCAGGGTGAGCTGGAAGAGGCGCAGCGCGGGCTCCCGCTCGACCGGGGTGAGCCGCTCGGCGGTCTCGCAGATCGCGCTGGCCGCGGTGTATCGCGGGTAGTCGGTGAGGAAGCTCTTGCCGAACAGCGCGACCGCCTCGACCTGGCTGACCGAGTGCAGCGAGCTGCCCACCCCCTCGGGGGAGCCGGCGAGCTGCAGGTCGATGTGGCCGAACGGCTCCAGCCGGGCGCCGAAGCGCGAGCTGGTGCGGCGCACGCCCCGGGCGACCGCGCGCAGCCGGCCGTGCCGCCGGGTCAGCAGGGTGACGATCCGGTCGCTCTCGCCGAGTTTCTGCACGCGCAGCACCACCGCGTCGTCGCGGTAGAGCTGGCGTCGGTATCCGGCGGTCACCCCGTCATTCTGCCCGGTACCTACGACATACCCTGACCCGGATCTCAGGGTCGGCTCGGGGACGGGACTGATGGTGCCTGAGCGACCCAAGAAATAGCGTCAGGTCATGACCCGACGAGTTGCCGTTGCCCTTGCCGCCGCCACGCTCCTCGCCCTGGCCGGCTGTGACGGCGCGGTGGGCGCCGAGATGACCTTCGACGACGTCGTGCAGTCGAAGATCAGCGAGATCGTCCTGACCGGCGGCAACGCCGACGTGACGGTCACCACAGCAACCGGGACCGAGACCGTGATCAAGCGGGTGGTCCGCGGCGGGACCAACGCCGGCGAGGCGCACAAGCTCTCCGGGGCGGTCCTGACGCTGCCCACCGACTGCGGCCGCGACTGCCGCACCCGATACGAGATCAAGGCCCCCGCCGGGGTGACCGTCCGCGGCGACCTGCACTCCGGCGACGTCATGCTGGAGCGGGTGGGCCCGGTCGACCTGAAGCTGACCTCCGGCGACGTCGGAGTACGCGACGCCACCGGCAAGGTCGCGATCCGGGCCACCTCCGGCGACCTCGCGGTGGACGGCGCCCCCGAGGTCAACCTGGAGTGCACCTCCGGCGACCTGACCGCCCTGAACGTGTCCGGCCCGATCACCGCCCGCAGCTCGTCCGGTGACACGCACCTGGGCCTGGCCGTCCCCGCCTCGGTCACGGCCACGGTGACCAGCGGCAACCTGGATCTGATGGTGCCCGAGGGCAGTTACCGGGTGCGCACCGACACCGGCAGCGGCGACGAGACCCTGCACGGCGTGATCGACGACCCGAAGGCGAAGCACACGCTGGACCTGCGCACCCGCAGCGGCGACCTCACCGTGGTGCCCCGCTAGAGCGCCACGCTGGAGCTGAGCGCGGGCTGCTGGGCCGGTGCCGGGGAGACCGGCACCGGCACCGGCCGGCCCGGCACCAGGGTCGGCCGGCGGCCGGCTGCCCAGTCCTCCACCCAGCCGACCGCGGCGATCACCACACCGAGCAGCAGGAAGACCACCACGGTCCGCCAGCCGATGCCGGCGAACCCGTGCACCGGCAGTCCGAAGTGCGCGCCCACCTGGGTGACCGCGACGATCAGCGGCACATGCCAGAGGTAGATGGTCAGCGCCCGGGCGTTCAGCACGGTCAGCACCCGGTGTTCCCGGACCATCGGTGCGAAGCCGAGCGCGACCAGGATGAACGCCGCCGACCAGAGGGCGTTGCCGAGCGGGATGTCGTTGAGGTCGTACCCCCGCGGCCCGGGATGGGTGAGGACCCACGCCGCCGCGGGCACCGCCAGGACCCCGGCCATGACGAGCAGGCGCTTGCGGCCGAGCCGGCTGAGGTGACCGTCGTGGTGGGCGAAGCCGAGCAGCCAGGCGCCGCCGTACAGGGCCAGGTCGCGCGCGACCGGGGGCACCGTGAAGCCGCCCAGTTCCAGGACGGCCAGCGCCACGTACGGGGTCAGCACGGTGGCGAGCGGAAAACGCCGGAAGAGCGGCAGCGCGAGCGGGGAGAGCAGCACCAGCCAGAGGAAGTCCCGCAGGTACCAGGCGTGGCTCAGCGACTGCATCCACCAGCCGGTGGCTTCCGGGTCGACGATCGGGAAACCCCAGAGCAGGAGGCGTACGTCCCACGCGGTACCGGCCACCAGCATGGCCGGCACCGCGATCAGGGCGATCACCCAGAGCGATGGGAGGAGGCGGCGCAGCCGGCGTTCCACCGCCCACGTCCCGAACCGGTCCAGCGACGCCGCCATCAGCGAGCCGGCCAGCGCGAACATCACCGACATGGCGGGGAAGACGATGGTGAGCGCAGTCCAGCCGGTCAGGTGATAGATCACCACCCGAACGGTGGCCACGGCGCGCAGGAGGTCCAAGTACCGGTTCCGCATGGGTGAAGGTGTTACCCGCGTTCCGGCGAAAAGCGCAAACCCCGGTGAACTATCCCATAGTCAGAGAATGTCCAAATATCGATTTAAAAACCGAGTTTACGAAGTTGCTTCGGATCTCGCTGCCACTCCTTGGCGACCCGGACGTGAAGATCCAGATAAACCTTGCCGCCGATGAGCTCCTCGATCTCCGCGCGGGCACGTGAGCCGACCTCCTTGAGCCGGGCGCCGCGGCTCCCGATCACGATCGACTTCTGACTGTCCCGCTCCACGTAGAGATCCGCGTAGATCTTGGTCAGCTTCCCCTCGACCATCATCTCCTCGACCAGCACCGCGATCGAGTGGGGCAGCTCGTCCCGTACGCCCTCGAGAGCCGCCTCCCGGATCAGCTCCGCGATCAGCACCTGCTCCGGCTCGTCGGTCAGCACGTCGTCCGGGTACAACTGCGGGGACTCCGGCAGGTAACTCACCATCACGTCGGTCAGGTTCTCCACCTGATGCCCGGAGACCGCGCTGACCGGGATGATCTCGGCGAAGTCGTAGAGCTGCGAGACAGCGAGCAGCCGCTCGGCCAGGGTGGCCGGATCGACCAGGTCGACCTTCGTCACCACGGCGATCACGGTGGCCTTGAGCGCGCTGATCTCGGTCGAGATGAACCGGTCGCCACGCCCGATCGGCTCGTCCGCCGGGAAGCACACCCCGATCACGTCGACCTCGCTCCACGTCTCGCGGACCAGGTCGTTGAGCCGCTCACCGAGCAGCGTCCGCGGCCGGTGCAGACCGGGCGTGTCGACCAGCACCAGCTGGGAGTCCGGCCGGTGCAGGATGCCGCGGATGACGTGCCGGGTGGTCTGCGGCTTGTTCGAGGTGATCGCGATCTTCTGCCCGACGATGGCGTTCGTCAGCGTCGACTTGCCGGCATTGGGCCGGCCGACGAAACAGGCGAAACCGGCCCGGTAGACCCCATCCTCGGCCTTGGCGGCACGCGCGGCCTTGTGCCGGTGCACTTTCTGATTCTCGGTACGCGCAGCCGGCCGCTCCGGCGCCGCGGACTTCCCACCCCGCGAGTGGCGCGGCTTGCGCGCCCGCTGCTGCGACGGCTGCTGTTGTTGCTGCTGCTCGCCCTGCTCCCCGGCCCGCCGTGCCGCCCGGCGCTCCTGCCGGCGCAGCTCGTTGCGCTCCCCCGCCGTCAACCGGCGCTCGTCCGGCCCCTGGGCGCCGCTCTCCGCCGCCATCAGGAGGTGACCGTGCCGAGCAGCGAGCCGTTCGGCCCGGCCACGTGCACCGGCGCGTCGGCGGAGAGGTCACGCACCGCCGCGTAGCCCGCGCCGTCCAGCGTCGACGCCTCGGTCACCACCGCGGCCGCCTCCAGCCGGCTCGCCCCGGCCGACGCCGCCTGCGCCACGGCCAGCTGCAACGCGGTCAGCGGCAGGCTGGGCAGCGCCACCGAGGCCGCCGCGTAGGTCCGGCCGTCCTGATCGCGTACCGCTGCTCCCTCGACCGCGCCCACCCGGGCGCGTGAGCTGCGTGCCAGGGTGACGAGCTTGGCGTCCTCGGCGCTCAGCGCGGCGCCGCCGGCGCTCGGTACGGGGGTGGCGTCGAAGGTTTGCTCAGGCATCTGCGGGTTGTCTTTCCTCAGTCTCGGCAACGTTCTCATCGGCCTGCTCGGAAGGCGGGTCGGGCTCCACCCGGCGCACCAGCACCGAGTCGATCCGGTTCCGCCGCCCGGTGGCGCCCTCCGCGGTCAGGTGCAGGCCGCACACCTCCGCCTTGGCGCCGGGGATCGGCACCCGGCCCAGCGTCTGCGCCAGCAGACCACCGACCGTCTCCACCTCGTCGGCGGGCAACTCGACCCCGAACACCTCGCCGAGGTCCTCGATCGGCAGCCGGGCGGCCACCCGGACCGCGCCGTCCTCGAGGTGCTCGATCGGCGGGCGCTCCACGTCGTACTCATCGGTGATCTCGCCGACGATCTCCTCGAGGATGTCCTCGATCGTCACCAGGCCGGCGGTGCCACCGTACTCGTCCACCACGATCACCAGGTGGTTGCGGGCCGCCTGCATCTCGGACAGCAGGTCGTCGACCGGTTTCGACTCCGGCACGAACGTGGCGGGGCGCATCGCGTCCGCCACCGCCTGCGCCGTCGCCTCCGGGTCACCCGACTGGGTGCGGCGGATCACGTCTTTCAGATAGAGCAGGCCCAGCACGTCGTCGACGGTCTCGCCGATCACCGGGATCCGCGAGAAGCCGGACCGCAGGAAGAGGAAGAGCGCCTGCTGCAGCGTCTTCGGCGCCTCGATCCACACCATCTCGGTGCGCGGGACCATCACCTCACGGGCGATCGTGTCACCCAGCGCGAACACCGAGTGGATCATCTCGCGCTCGCCGTGCTCCACCACGCCCCGCTGCTCGGCCAGGTCGACCAGCTCCCGCAGCTCCACCTGGCTGCCGAACGGCCCCTCCGGGAAGCCCTTGCCGGGCGTCACCGCGTTGCCGATCAGGATCAGCAGGCTGGCCAGCGGGTTCAGCACCTTGCCCAGCCAGCGCACCAGCGGGGCGGTCGCGCGGCCCACCGCGTACGCGTGCTGCCGCCCCACCGTCCGCGGGGCGACCCCGACCACCACGAAGCTGACCAGCGTCATCGCACCGGCGGCCACCAGCGCGGCCCGCCAGCCGACGCCCCAGGTGTCCACCGCGACCAGCGCCACCATGGTCGTCGCGGTCAGCTCGCAGAGCAGCCGCAGCAGCAGGAGCAGGTTGACGTGGCGCACCACGTCGGAGGCGACCGCGGCCAGCGCACCCGCGCCGCGCCGTCCCTCCCGAGCCAGTTCGGCCGCCCGGGCCGGCGACACCGTGGCCAGCGCGGCGTCGGCCATCGACGCCAGGCCGGCCAGCAGCACCAGCAGCACCGCGACGATGATCAGTTGCAGGTCCGGCAGGCCCGCCGACACGGCGGAGCCGGCCGCGAGCTGATCGGCGGGGTCCACGGTTAGCCGGCCTTGCGGCCGGCGCGCCAGCTCTGCAGAAGCTTGTTCTGCAGGGCGAACATCTCCCGCTCCTCGTCCGGCTCGGCGTGGTCGTAGCCGAGCAGGTGCAGCGCGCCGTGCACGGTGAGCAGGTGCAGCTCGTCCGCGGCGGAGTGCCCGGCGACGGCGGCCTGTTTCGCCGCCACCTCGGGCGCCAGCACGATGTCACCGAGCAGGGCCGGCTCACCGGTCCCGGACTCGCCGGGACCGTGGTCGACACTGCCCTCGTCCATCGGGAACGCCAGCACGTCGGTGGGGCCGTCCCCGCCCATCCACCGATGGTTCAGCTCGGCCATGTAGTCGATGTCGACCAGCAGGATCGACAGCTCGGCGAGGGGGTTGACCCCCATCTCGTCCAGGGCGTGCCGGGCAACCGCGAGGATCGCGTCGGTGTCGACCTCGACTCCCGACTCGTTGGCGATCTCGATGGACATAGTGGTGCGATTACCCCTTGCGACTAGCGCCTGCGCCCCGACGACCGGCCACCAGTGGCGGTCCGGCCCGGCACGGCGTGAACGGATTGTGCTGCCTGTTGTTCCTGAACGGCGTCGAACCGCGCGTACGCGTCGACGATCTCGGCGACCAGCCGGTGCCGCACCACGTCGGAGCTGGACAGCTCCGCGAAGTGCACGTCCTCCACGTCGCGCAGGATCTCCCGCACCACCTTGAGGCCGCTGCTGGTGCCGCCGGGCAGGTCGACCTGGGTGACGTCACCGGTCACCACGATCTTCGCCCCGAAGCCGAGCCGGGTCAGGAACATCTTCATCTGCTCGGGCGTGGTGTTCTGCGCCTCGTCCAGAATGATGAACGCGTCGTTGAGCGTGCGGCCGCGCATGTACGCCAGCGGCGCGACCTCGATCGTCCCGGCCGCCATCAGGCGCGGGATCGACTCCGGGTCGAGCATGTCGTGCAGCGCGTCGTAAAGCGGCCGCAGGTAAGGATCGATCTTCTCGGTCAGGGTGCCGGGCAGGAAGCCGAGCCGCTCCCCCGCCTCGACCGCCGGCCGGGTCAGGATGATCCGGTTGATCTGCTTGGCCTGCAGCGCCTGCACCGCCTTGGCCATCGCCAGATACGTCTTACCGGTACCAGCGGGGCCGATGCCGAAGACGATGGTGTTCTCGTCGATGGCGTCGACGTAGCGTTTCTGCCCGAGCGTCTTGGGCCGGATGGTGCGCCCGCGCCGGGACAGGATGTTGAGAGTGAGCACCTCGGCCGGGCGCTCGGTGGTGTTGGCCTCGAGCATCGCGAGGGTGCGGCGGACCGCGTCGACGCTGAGCGTCTCCCCCTTCTCGATCAGCTCGATCAACTCGGAGAAGAGCCGCTCGGCAGTGGCGTTCTCGGCCGGCTCACCGGTGATGGTGATCTCGTTGCCGCGAACGTGCACGTCACTGTCGAGTGACCGCTCGATGAGACGGAGGATCTCGTCCTTGGCGCCGAGCAGGTTCACCATGATCTTCGGGTCACTCACCGAGATCTTGGTCTGCGCCCGCACCGGGCTGGACGAGCCCGTGCTGGAAGGGTTCGGCGTACCGGTCATAGGGCGGCCCTGCGGGCCTCCGCCACCTGCTCTCTAAATAAGCGTCGAAAGGATCGTGCCATCCTATCCGCTCCCCCGCCCGCCCGCCGATGCCATTATCGCCCACGCCACCCCGCAGATCACCCGCCCGGAGCAGGCTCCGGGCCGGACGAGGCGGGCCCGCCGTCGAAGCCTTCCTGCAGCCGGGTGAAGCGGTACGTCGCCCAGTGCATCCGGACCACCGAGCCCCCGGCGTCGCGGGTGAGCCGGAGCAGCTCCCCGGCCTCCCGCCCGGAGACGGTACGCAGCACGTCGGGCCGGTCCGGCAGCGGTTCGAAGACCGCCGGCGGCCGGTCGGCCGGCGCCTCGGCGACCCGGGCCTGCAGCTGCCCGTCGTGCCAGCCGAACACGAACTCGGATCCCTCGCTCCACCAGCGGCCCAGCGCCGACCGGTAGGCGACCGGCGCGGGCGGCGCCGCCCGCCACGGCCTGATGTCGGCCGGGTCGAGTTCGACGGCGAGCCGGAGCAGCTCGTGGACCAGCTCGTTGGTCTGCCCGGCGGTGCCGGAGGAGCCGAGCACCGCGCAGCCCAGCGCGCCCGGGTTGCCCTCGCCGCCGCGCCGGCCGTAGACGCCGGCCAGGAAACCGGGCATGGCGCCGTCGTGGCCGACGTGCATCACCCGTTTCGGCTCCGGGACCAGAATCAGGCCGAGGCCGAACCCGGCGCCCCAGAGCGCCTCGTCGGTGGGGGTGAGCGGCCAGCGCATCTCGTCGAGGGTGGCCGGGGTGAGGACCCGGCCGGCCGGGTCGACGCCGTGCGGATCGGCCAGGAAGGCCGCCCATTTCGCCATGTCGGCCGCGGTGCTCCAGAGCTGGGCGGCGGGGGCCACGCCGGCCAGGTCGACCGGCGGTTCCGGGCGGGCCGCGTCGGAGTACGCGTCGACCAGATACCCCACGACCGCCCCGGCCGGGGTCTCGACCGTGGTGTCGCCCAGGCCGAGCGGGGTGAGGATCCGTTCGGTGAGGATCTCCGCCCAGCTGCCGCCGCGCAGCTTGGCGACGAGCTGGCCGAGCACCGCGAGCCCCAGGTTGGAGTAGTGGAACCGGCGCGCGTTGGGCAGCACCCGTTCGGCCCGGTCGAGCTCGGCGAGCAGCCGGCCGGCGTCCGGGGTGATCAGCGTGTCCCACACGTCGCCGTACGGCTCGCGCTGGTAGCCGGCGGTGTGCGACAGGAGCCGGCGCAATGTGGCGTCGCCGTGCGCGGGGACGTCGAGGTACGCCGAGACCGGCGCGTCCAGGTCGAGCAGCCCCTCGTCGCGGGCCTGCATGACCAGGACCGCGGTGAACGTCTTGGTGACCGAGCCGATCCGGAACCGGCTGCCGGGACCGAGCGCCCGGCCCGGGGTGCCGGACTCGCCGACGGTGAAGACCCAGGGCTCCCGGTCGGCGCGGTGCAGGGCGACGGACAGGGCCGGGATGCGCCCGTCCGCCTGGGCTCGGCGCGCGGCCCGCTCGTACCGGGCGAGGGCGCTCACCGACCGGCCAGCATGGGGCCGAGTGGCGCGCCGCCGAGGACGTGCGCGTGGACGTGGAAGACCTCCTGACCGGAGTGCGGCCCGGTGTTGAAGATCACCCGGAACCCGTCGCCCAGGCCCTCCTGCTCGGCGACGGCGGCCGCGGCGGCCAGCACGTCGGCAGCGGCACCCGGGTCGGCTGCGAGGGCGATCACGTCGGCATGGTGGGCGACCGGGATGACCAGCACGTGGGTGGGAGCCTTGGGGTCGATGTCGCGGAAGGCGAGGGTGGTCTCGGTGCGGTGCACGACGGTCGCCGGGATCTCGCCGGCCACGATGCGGCAGAAAAGGCAGGAGGTTTCCACCTGTCGGATCTTAGGGGCTGGCTGTTGAATGAACGGCGGATCCACCGAGCATAGTTTGGGAGCGCTCTCATGACCGAAATCGAACACTTTCTCCAGAAGCTGATCCAGCAGTTGAGCCTCGAGGAGAAGGTGTCCCTGCTGACCGGACAGGACTTCTGGTCGCTGCCGGCGATCCCGCGGATCGGTCTGCGGTCCCTGGTCATGTCGGACGGCCCGGTCGGCGTACGCGGCACCGGTTACACCCCCGACGACCCGTCGGTGGCGCTGCCCAGCCCGACCGCGCTGGCGGCCGGCTGGGACGTGGCGCTGGCCGAACGCGCCGGCCGGCTGCTCGGGCAGGAGTCCCGGCGCAAGGGTGTGCACCTGCTGCTCGGCCCGACGGTGAACCTGCACCGCACCCCGCTGGGCGGCCGGCACTTCGAGTGCTACTCCGAGGACCCGCTGCTCACCGGCGAGATCGCGGCCGGTTTCGTGGCCGGCGTCCAGTCGCACGGCGTGGGCACCACGGTGAAGCACCTGGTGGGTAACGACTTCGAGACCGACCGGATGACCGTGGACGTCCAGATCCCCGAACGAGCCCTGCGCGAGCTCTACCTGGCGCCCTTCGAGCGGGTCGCCGAGGCCGGCGGGTGGGGTGTGATGAGCGCCTACAACGGGGTGAACGGCGCACCGATGGCCTCGAACGGGCGCATCCAGGACGAGATCCTGAAGCGGGAGTGGGGCTTCGACGGGGCGGTGGTCTCGGACTGGCGGGCCGCCCGGGACACGGTCGCGGCCGCGACCGGCGGGCTGGACATCGCCATGCCGGCGATGGACAACCCCTGGGGGCCGAAGCTGGTCGAGGCGGTCCGCTCCGGCCAGGTGGCCGAGGAACTGATCGATGACAAGGTACGCCGGGTGCTGCGGCTCGCCGCACGGACCGGTGCCCTGGAGGGTCTGCCGGCCGTGGACGTCCCGCTCGACGAGGACGGCGTGGCGGTGACGCACGAGGTGGCGGTCCGCTCGTTCGTGCTGGCGCGCAACGAGGACGCGGCGTTGCCACTGGACGCCGGCACGCTGAGCCGGGTCGCGGTGATCGGCGCGCTGGCGACCGACGCCCGGGTGCTCGGCGGCGGCAGCGCCCAGGTCACCCCGCAGCACGTGATCTCCCCGCTGGACGGGATCCGGGCGGCGCTGCCCGGCGTCGACGTGGCCTACGCGATCGGGGCCGACCCCCGCCCGTTCCTGCCGCCCGCGCAGGGCCCGGACTGGGCGCCGTTCACTTTCCGGATCGAGGACCACGAGTTCGGGGTGGAGACCGCGACCGTCCGCTGGATCGGCGACCTGCCCGGCGGCCTGGACGTCGCGCACGTCACCAGCCTGGAGCTGCGCACCGAGTTGACCCCGGAGACGGACGGCGAGCACGTCCTGGCGATCTCCGGGTTCGGCGCGTTCGAGCTGACCGTCGGCGCCGAGAAGCTCTACCAGGGCTCGCTGCACCCGCCCGGCACCGGTCGCGCCGATCTGCTGCTGCACCCGCGGGAGCAGCGGTTCACGGTGACGCTGCCGGCCGGCGTGCCGGTACCGGTCGTGCTGCGCCAAACCTTCGAGCCGGGCATGGCGCATTCGGTGTCGACCACGCTGGGTCACCGCGCACCCGGCCCGGACGAGGACGGCCTGATCGCCGAAGCGGTCGAGCTGGCCGCACGCTCGGATGTCGCGGTGATCGTGGTCGGCACCACCGAGCAGGTCGAGTCGGAGGGCTTCGACCGGACGTCGCTCGCGCTGCCCGGCCGGCAGGACGAGCTGGTGTCCCGGGTCGCGGCGGCGAACCCGCGGACCGTCGTGGTGGTCAACGCCGGCTCGCCGGTGCTGCTGCCGTGGTCCGGCGAGGTGGCGTCGGTGCTGCTCACCTGGTTCCCCGGGCAGGAGGCCGGCGCCGCGCTCGCCGATGTGCTGCTCGGCGTCGCGGAGCCGGGCGGCCGCCTGCCGACCACCTGGCCGCGCGACGAGCAGGACTGCCCGGTCCTCGAGGTGCAGCCGGCGGGCGGCGCGCTCGGCTACGACGAGGGCATCTTCGTCGGCTACCGCGGGTGGTTGCGCTCGGCGGCCACGCCGCTGTTCGCTTTCGGTCACGGTCTTGGCTACACCACCTGGGCGTACGGGGAACTCAGCGTCACCACGACCGAAGCGGTCGTCACGCTGACGAACACCGGCGAGCGCACCGGGCGTGAGGTCGTGCAGGTGTACCTCTCCGGCGGCGACAGCCCGGTCGAGCGGCCGCAGCGGTGGTTGGCCGGCTTCGCGAACGTGCAGGCCGGCCCGGGCGAGACGGTCACCGTCCGGATCCCGCTGCCGGAGCGCGCCTTCCAGGTATGGGACGGGGGCTGGCGTACCGTCCCGGGCACCTACACGGTGACCGCCGCGCACGCGATCGACGACGACCGGCTCTCCGCCCAGATCACCCTGAGCTGACCCGCCTGCCTCGCCGCTCTCCTCGGTTCGCGATCTTGTCGAGTTCCCCGGTGCACCGGGACCCCACAAGATCGCGAGCGGAGGGGCCGGCGAGTGGCGGGCGGCGGGGCGGCTACCAGCGGCCGAGACGGGTGGAGAGCACGGCGAGGGCGGCGACGCCGGCGGTCGAGGTGCGCAGAACGGCCTCACCGAGCCGGACGGCGACGGCTCCGGCCTCCTGGAAGGCGGTCAGCTCCGCGTCGCTGATCCCACCCTCCGGGCCGACCACCAGCACGATCTCCCCCGAGTCGGGCAGCGGCACCGCGGTCAGCCGGTCGGCCGCCTCCTCGTGCAGCACGTAGGCGGCCGCGGCGCCGGCGATCCGCGCGGTCACCTGTTTCGTCGAGCAGTCCGGGTCGCCGGCGACCTGCGGCAGCCAGGAGCGCCGGGCCTGTTTCGCCGCCTCCCGCGCGGTCGCCGCCCACTTGTCGCGCGCCTTGACACCGCGGTCGCCCCGCCACTGCGCCACCGAACGGGACGCCGCCCACGGCAGGATCTCGTCCACACCGGTCTCGGTCATCGCCTGCACGGCCAGCTCGCCCCGGTCGCCCTTGGCGATGCCCTGGACCACCACCAGCCGCGGATCGGCGGCCGGCTCCTCGGCCCAGCTGAGCATCATCAGTTCCACGCTGCCCCGGCCCACCGAGGTCACCTCGCCCCGGGCGGTGCCGCCCCGCCCGTCGGCGAGGATCAGCGCCTCACCCACGCGGAGCCGCTGCACGGTGGCGGCATGGTGGCCTTCCGGCCCGTCGAGCGTGAACGACGAGCCGGCGGGCAGATTCTCGACCAGGAACAGCGGTGCGGACACACCCGCACGGTACCGGGCGGGCCGCCCACCTGCTCAAGCCCGGCGGCCGCGCTGGAGGCCGGGACCACCGGCCTGCCTCGCGCGGACTCCCGGTGACGGTCAGGATTCGGCGGAGCGGCCCGTCACCGTACGATCAATGGCCGTTGAAAGCGTCTCGCATGCGGCTGAAGAAGCCGCCCTGCTTGCTCAGCTCCGCCACGTCCTCGCCGCGGGTCTTGGCGAACTCGCGCAGCATGCGCTCCTGGTCGGCGGTGAGCTTGGTCGGCGTCTTGACGTCGAGGTGCACGTAGAGCTCGCCGCGGCCCTGGCCGCGCAGGTGCGGCACGCCCTTGCCGCGGATGCGCAGCGTGCTGGCCGGTTGCGTGCCCGGCTTGACCTCGATGTTCTCCTCGCCGTCGAGGGTCTTGATGGTCATCCGGGTGCCGAGCGCGGCGGCGGTCATCGGAAGGGTGACCCGGCAGTGCAGGTCGTCGCCCTTGCGCGAGTAGACGTCGTGCGGCCGCTCGTGGATCTCCACGTAGAGGTCGCCTGCGGTGCCGCCGCCGGGACCGACCTCGCCCTGCTGGGCCAGGCGGATGCGCATGCCGTCCTCGACGCCCGCCGGGATCTTCACGGTGAGTGAGCGGCGGGTGCGGATGCGGCCGTCGCCGGCGCAGGTCGGGCAGGGGCTCGGGATGACCGTGCCGTGGCCCTGGCAGTTGGCGCAGGGACGCGACGAGACGACCTGGCCGAGGAAGGTGCGCTGCACCGACTGGACCTCGCCGCGGCCGGCGCAGACCTCGCAGGTGGCCAGGTGGGTGCCGGGCGCGGTGCCGGCGCCGGAGCACTGGGTGCAGAGGACCGCGGTGTCGACGGTGATCGGGGCCTCGACCCCGAACGCGGTCTCCACCAGGTCGAGTTCGAGGCGCAGGATCGCGTCGGCGCCGGGCCGGGTGCGTGGTCGCGGGCCCCGCGAGCCGCCGCCGGCCGCGGTGCCGAAGAACGCGTCCATGATGTCCTGGAAGCCGACGAACGGGCCGGCGCCACCGGGACCGCCGCCGGGGCCACCGCCGCCGGGCGCGAGCGGGTCACCGCCGAGGTCGACGATCTGCCGCTTCTGGTCGTCGGACAGCACCTCGTACGCCGCGTTGATCTCTTTGAACTTCTCGTGCGCCTCGGGATCCGGGTTGATGTCCGGGTGATACTGCCGAGCCAGTTTGCGGTAGGCGCGCTTGATCTCGTCGTCGGTGGCTTCCCGGTTCACACCGAGAATTCCGTAGTAGTCCTTGGCCACGGGGTTTGGAGTCCTCAATCGTCTGCGCGAATCCGTCAATTCTGTGCCAACAGGTCGCCAACGTAGCGTGCCACTGCACGAACAGTAGCGATGGTGCCCGGGTAATCCATGCGGGTCGGGCCCAGCACACCGAGCCCACCAACGATCGTCGCACCCGGTCCGTAACCGCTGCTCACCACGGACGCGGACCGCAGGTTGTCGATCTCGTTCTCGTCGCCGATCCGGACCCGGGTGGTGCTGGGCTCGAGGTCGCCGATGAGCTTGAGCAGGATGACCTCCTCCTCGAGGGCTTCGAGGACGGGGCGCAGCGTGCCCTGGAAGTCCAGCACACCGCCGCGTGTCAAGTTGGCAGTACCCGCCAGCGCGAGGCGCTCCTCACTGCGCTCGACGAGGGTCTCCAGCAGCACCGAGGCGAGACAGGCCATGTCGCCGCGGCGCTCGGGCGCGCACTCGTCGACCAGGTTCTGCACCAGAGGCGGCGCGTCGGCGAGTCGCTGACCAGCAAGTTTCTCGTTGACCCGGCGCCGCAGCTCCCAGACGTCCTCGGGCGGGAGCGGGCCGGGCATCTCCACCAGGCGCTGCTCGACCCGGCCGGTGTCGGTGATCATCACGAACATCAGCCGGGTGGTGGAAATCGGGACAAGTTCCAGATGGCGCACAGCGGAGCGGGACAGGCTCGGATACTGCACCACGGCGACCTGCCGGGTGAGCTGAGCCAGCAACCGGACAGTGCGGTGCACCACGTCGTCGAGGTCGACCGCGCCCACCATGAAACGCTCGATCGCACGGCGCTCGGCCGGGCTGAGCGGCTTGATCCGGGTCAACCGGTCGACGAAGAGCCGGTAACCGGCGTCGGTGGGCACCCGGCCGGCACTGGTGTGCGGCTGCCGGATGTAGCCCTCCTCCTCCAGCACGGCCATGTCGTTGCGGACCGTGGCCGGCGAGACGCCGAGCTGGTGGCGCTCCACGAGAGCCTTGCTGCCGACCGGCTCCCGGGTCTCGACGTAGTCCTCGACGATCGCCCGGAGCACCTCGAGCTTGCGGTCATCCAGACTCATATGACCCCTCCCCCTGACTGGCACTCCCGCGGATAGAGTGCCAGTCTACGTCGCGCCGGGCAGCTACGCGATGATCGAAAGTAGGACCGGGTGCAGACGTGCCGGGGAGGGCGGGCTCAGCCGGAGTGAGCAGCGGATCTAGCGTGTCACCATGATCGAACCGCCTCGTCCCTCCGGTGACGGCAATCCCGGGGACTTCCCACCTCCGCCGTACATCCCGCCGACCTCCGGCGCCGGCGGCTATCCGCCCCCGCCACCACCGCCGCCGGGCTACCAGCAGCCGGGTTACGGGTACGGATACCCGCCACCCCCGGCGGCCGACGACCGCAGCTGGATCCAGCTGACCCACTTCATCAGCGCACTCCTGGCGTTCCTGACCGGCAGCACGCTCGGCTGGGTGATGCCGCTCATCGCGTTCCTGTCGCGGGGCAGCCAGTCGCCGGCGGTCCGCGCCGAGGCGGCGCAGGCCCTGAACTTCCAGATCCTCTGGTCGATCATCACCGTGCTCGGCTACTTCCTGATGTGCGTCCTCGTCGGTTTCGTCATCGTCCCCGTGGCCTGGCTGATCGCCTGGATCGTGCCCCTGATCGCCGGGTTCAAGGCGACCGGCAACCAGCCGTTCCGCTACCCCTTGAACATCTCGATCATCAAGTGACCCCGGACGCGCCGGGCACGGTCCGGCGCGCCTCACAACACGTCGCGGATCACTGCGTCGGCCAGCAGCCGTCCGCGCAGGGTCAGCACCAGCCGCCCGGCCCGGTAAGCCTCCGGGTCCAGCAGACCGTCCTCCAGAGCCTGTGCGGCGCCCGCCCGGTCCACCCGGTCGAGCGGGATGCCCTCGCGCAGCCGCACCCGGAGCATCACGTCCTCCATGTGCCGGTCCTCGTCGGTCAGCAGCTCCCGCCCATGGCCCGGTGACTCGCCGGCGGCCAGGCGTTTCGCGTACGCCGCCGGATGCTTGACGTTCCACCAGCGCACCCCGCCGACGTGGCTGTGCGCGCCCGGTCCCAGCCCCCACCAGTCGGCGCCGGTCCAGTACAGCTCGTTGTGCCGGCAGTTTCCGCCGTTCTTCGCCCAGTTGGACACTTCGTACCAGTCGAAGCCGGCCCCGGTCAGGGCCGCCTCGGCGGCGAGGTACCGGTCGGCGGCGACGTCGTCCTCGGGGTAGGGCAGCTCACCCCGGCGCATCCGGGCCGCCATCCTCGTGCCGTCCTCGACGATCAGGGCGTACGCGCTGACGTGGTCCACCCCCGCGCCGATCACGGTGTCGAGTGATCTGGCGAAGTCCTCCGCGGTCTCCCCCGGCGTCCCGTAGATCAGGTCGAGGTTGACGTGCTCGAACCCGGCCTCGCGCGCTTCCGTCGCGGCCTGGGGCGCCCGGCCGGCGGTGTGCTTGCGGTCCAGGACGCGGAGGACGTTCTCGGCGGCCGACTGCATGCCGAGCGAGATCCGGTTGAAGCCATTTCGTCGCAATCTGGACAAATAGTTTTCGTCTACAGATTCTGGATTGGCTTCCGTGGTCACCTCGGCGTTCGGGGACAGACCCCAGGTGCGGTCGATGCCGTCCAGGATCCGGGCCAGGTCGTCCGCCGCCAGCAGGGTCGGCGTGCCACCGCCCACGAACACGGTGTCCACCGCAGCCGGCTCGATGACCCGCGCGGCCAGGGCCAGCTCGCTGAGGACCGTGTCCGCGTACTCCTCCCGGCTCGCGCCGCCGCCCAGCTCACCCGGCGTGTAGGTGTTGAAGTCGCAGTAGCCGCAGCGGCTGGCGCAGAACGGCACATGCACGTAGACGGCGAAGCCGTTCTTGCCCACCTGCCTGGTGGCTTCGTCGGGGAGCGACCCGTCGGAGGGTACGGGTTCACCATCGGGGAGTGCGCCGGCCATCCGTCCAGCGTAGTTAAGGTTCCGGACATGGATCCGGTCCGCACCCTGACTCTGGACAACCCGGCCAGCCGCAACGCGCTCTCCACCGCGGTGCTGCGCGGCCTGCTCGACGACCTGGCCGCGGCCGCCGCCGATCCGGCGTGCCGAGTGGTCGTTCTCACCCACACCGGCCCGGTGTTCTGCTCCGGCGTCGATCTGAAGGAGACCGCTGCCGCCCGTCCCGGCGACAAGCTGCCCGCCGAGATGCTCGCCGACGTTCTCGCCGCGCTCTGGGAGTTCCCCAAGCCGGTGGTCGCGCGGATCGGCGGGGCGGCCCGGGCCGGCGGTCTCGGCCTGATCGGCGCCGCCGACATCGCGGTCTGCACGACGGACGCGACGTTCGCGTTCACCGAGGTCCGGCTGGGCGTGATCCCGGCGGTGATCAGCTCGACGGTCCTGCCGCGGCTGTCACCACGGGCCGCGGCCGAGCTCTACCTGACCGGCGACGTCTTCGACGGCCCGCGGGCCGCGGAGATCGGTCTGGTCACGGCCGCGGTCGCGGCCGAGGATCTGGACGGCACGGTGAGCAGGTACTGCGCATCCCTCATCCGCGGCGGGCCGCTCGCGCTGGCCGGGACCAAACAACTGCTGCGGCGTACGCGTAAGGAGCCGATCCGAGCCGAATTGGTGGATCTCGCCGAGCGCTCCGCCGGATACTTCAAATCGGCCGAAGGTCGCGAGGGCGTGGCCGCCGTCCGGGAGAAGCGGGACCCGTCCTGGCTGACCTGACCTCCCGACCTTTTGATCGACTCCGTTGGGTGGCCCGGTGGCAGTCACGCCGGGCCTTGAGCGCTCGTTGTCTAGGCTTGGCGTCCGGCGACAGAGGAGGTGCGGGTGCGAGCGAAGCCACTGGTGGGTGTCGTCACCCTGCTTGCCCTCGTCGGAGTGCTCGGCGTGGTCGTGGTGGTGAACACTCTGGCCGGCAACCTGCAGCTGCCACGGCTCGGTCCCGCGTGCACGGTCAAAGCCGACGGTGAGGTGACCCTCGACACGGTCCAGATGGCCAACGCGGCGACGATCGCCGCGGTCGGCGTGCGCCGCGGGATGCCCGAGCAGGCCGTGGTGATCGCGCTTGCGACCGCCTTCCAGGAGTCCAAGCTGGAGAATCTGGACGACGGCGACCGCGACTCGGTCGGGCTGTTCCAGCAGCGGCCCAGCCAGGGCTGGGGCACGGTCGAGCAGATCAAGGACCCTCGGTACGCGGCGGGCAAGTTCTACTCCGGGCTCAAGAAGGTCAAGGGCTGGCAGGAGATGCGAGTCACCGACGCCGCGCAGAAGGTGCAGCGGTCGGCGTACCCGGAGGCGTACGAGAAGTGGGCCGACGAGTCCCGGGTGCTCGCCGCCGCGCTGACCGGCCGGGCCACCGGCGCGGTGGAGTGCACGGTCAGCGGCACCCCGGCGGTGCGCGGCGCCGAGGCGGCCACCACGCTGCTGGCCAGCCTCAAGCTGGACTGGGGCAAGAAGCTGCCGAGCACGGCGCCGGCCGCCCGGGCAGCCGGCCTCACGGTCGAGGTGGCGAACGCCAACATCGGCTGGCGGTACGCGCACTGGCTGGTCTCGCACGCCTCCGCCACCGGCCTCGAACGGGTACGTTTCGGCGACCTGGAATGGCACGCGCCGGAGGGAAAGTGGCAGCCGGTCACCGACGGCAGCGGCAGTGTGACGAGCCAGGTGGTGGCGGAGGTCTTCAGTTAGACCCGTCCGCAACTATCGGTGACTAACCGTAATTTTTCGGAGACGGAAACACGGGTTGCGCTGTGTATATATCGACATGGACACTGCGCTACCGCGCTGGTACTAAGTAGAGCGTGTTGATGGCGGCCGAATGGATCCTGCTGGGTGCGGGGAGTGTCGCCGCGATCCTGACCGGGATCTACCGGTATCGCCCGGCCCGAAAAGCGCCGTGGTTCCTGCTCGCCGGCGCCGTCGCCGCGCTGGCCGCCGGCGACGTCTGCTACGAGCACCGGCGGATGGATCTCGCCGACGCCTGCTACCTCCTGATGTTCGGCCTGGTCGTGCTGAGCCTGCTGCAGTTCACCCGCGGCGGTGCGCTGCTCGTCGACCGGGCCCGGCTCATCGACCTGCTCGCGGTCACCTGCTCCAGCCTGCTGGTGATCTGGGTCTTCGTAATCGGCTCGGGCGGTCAGCTCGGCGCGGTCAACGCCGCCGACGTCATCGGCGGCCTGCTACTTCTCGGCGTCGCGATCCGGCTGGTCGTGGCCGATCGCCGCAATATGGCGGCGCTGCTGCTGCTCGCCGGCGCCGTCGGTCTGCTGGCCGGCGACATCGCGTTCCCGCTCACCCGCACTCTCGCCGCCGAGTCGGCGTACGTGGTGCTGTATCTGGCCTGGGGCCTGTCCGCCCTGCACCCGTCGATGGCGCGTCTCACCGAACCACGCGCGCCGCAGCCGGAGCCGGGCCGGTTCCGCTGGAGTGTGCTGCTGGCCGCCTCCGCCGCGACACCGCCGGTCGTGCTGCTGATCGAGGCGCTCTCCGGGACGATCCGCGACGGATTGGTGATCGCCGTCACCACCGCGGTCACCATGGCGCTCACCATCACCCGGCTGGCCGACGTGATCCACCAGCACAGTCAGGCGCTGACCCGCGAGCACGGATTGCGTACGGCCAACACCGCCCTGGTCGCCGCGGCCGACGCGCCCGCCGTCGAGACCGCGGTCCGCGCCGCGGTCGACCGGCTCCTTCCTTCCCACGCGGTCCGCCGGGTGATGCTCGCCACCGACGACGGCCGGCTCGCCTCCCTCGGGCTGCCGCCCGCCCCGCCCGGCTCGGAGTCGCGCAGCTGGTGGGCGCAGGCCGACGAGCCGGAGGAACGCACCCTGATCTGCCCGCTGCGGCTGGAACCGCTGGCGGTGGCCCGCCCCAGCGGCGGCGCGCTGATCCTGACCGGGCGCAAAGATGCCCTGGTCGCCGGCCGCGACGCCCTGGAGGTGCTGGCCGGGGAGGCCGCCCTCGCCCTGGACCGGATCACCCTGGTCGAGGCGATCGGCCGCCGGGACAGCGACATCTACCTGCGCACGGTGATCCCGAACACTGCGGAGATCATGGCGGTGATCGACTCCGACCAGCGGGTCCGCTACGCGAGCCCGGCCCTGCGGCGCCTGCTCGACGCCGACGAGCTGCCGCCGCTCACCGCCTTGGACGACCTGGTCCATCCGGACGACCGCGCCCGGGTCCGGCGCGCCCTGACCGCCGAGGGCGACGGAACGGTGTTCTGCGCGCTGCGGCGGCCGGATCACACGCAGGTGCTGGTCGAGATGACGTACCGCGACCTGCGCGAAGACCGCCTGGTCCAGGGCCTGGTGGTGACGATGCTCGACATCACCGACCGCCACGACCCCTTCGAGCGACGCCCGCTGGCCGACCAGGCAAGCGACCAGCCGGCCCAGGTCAACCGCCGCAGCGCCCAGCACAAGTTCCGCTACTGACCCCCGGCCCTTCTCCGCCCGGCCCTTTCTCCGCCCGGCCCCTTCTCCGCCCGGCCCCTTCTCCGCCCGGCCCCTTCTCCGCCCGGCCGCGTCCCGCATGGTCGGCCTCTCCAACTTCCGATTCGGCCCCATTCCGGCTGGGTTGTCGCCTGCTGCCCGGACCGATCCCGCCTCACCGCCGCGGGCCTTCGCCGGCCCGGCCGGACTTTCGGCCGGGCCCGCTGTTCCGGTAGCCGCATTCCCGGCTCTGAGCGGCCTTTCCTTACGACCGCATTCTGGCCGGGCCCGGATACGCCGAAACGCCGGCCCGCGGGGGCGGGGCCGGCGTTTCTGACGATGCGATCCGAATTACCGGGTGAGGCGACGGCGACCGCCGACGCCGGCGACCAGGGCCACACCGATCGCGGCCAGGACCACCTGGAAGAAGAACTCGATCCAGTCGAAACCGGCGGTGTCAGCGACACCGGCCGCCCGGGCGATCACGGTGCCCAGCAGGGCGGCGACCACACCGACGACCATGGTCAGCCAGATCGGGATGTTCTGCCGGCCCGGTACCACGAGCCGGCCGAGCGCGCCGATGACGAGGCCGACGATGAGAGCGACGATGATTCCGGTGAGCGTCAGTTCCATGAGGTTCCTCCTCGGGGGTGGAGCAATGGGTTGCGTCCGTCGAGCCCCTGAGTTCCCGACCTCTCAAAAACTCAAACCGCCCTATTTTCTTTTTGGAACCGCTCCCACCCCTGGAGCGCGCTCAAGCGCCTACTTCGCGCCCGGCCCCTCGGTGTCTACTTCTTGCCCGCCCCCTTGGCGTCGCCCGCTTCAGACGTGGACAGCGCGGCGATGAAGGCCTCCTGGGGCACCTCCACCCGGCCGACCATCTTCATCCGCTTCTTGCCTTCCTTCTGCTTCTCCAGCAGCTTCCGCTTCCGGCTGATGTCACCGCCGTAGCACTTCGCCAGCACATCCTTACGGATCGCGCGGATCGTCTCGCGGGCGATGATCCGGCTGCCGATGGCCGCCTGGATGGGCACCTCGAACTGCTGGCGCGGAATGAGTTTCTGCAGCTTGGCGGCGATCGTCGTGCCGTACGAGTACGCCTTGTCCTTGTGCACGATGGCACTGAACGCGTCCACCGGCTCACCGTGCAGCAGGATGTCCACCTTCACCAGGTCGGCGACCTGCTCACCGGAGGGCTCGTAGTCCAGCGACGCGTACCCCTTGGTCTTGCTCTTCAACTGGTCGAAGAAGTCGAAAATGATCTCCGCGAGCGGGAGCGTGTAGCGCAGTTCCACCCGTTCGGAGGACAGGTACTCCATGCCGAGCAGGCTGCCCCGGCGGCTCTGGCACAGCTCCATGACGGCGCCCACGTACTCGTTGGGCACCAGGACGGTGGCCCGGACCACCGGCTCGTGGATCTCCGCGATCTTCCCGTTGGGGAACTCGCTCGGGTTGGTGACCACCGTCTCGTTCGCGTCCTCGGTGATCACCTGGTAGACCACGTTCGGCGCGGTCGAGATCAGGTCGAGGCCGAACTCGCGCTCCAGCCGCTCGCCGATGATCTCCAGGTGCAGCAGGCCGAGGTAGCCGACCCGGAACCCGAAGCCGAGCGCCGCCGACGTCTCCGGCTCGTAGGTGAGGGCCGCGTCGTTGAGCTTCAGCTTGTCGAGGGCGTCCCGCAGGGCCGGGTAGTCCGAGCCGTCGATCGGATACAGACCCGAGTAGACCATCGGCTTCGGGTCCTTGTAGCCGCCGAGAGCTTCCTTCGCCGGCCGGTTGTTGCCGGTGACGGTGTCACCCACCTTGGACTGCCGGACGTCCTTCACCCCGGTGATCAGGTAGCCGACCTCGCCGACGCCGAGCGCTCCGGCCTTCTCCATCTCCGGCGAGACGACACCGATCTCGAGCAGCTCGTGCACCGCGCCGGTGGACATCATCTTGATCCGGTCGCGAGCCTCGATCCGCCCGTCGATCACCCGGACGTAGGTGACGACACCGCGATACACGTCGTACACCGAGTCGAAGATCATCGCGCGGGCCGGGGCGGCGGCGTCACCCTCCGGCGGCTGGAACTGCCGGACGATCTCGTCGAGCAGGTGGTCCACGCCGACACCGGTCTTGCCGGAGACCCGCAGGACGTCGCTCGGCTCGACGCCGATCAGCTTGGCGAGCTCCTCCGCGTACTTCTCGGGCTGCGCGGCCGGCAGGTCGATCTTGTTGAGCACCGGGATGATGTGCAGGTCGTTCTCCATCGCCAGGTACAGGTTGGCGAGGGTCTGCGCCTCGATCCCCTGTGCGGCGTCGACCAGCAGGATCGCGCCCTCACAGGCGGCCAGGCTGCGGGAGACCTCATACGTGAAGTCGACGTGCCCCGGCGTGTCGATCATGTTGAGCACGGCGGTCTCGCCGGTCTGGTCGCCCTCGCGAACCGTCCAGGGCATGCGCACGGCCTGCGACTTGATGGTGATGCCGCGCTCGCGTTCGATGTCCATCCGGTCGAGGTACTGCGCGCGCATCTGGCGCGGGTCGACCACCCCGGTGATCTGCAGCATCCGGTCGGCCAGCGTCGACTTGCCGTGGTCGATGTGAGCGATGATGCAGAAGTTGCGGATGCGGCTCGGATCAGTCGATCCGATCACGTTCACGCCGGGGTCGAGCGGTCCAGGCACGGTCTTCCGTTCTTCTCGGGCTGATCTTCGCGGGTCGGTCATCTTGCAGCCGGCCTTGGTGGCCTTGCGGCCCGGCCATCGCCATGCGGGCATGCACCGACCCAGCAGGCCGGCTTCCACCGAGCCCTCGCAGGCCGGCTTCCACCAAGCCCTCGCAGGCCGGCTTCCACCAAGCCCTCGCAGGCCGGCTTCCACCAAGCCCTCGCAGGCCGGCTTCCACCAAGCCCTCGCAGGCCGGCTTCCACCCGGCCCGGGTGGGGCCGGCGACCACCGGCGGCCAAGCCGGCGCCTCCTATCGTCCCACGCCCGCGCGGGACGGTCCGATCACACCCGTTCCAGCGGCCCGTGCGGGCTCGGCGGCAGCTCGACCGTGACCGGATCACCGGGACGAACCGGCCCGCCCCGCAGCACAACGGCCATCACGCCCGCCTTGCGCACAAGGTTGCCGTCCTGGTCACGACCGACCACCTCCTTCAACAGCCCGGACCGGTACCCGTTGATCTGCACACACGGATTACGCAGCCCGGCCACCACGATCGCCGGCCTCGGATCCCCACCAGCGGCATCCCGCTCGACAGCCGCCCGCACCGCCTCCGCGGCCCGCGCCGTCTCGTCATCCAGAGTCGCCGCCCGCGCCGCCGCAAGAACCGCAGCAACGGGATGCCCCAGGACACCGGCATCCAGCTCCGCCCCGCCTGCGCCACCATCTGCCACCCCGCGACCGCCACCATCTGCCACGCCGCGACCGCCACCATCCGCCACGCCGCGACCGCCGGCGTCTACCGGGGCGCGAACGCCCGCGCTCGCGCCCGGCGCGTCTGGCTCGCCGAAGCGCAGGATCGTGCCGCGCGGCAGCCCCAGCAGGTCGATTCCGCTGGTGGTGACGTTCTCCCCGAGCCCGCCCGGAGGGACCTCGTAGCCCTTGCCGGCCACCTCCTCGAACAACTCCGCGTGGATCAAGTGCACCTGCCGCAGGTTCGGCTGGGTGGGATCCGCCGCCACCCGTCCACGGTGCCGGACCAGCACGCCCGCATGGGTGTCGCCCTCCACGCCGATGCCCGCGACCAGGACGATCTCCTCCCGGTTCGGCTTGGTGAACGAGTAGCCGCCGTTACGGCTGACCGCGGTGACCGTCCCCGAAACACTCATGCGGCCGAGTCTGCGCGACCTCCACCACCGCCATCGACGCCGTTTCTCGCGATCCGGTCAGTCCGGTGGCTCCAGGAAGAGGGCGGCCAGCCGCGGCAACCGGCGGTGCATCTCCTCCTCGTTGTCGAAGTCCCAGAGGTCAGCGGCCTCGGGCCGGGTGCGTGGCCGGTCAGGCACGGGTGGCAGCGGCTCACCGGTCGCCTTCTCGTAGGCCCGGTCGGCGATGGTCAGCACCTCCTCGGCCTCGAAGACCGCGCCGGTATCGGCGGCCGCCCGCACCGCGGGCATCTCGGCGAGCACATCGGGCGAGCGCACCGCCCCGGCGACCGCGGCCCGCCCGTGCGCGACCAGCCAGCCGCGGAAACTGTCGAAGCCCTCCTCGGAGCAGCCCCCGTTGATCAGGTAGGCCGCGGCCCACAGATCCTCCGTGCCGGACGCGGCGAGCACCTTGTCGAGGTGCCGGCCCCAGGCGACGATCTCCTCCGGATCGCGCGAGGCCAGGTCGGCCACGGCCCGCTCAGCCACCTCGGCGGGCGAGGCAGGCCGGTCCACGGTCGCGCGGTCGATGACCGCCCAGAAATCGTCGGTTCTCATGGCTGCGATCCTCCCAGTGGGCGTTGTTGCGATCCTCCCAGTGGGGTACGACAATTCCGCCGGCGACAGGATGGGGACATGCGGCCGATCTCGTTGCCCGACGTACCGTACGACGCGACCGCCGTACGCCCCGGTTGGTCTGATCTTCCGAAACGTGTGCGCCGTGCGATCGAAGCCCAGCTCGGCGCGCCTGTCACCGCCGCGCGCAGCGCAGGCGGCGGCTTCACCCGCGCCTTCGCCGCGGTGCTCACCACCGCGGCCGGCACCAGCGCGTTCGTCAAGGCGGCGCCGTTGCGGGAGCCGATTTCCGATTGGTACGCGCGAGAGCACGCCATCACCTCAGCGCTCCCCGACGGGGTCAACGCCGCCCGGCCCAGCTGGACGCTCGTCGAGGCCGGATGGTTCATCCTGTGCCTGGAGACGATCGACGGCCGCATCCCGGCACTGCCCTGGACCCCGGAGGACCTGGACGCCGCGCTCTCCGCCTGGTCGGAGGCCTCCTGGGCGCTGGCCGAGCCCACGCCCGAACTGCTCGCCGTCGGGCTGCCCGCCCTGCCGGACATCCTGCGCGCCGAGATGTCCTGGTGGTCGCTGATCGAGGCGGGCCGGGAGCCGATGCCGGTGACCGCGTACGGCACCGTCGCTCCGGACCGGCTGGCCGAGCTCGCCGACCTGGAACGCCGTCTGCCGCCGAAAGCCGGTGGTTCGGGGATGTGCCACGGCGACCTGCGGGTCGACAACGTGCTCATCGACGGGACCGGCAAGGCCTGGCTGTGCGACTGGACCTGGCCCTGCCTCGGCGCCCCCTGGTACGACACGGTGACCCTGTTGATCAGCGCGTACGCCAGTGGACTGGACGTCGACGCCCACCTCCGCAGATGGCATCCGCCAGAGGACGGGGTGGACGGCGCGCTGGCGGCGCTCGCCGGGTACTGGCTGGTGCGCGCGTCGGACGGGCCGAGCAGTGCGTCACCGCACAGCCGGCAGCACCAGAGGTTCAGCGGTGAACAGGCCCTGGCCTGGCTCGCCGAACGCCGAGCCTGGAACCGGTGAGCCGGCCGGCCGCCGGAGCCGTTTTGGCGGCTCGTAGGGGTGCTGGTAGTCTGGCTCATCGCGTGTGGTGACACGTTTCTGTCGGCTGCACCGGCTCCCAGCCGGGACAGGCGACCGTCGCGACCACCGCTTGAGACCATTTCCGAACCTAGTCAGGACAAGGCTGTCGCGTGGCGAACATCAAGTCCCAGATCAAGCGCAACCGGCAGAACGAGAAGGCCCGTCTGCGCAACAAGTCGGTCAAGTCGTCGCTGAAGACCGTGATTCGCAAGCTTCACGAGGCGAGCGACGCCGGCAACACCGAGACGGCCACCGCGCTGCTGCGTGACGCTTCGCGTCAGCTGGACAAGGCTGTCAGCAAGGGCGTCATCCACAAGAACCAGGCGGCCAACCGCAAGTCGGCCATCGCCAAGAAGATCGCCTCGCTGTCTGCCTGATCCGTTCGCTACGGATCGGGTCACGGCCGCATGGACGCGGCCGCTGACAACGTTCGCCTCAGCCGGCGGACAAAGGCTTTTGTGAAATCGGGCACCGCAGGACCTTCGGGTCTGTGGCGGTGCCCGTTTCCGTGGACGGCTGCTGAAGGCCGCCTAATCAGCGCAGGTGTCCCGCGCCCTCGCAAGGCCTGTGTCCAATGCCCGGCCGAGGGCCGAGGGCTGAGAGCCGAGGGCTGAGAGCCAAGTGGCCCGCGACACCTCACCGACGCCGGCGACAGGCCCGCAATCATCCCGGCCCCGAGACCGGCGACAGGCGATGCCTGGGGAACATGCCGGCCCGCCGCTGAAAGCCGACGGCGAGTATGGAAAACCGTCGTTCGCCGGCGAACTACTCGTAGCGGCGGACAGCCGACTGGCGGGCTATCTGCTGGCGCACATCCAGTTGCTCGGCCCAGGCTCGCCGGACCGGCACACCACCCGGGACATTCCGGGCCGCCGGATTGTCAGCACCGTCACTCTGACCGTGGACAGACCCAGACCGCGCATAACCAGACACCGGCATCGCACCGGACCGATCAGGCCCCGCGCCGCCGCCCGGCCCGTTCACCGCACCCGGGTGCTCCGGAGCGCCGGCCGCCGGGTCCGCCGACCGGAATCCGGCATTCGCATATCCAGTACTGCGCCAGTCGATCGGTGCGCTCACCCCGTACCGATTCGGATCTTCTGATGCCTGCCCAGCCGCACCCGGCTCGTTGTGGAATGACCGGGAGGCCGCGGCGGAATGCCCGCCCGCAACGCCGGACCCGTAAACACTCGGCCCGGCAGCGGGCATCGTCGCAGGCCGCAGCACCGAAGCCCGCGCCGCGGCCGGCTTGACCGCCGCCTGCGACTGGACGAACGTGCCGGCGACCAGGTCGTTGAACTTGACCATCAGCGCCACTGCCACCGGCAAAACGACGACGCCCCACCAGCTGACCAGCTCGGCCAGGGCCAGAAGGATCCCGAGGACCACCGCGCCCTCGAGGAAGACGAAGCAGAGCAGGCCGCTGGGCGCGAGGTGCCGCAGCCGCAACATCCGGGCGTAGAGGGGCTGCGGAGCTGACTCAGCGCGGCGCGACCGAACCGTACGCGTCAACGGGCACCGCCGTCCCGCCGGGCCGCCGCCACCGCGAAGACCGCCTGCTCCAGCGCATATCCCCGGTCCTCGGCGCCGCCCTTGACGGCCGCGTTGCAGTCAGCCGCGGCCCGCATCGCGTCGATCAGGCCCTCCGGCGTCCAGCCGCGGCTGCGCTCCTGGGCCCGCTGGATCTTCCAAGCCGGCATGCCGAGGGTGCTCGCGAGCTGGTAGGGATTGCCGCGTCCGGCCGAGGCGACCCGCGCCACGGTACGCACGCCGTCGGCAATAGCGTCCGCGATGGGCACCGGGTCGACGCCCACGTGCAACGCCCAGCGCAGCGCCTCCAGCGCCCCGGGCAGGTCGCCGACGATCGCCGCGTCGGCCACCGTGAAGCCGCTGACCTCGGCCCGCCCCTTGTAGTAGCGGGCCACGACCGCCTCGTTGATCTTGCCGTCGGTGTCGGCGAGCAGCTGCGAACAGGCCGCGGCGATCTCGCGCAGGTCGTTGCCGACCGCGGCCAGGAGCGCGGACGCGGCGGCCTCGTCGCACCGGGCGCCGTTGCGGCGGAACTCGTCGCGCACGAAGGCGACCCGCTCACGATCATTCTTGAGCTTCATGGCCGGAACGACGGTGGCCCCGGCCGCACGCAGACCGTCGGCGAACGCCTTGCCCTTGGCTCCACCGAGGTGCGTGACGATCAGGGTGACCTCGGGGTCGGGATTCTTCGCATAGGCCAGCAGCGCCGCGATGAGGTCCTTGCGCGCGTCCTGACCGCTTCGGATCACCAGCACCCGCTGGCCGCCGAAGAGCGACGGGCTCAGCATCTCGGCCACCTCGCCGGCCGAGAGCGCCCCCGCCTCATACTCCCGGACGTCGGCGCCGGGGTCGGCCGCCCGGGCAGCTTCGACGGCCGCGGCGACGGCGCGGGCGGCGAGCAGCTCCTCATCGCCTTGAACGAGCAGCAAGGAGGCGGGTGGCACGGAGTTCACGGGCAATATCGTCGCACGGTGCACCGACAAGTCCGCGCGGCTCACTCCTTCGCGCATGGATGCCGATCACCGAATGCGAAACCCGACATATCTCCAGCCGCGGAGGCGACCTCGGCCGTAGAGTCGTTTGCTCAGGCCCGACGCCGACCGAACCCCACTACCTCATCGCCGCTCCGCGATGAGAAGAGTCGCGCCAATTGTCCGATTCGCTACGCCCCTCACTCGGGCGTGTCGGGCCCTACTTCGGCGGCGGATCGCCGCGAGCGGCAACCGCCAGACCCTCCCCCGCGATCACGGCAGCCACGTCACCCGACTCATCGGTACGCAGGATCCGCGCCCCGCCCCGAGCCAACCTGCCCAGCACCGCCGGGTTCGGATGCCCGTAGTCGTTGTCCAGGCCCACCGACACGAGGGCGACCGCCGGGTCCACCGCGTCGAGCATGTCGGGCGCCTGCAACGCGCTGCCGTGGTGCGCCACCTTCAACACGTCCGCCCGCAGCCCGTCGACGCCCAGATTGCGGACCAGATCGTCCTGCTCCTCGGTCTCCGCGTCACCCGGTAACAGGACGCTCCGGCCACTGATCGTCGCCCGCAGGATCAGCGAGTTGTTGTTCGGGTCGGAGTTGGTGCCCCGCATCGGCTCGATCGGGCCGAGCACCTCCACCCGCAATCCACCCACCTCGTACGCCCATCCCGGCCCCACCGCCCGCAACGGAATCCCGGCCCGGGCCGCCGCCCGTTCCACATCCGCCCGGCCACCCGCCGGTTCCGGCCAGTCGGGCCCGATCACCGCGGCCACCTGCCGCCCCCTGAACACACCGGTGACCCCGCCGATGTGGTCGGCGTGGAAGTGGCTGACCGCGAGCAACACCACCTGGCGGATGTCGAGGCGCCGCAGGCACTGGTCGACCGCGTTCGGTTCCGGCCCGGCGTCGACGACCACCGCCCGGCCCGCTCCGGCAGGCAGCACGACGGCGTCACCCTGACCGACCGCGCAGGCGATCACCAGCCAGCCCGGCGGCGGCCACCCGGACGCGAGGATCCGCACGGGGAGCGCTCCGAGCATCGCGCCCAGCGCGACGATGGTTGCCAATCGGCGTACGAGTACGCGTCGCGCCGCCACCAGAAACGCCACGGTGAGCGCCGCCAGCAGCAACCCGCCGACCGCCCCGCCAGGCCAGGGCACCGCGCCGGCCGGCACGCGTGCTCCGGTGTGCGCGACGAGAACCAGCCATTCGGTCGGCCAGTGACCGAGCCACGCCAGGAACCCGGCACCGGCCGGCCACACCGGTGAAACCACCGCCGCTCCAACACCGAGGAGCGTGGCCGGGGCGATCGCCGGAACCGCGACCAGGTTGGCGGGCACCGAGACGAGGCTGATCGTCCCGGACAGCGCGGCGACCACCGGGCCACAGGCCACCTGGGCCGCGGCCGGCACCGCCAGCGCCTCGGCGACACCGGGCGGACAACCTCGCCGCCGCAGCCCGTCCCGCCAGGCCGGTGCGAGCAGCAACAGCCCGGACGTCGCCAGCACCGACAGAGCGAAGCCGGGATCGGCGGCGAGTTCCGGGTCCGCGACGATCAGTACGGCAGCGCCCGCGGCCAGCGCCGGAACAGCCGCCCGAGGCCGGTCGGTAGCGAGTCCCAGCAGCCCGATGGCGCCCATCGCGGCGGCCCGCACCACGCTCGGCGACGGCCGGGCCAGGATGACGAAACCGGCCAGCGCGACGGCGCACACGCAGGCGGCGAGCACCGGTCCGGCCCGGACTCGGCGCACCACGAAGAGCACGACACCGACCACGATCGCCACATTTGTACCGCTTACCGCCGTTAAATGCGTCATCCCGGTGGTGCGGAAGTCCTCCTCCAGCGCCGGGTCCAGCCGGCTGGTGTCACCGACCACGAGCCCGGGCAGGAGACCACCGGACTCGTCCGGCAACGGTTCGCACGCTATCTGCAGGCCGTCGCGCAGCACCCCGGCGGCCCGCTGTGCCCACGACGATCGCCCAATCAGGACCGGCGGCTTCCGCGCCGAGATCACCGCCGCCCGCAGATCACCGGGTCGCGGCGGCGAGAGACGGCCGGTGGTGGTCACCCGCTGGCCCGGCAGCAGCCCGCGCCAGCCCGGGTCCGAGCCGAGCACCAGCGCCCGGGCCGACAGCCGCACCGGCGGCTGGTCTTCAGCCCGCACGGTACGCAACTCGACGGCGACCAGATAAGTGGGCGGCCCGGCCGAGCGGGGCAACAGCCGCGGATCGTCCCGGACGATCACCTCGACGTCGACCGGCTCACCGGCCTGCACGAGCGAGACCAGCGCATCAGCCTCCCGAACCGACACCCGGGCCGCGGTGGCGATGGCCCCGCAGCCGGCACCGAGCGCGACCGCGATCCCGATCCACCGCACCGCCGCCGAGCGAAGCCAACCCGGGACCCGCCCGCTGCCGCGCCGCGCACGTCCGGTAGCCGGCCGCAAGGAGGCCCGGCGAAGTCGAGGTAGCAGGAGCGCGACGGCGATGGCCAGGGCGATGCCGCCGAGCATGATGCCGACGCCGGCGGAGAGGTGCAGTGCGGCCAGGGCGGAGAGCCAGGCTCCAACGGTGAAGCCGGCCAACCGCAGGTCCGGCACGCGACGGTCGGCGCGGCCGGCAGGGCCGGCCCGGTCGAGCCCGCCGGGGCGGTCGGGGCGCTCGGGGCGCTTCTGATCGGATCGGCTCATCAGACCGTGACCAGGTCTTTGAGCTGCTCATACCGGGCGTCGCCGATGCCGTCGACCTTGCGGAGATCGGCCACCGCGCGGAAGCCGCCCTGGGCGTCCCGGGCATCCAGGATCCGCTGGGCCAGCACCGGTCCCACGCCGGGCAGGGAATCGAGGTCGGAGAGGGTGGCCATGTTCAGGTTGATCAGGCCGCCGGGTGCCCCGGGCGCGGCGCCGGGCACGCCCGCCCCGGGAACGGCGGCGCCTGGTGCGGCCGATACGCCCACCATGATGAGCTCGCCGTCGGTCACCCGGCGGGCAAGGTTCAGCATCGCCACGTCGACGCCGGGTTCGGCGCCGCCGGCCGCGGTCAGCGCGTCGGCGACCCGTGCGCCGGCCGGGAGGCGGACCAGGCCGGGCTTGCGGACCTTCCCGCCTACGGCGACCACCACCTCTCCCGCTCCCGGTCCCGCGGGCGGTCCCGCAGAGGCGCTCATGGTCGTCTCGAAGGCGGGGGCGACCTGATCCACCCGCGGCCGCGACCGCCAAGCCAGGAACGCCGCGATGAGAACCACGGCCACGGCAACCGCCGCCAAGGCGCGGACACCGGGCCGCCCAGGGTCGAAGGCATGCAGCCAGGCTCGCTTCCCCTCGCCACCGAATGCCCCGCCACCCAGCTCGGGAGAGGCGCCCCGCAGGGAACCCGGCTCGGGGGCGGGAGCGGGAGAGGACTCAGGCAGAAGGCCCGGCTCAGGAAAGGGACCGGGCGAGATGTCCGGCTCAGAAGACGGGCCGCTCAACACGCCCGGCTGAAAAGAGGGCCCAGCATCGGGAGGGCCGCTCAGCACACCCGGCCCCGGCAGGAGGCCGGCGTCAGGAGCAGGACCGCTCAGCACGCCCGGCTCAGGAGACGGGACGCGCAGAACAGCGGGCTGGGCGCCGGAAAGGCCGCGCGGCGCAGGTGGATCCCACGGGTAGGACGGTGTGGCGGCGCGGCCCGGCGAGGGATCAGAGGGCGGCGCCGAACCCGGACCGGGCCAGAAGTCGGCGAAGCCGGGACGGTTCGGGTCGGCCGCGGAGGGAACCGATGAGGAAGCGGAGACGCCGCCGCGCGCGGTACCCACGCCACCGGCGGGCGGCCTCCCGAAAGGGTGATCCGGTTCCTCCTCCGCGGACCAGCCGGGGATGATGTCCGCCCAGTCGAGGGGTCCGTCGTCCGCCGCGGGCCCGGCCGGTGGGAGCACCGCCCGCAGCCGCGCTTCGACGATGTCACCGCTATCCTTCGCCTCTCGCACACTCCAGAAAGTAGGAACTCTGCCGCCTCGCCGCCGGGACCCCTGTGGACAGCGCGGCATTGTGGACGACCATCACGATCTTTCGTTTCTGTGCTAAGGACTGTGCCTGTGACTACGACCGATGCCGTCGCCGCGGCCGTTCACCGGCTGCGGGCGGCAGGCTGCGTGTTCGCCGAGGAAGAGGCGGAGGTGCTGCGCGAGGCATCCGGCCACGACGACGCCGCGCTGGCCGCTCTGGTCGAGCGCCGGGCCGCGGGCGAGCCCCTCGAACAGGTCGTCGGCTATGCCGATTTCTGCGGCGTCCGGGTCCGGCTCCGCCCCGGCGTCTTCGTCCCCCGGGTCCGCAGCGAGCTACTGGTCCAACTGGCCGTCGAAGCCGGCCGAGGCACAGAGAATAAGGCCCGCCGAGGCACGGAGGAAGAGGCCAGCCGAGGCACGGAGCAAGCAGAGGAAGAGGAAGTAGTCGTGGATCTCTGCTGTGGCTCCGGCGCCCTGGGGCTGGCCGTCCGGCACCGCAGGCCCGGCATCACCCTGCACGCCGCCGATCTGGACCCCGTAGCCGTAGCCTGCGCCCGCGAGAACCTCGGCAGCAACGTCCATCAGGGCGACCTCTTCACCGCCCTCCCCGCCGACCTGCGCGGCCGGATAGATGTGCTCCTCGCCAACGTCCCCTACGTCGCGACCAGCCACATCCCTTTCCTCCCGGCCGAGGCCCGCGACCACGAACCCCGCATCGCCCTGGACGGCGGCGACGACGGCCTGGCCGTCTTCCGCTCGGTCGCGGCCGAAGCCCGAAGCTGGTTGACCCCGCACGGCACTCTGATCTCGGAGATCACCGAAGCGCAGACCGGAACGGCCATCGAGATCGCCCTTGAGAACGGATTGACGGCCACCGTCGCCACCGACGATGATCTCGACGCCCGTGCGATCATCGCCCGCCCGGACCGGCGGCGATAGGGACGGCGAGGCAGGAGAGGACAGGCGTCGTGGGCCTCATTCGGAGGATCGCCCGGGCCCGGCTCGCCGCCCGGGTGATCCGGCGGCTACGCCGGGCGGGTGTCACCGGCGCGCGCTACCACTCCCGGGCGTTCGAGATCCGGTTCACTGCCGCCGGCGACGTCGAGCCGACGATTCTGCAGCTCGAGCCGCTGCTGGTCCGGCGGGCCAAGCGCCGTGAACTGGACGATTTCGTGGGCGGCCTGCTGCGTACCCCCGGCATGCCGGCCGAGTGGCAGGAGGCCGCGCCGCTGCTGCGCCCGGTGCTGCGCGGCGCCGCGCCGGGCGCGCCGCTGCGCCGCCCCACCTTGCCTTTTCTGTCCGAGTTCGTGGTGGTCGATCAGCCGGACACGATGACGTACGTGACTCCGGCCCAATTCCTCGACTGGCACGTCTCCGCCGACCTGATCTTCGCCACCGCCCGCTCGAATCTCTCCGGCGCCGTCCTTCGCGGGGTCGCCTCCGGCCCGACCGTCGTCCGCTTCGTCGACGACGGCGACGCGTACTGGACCTCGCACCTGCTGCTGGCGAACTGGCTGGCCGGCCTCGCCGAGCAGGTCGGCGGCACCCCGGTCGCGTTCGCCCCGGAGCGCGGCACCCTGCTGGTCGCCGCGGACGGCAGCGACCACCTGCCCGGCCTGTTCGCCCAGGCCGAGGAGTTCTACCTGAGTTCGGCGCGCGGCCTGACCCCGATGGCGTACGTCAGCGACGACCAGGGCTGCACAGTCCCCTACTCCGCGCCGCCCGGCCACCCGCTGCACAGCCTGGTCCAGCGGGCCGAACGGGTGCTGGCGATCGGCGAGTACGCCCGTCAGGCCGAGAACTCCACGCTCCCGCTGGCCCCGTTGCGGCTGACCGGCTCGGCGGCGGACGGCTGGCGTACCCGCGCGGTGTGGGCGACCGACGCGCCGGCCCTGCTCCCGGAGGCGGACGAGGTGCAGTTGGGCGATCGGGTGCTGGCCTGGTCGGCCCTGCTGCCGCACCTCAGCGTGGCCGAGGAGCTGTCCCCGGCCCGCTGGCACGGGAAGGGCTGGCCCGAGCGTCCCTAGCGGCGGTGCACCACGACGCCGGCCAGTCCGGGACCGGTGTGGGCGGCCACCACGGCGCCCACCTCGGTCAGGTAGCAGTCCCGCAGCCGGTCGCCGAGCCGCACGCTGATCGCGTCGACCAGCGCCGACGCCCGGTCCGGGGTGCCCAGGTGGTGCACGGCCACGTCCGCCTCGCCGTCGCCGGCCGCCTCGACCGCCAGGTCGACCAGCCGGGTCAGCGCCCGCCCCGCGGTCCGCACCTTGTCGCGGACCACGACCGCGCCGTCCAGCACGTGCAGGATCGGCTTGACCGAGAGGGCGGTGCCGACCAGCGCCGACGCCGCCCCGATCCGGCCGCCGCGGCGCAGGAACTCGAGCGTGTCCACGTAGAAGAAGGTGCTCACTTTTTCGGCGTTCTCGACCGCGGTACGGCGTACCGTCTCCAGGTCTTGACCTTGGGCTGCGGCCGTGGCCGCGGCAAGCGCCGGGAAGCCCAGCCCCATCGCGGCTGTCCCGCTGTCCACCACCCGAACTTGCGGGCCGACCTCGGCGGCGGCCAGCTGGGCCGCCTCGAAGGTGCCGGAGAGCTTGGCGGACAGGTGCACCGAGACCACGCCGTCGGCGCCGTTGTCGAGGAGCCGACGGTACTCCGCGGCGAACTGGGAGGGCGCCGGCCGGGACGTGCTGACGGCGGCACGGCGTGTGCCGAGCGCCCGGGCGACCTCGGCGGGCGAGATCTCCAGGCCCTCCAGCCCGTCCCAGCCGTTGATGACGACGGTGAGCGGCACGATGGTCAGGTCATATGTGCCGCTCAGCTCACCCGGCAGGTACGCGGTGGAGTCGGTCACGACCGCGATGGTCATGCAGGCAAGGTACTTGATGAAGTTGTGCGTCAGCTGGCGGCTACCGAGCTGACCACGAACGGCTCGCCCTGCATGCAGGTGGTCATCATGCCTGCCTCGGGCTTGCCGACCACCGTGATCTCGCTGCCGGCCTTGACGGACGACTTCACCGTCGCGTCCTTGAAGATCAGCAGATGCTCGCCGTCGGTGGTCTTGAGCAGCAGGCAGCCGGGTTCCACACCCTCGGTGACGGTGCCGGTGATCGTGGTGCCGCCACCGGAGGGGACCGGCTCGACGACATTCAGGGAGGGGGATGGGGCCGGCGCGGGGGCGCCGGCGTCGATGGTGTTGTTGTTCGCGCAGCCGGCCGCGAAGGCCAGGATCAGCGCGGCGGGGACAACGCTTCGACGGATCAACATGGTTCTTGGACGCTACCCGATCGGCTGAGGTTCCCTCAGACCGGCGGGGGAACGGGCCGATCGGCGAAGACGCCCACGTTGTACGCCCCCAGCTGCCAGCCCCGCGCGGGGTCGTCGGTCAGCTCGACCCAGTGACAGTTCTGCAGGGCCCGCAGCGTACGCAACTGCTCGCGGGGCCAGCCGAGCAGATGCCCGACGCCCTGCCGTGCCGCCGCGCCGTGGGTCGCCACGACCACCGTGCCGCCGGGTGCCAGCCCGGCCGCGTCCTGGATCGCCTCGGAGACCCGTTTACCCAGGTCGTCGAGGGTCTCCACGTCGCCACCGATGACGTCCTCGCCGGCCGTCCAGCGGGCGTGCTCGTCGGGTCGCTGCTCGGCCACCTCGGCCATGGTGAGGCCCTGCCAGGCGCCGAAGTAGCGCTCCCGCAGCCGGTCGTCGGTGCTGACCGGGAGGCCGGTCAGGCCGGCCAGCGCGGCGGCGGTGTCGGCGGCGCGGCGCAGGTCGCTGGAGACGATCGCGTCCGGGCGCATCCGGATCAGCAGCTCCGCCGCCTCGGCGGCCTGTCGCCGGCCCAGGTCGTTGAGCGGCACGTCGGTCTGGCCCTGAACCCGGCGCCCCGCGTTCCAATCGGTGTTGCCGTGCCGCCAGACGATGAGCCGGGTCACTCTGCGGAGGCCTCGACCATGTCCCGGTCCACGAACGGGATGATCGGGCAGTCCTTCCACAGCTTGTCGAGGGCGTAGAACTCGCGCTCCTCGGTGTGCTGGACGTGCACCACGATGTCGACGTAGTCCAGCAGCACCCACCGGCCCTGCCGCTCACCCTCGCGACGCACCGGCTTCGCCTTCTCCGGCAGGTTGACGAGAGCTTCCTCGATGGCGTCCACGACCGCGACCACCTGACGCTCGTTCGACGCCGAGGCGATGACGAACGCGTCGGTGATGTAGAGCTGGTCGGCGACGTCGATGACGGAGATGTCCTGCGCCTTCTTGTCGGCGGCGGCCTGAGCGGCCGTCAGCGCGAGTTCCAGAGCGCGTTCGGTGACGGGCAAAAGAGTCCCCTCGAGTCGACTATCAGGACTTCAAGCGTCTCACACCGGTGGTGAAATCCCCGAGTCCCGATAGAGGCCCCGCTTGTTGATGTATTGCACGACACCATCCGGCACCAGGTACCAGACCGGGTGGCCGGCAGCCACCCGGTTACGGCAGTCGCTGGACGAGATCGCCATGGCCGGCACCTCGACCAGGGTCACGCTCTCCGGCGGCAGGTGCTCCCCGGAGAGCTCGAAACCCGGCCGGGTGACGCCGATGAAGTGCGCCAGCTCCAGCATGGTGAACGCGTCTTTCCAGGACAGGATCCGAGCCAGCGCGTCGGCGCCGGTGATGAAGTAGAGCTCCGCGGACTGGCCGTAGACGGCTCGCATGTCGCGGAGCGTGTCGACGGTGTAGGTGGGGCCGTCCCGGTCCATGTCGGCGCGGCTCACGTGGAAGCGCGGGTTCGACGCGGTGGCGATCACCGTCATCAGGTAGCGGTCCTCGGCGGGCGAGACCTTGCCCTTCTCGTACGGCTGGCCGGTGGGGACGAACATCACCTCGTCCAGCTCGAAGCGGTCCTGCACCTCGCTCGCGGCGACCAGGTGGCCGTGGTGGATGGGGTCGAAGGTGCCACCCATGATTCCCACTCGGCGTCCGGACATCTCAGAAATATAGATCAACCGTCTAGGCGCTTACGAACTGCGGCGAGCAGGTCGTTCGCGGTGAACGGCTTCTCCAGCAGGGCCACGCCCGGGTCGAGCGTGCCCTGCGAGGCCAGGACCGGCTGGGCGTACCCGGACATGTAGAGCACCCGGGTGCCCGGCCGGGCCACCACCAGCCGCTCGGCCAGCTCCTTGCCCAGCATGCCGGGCATCACCACGTCGCTGACCAGCAGGTCGATCTCCCCGTCGTGCCCGGCGGCCAGCTCCAGCGCCTGGGCCCCGCCCTCGGCCGAGAGCACGCGATAGCCGGCGCCGGTGAGGATCCGGCCGGCCACGTCGCGCAGCGCGTCCTCGTCCTCCACGACGAGCAGCGTCTCGCCGTGGCCGTCGGTGGCGCCCGGCTGCTCGTCCACGTCCGCCGGCGCCGCCGTGGCCCCGGCCGGCAACAGCACGGTGACCGTGGTGCCGAGGCCCACCTCGCTGGTCATGCTCACCTCACCGCCGGCCTGGGTGACGATGCCGTAGACGGTGGCCAGGCCGAGACCGGTCCCCTCGCCGCTGCCCTTCGTGGTGAAGAACGGCTCGAAGGCGCGTTCCAGCACGTCGGGGGCCATGCCGCGGCCGGAGTCGCTGACCCGCAGCCGGACCCGGTCGTCGAGCAGGCCGGTGTCGATCACCAGGTTGCCGCCGGCCGGCATGGCGTCCCGCGCGTTCAGGGCGAGGTTCACCAGTAGCTGCTCGATCTGGCTGGGGTCGCAGGTCACGGTCGGCAGGCCGGGGTCCGGCCGGAAGATCAACGTGATGTGCTCGCCGAGCGTACGCCGCAGCAGTTCCTGAACCTCGACGATGTGCGCGTTGAGGTCCACCGGTTGCGGCCGGACCACTTCCCGCCGGGCGAAAGCGAGCAGCTGGTGGGTGAGATCGGTGCCCCGTTTACCGGCCCGGACCACCTGCTGGGCATCGGCCGCGATCATCGAGACGTCCGGTTCGGCGGACTCCGCCTCCTCGATCACGAAGCTGGCGTAGTTCAGGATCACGCCGAGCATGTTGTTGAAGTCGTGGGCGATCCCACCGGCCAGCTGACCGAGACTCTCCAGCCGCTGGCTGCGGTGCGCCTGGGCCTCGGCGAGCAGCCGCGCCTTCTCCTCCTCGGTGCGCACCCGCTCGGTCACGTCCCGCACCACCGCGACCGCGAGCCGTCCCTGCGGGGTCTCGATGATCGTGGTGGACGACTCGACCGGGAACGAGCTGCCGTCCCGGCGCCGGGCGGTGGTCACGATCGAGCCGATCGAGCCGGGCGGACTCTCGTCGAACAGCCGGCGCCGTTCCGCGCGGAGCACCCGGGCCTCGTCGGTCATCAGCACCTCGACGGACTGGCCGACGAGTTCGGAGCGGGGCCAGCCGTACACCTGCTCGGCACGGTCGTTGGCCAGCACGATCCGCTCGCCGTCGATCACCAGGATCGCGTCCGGCGCGGCCTGCAACAGGCCACCGGCCAACTCCTCGGACCACTCCACGCATCCACCCCCGTAGCCTCAGGCTACGAGGTCACGGGGGCGGAAACGGGCGAATCCCGTCAACCTCGCGCGGTCAGGGCGCGGCGCATGTCGTCGTCGGCGTCCTGCACGACGCGGCGCAGGATCGGGTTGAGGTCGGTGCGGGCCAGCAGCTCGGCGGCGAGTTGCCGGGTGCGTGCGGAGACCACCACGTCGGGGTACGACGCGGTCGCGGTCCGTTCCGCGCTCATCCCGCTGCGGACCCGCATCATCTCCGGCATCTCGGCGAAATAGCGCTCGGCGTACGCCTCCAGCAGTCCCAACTGCTCCGGGTGCCAGAAGCCGGCCGCGGTGAGTTCGGCCAGCCGGTTCGACAGGGACGGGTCGCCGACCACCGCGGACCACGCCGTCTCCTTGGCCGCAGTGTCGGGCAGGGCCGCCCGGCAGCGGGCCGCCCACTGCTCGCCGCTGGCGCTGCGGTCCCGGTCGAGTTCGGCGTCGATGTCGTCGTGGCCGGCCGCGCCGAGCACCGCGAGCCGGTACCGGATCAGCCAGCGCAGGTCGGCGTCGACGGCCAGCCCATGCGGCACGTTCTCGCCGGCCAGCCAGCCGCGCAGCCGGGCCACCTCGGTGGTCGAGCCGATCAGGCCGCGCGCCGCCGCGAGCTGGCGGGAGCCGCCGGCCGGGGACGCGGCGAGCAGCCGGTCGGCGGCCTGCGCGACGAGTTCCAGGGCGGCCGGGCGGGTCTCCGGGGTGGCGTACCGGTCGACCAGACCGCGGGTGGCGCGCAGCACGTCCTCGATGAGCACCACCTCGGTCTCCACCGGCAGCGCGGCGAGGACCAGGGTGACCAGCTCGGCGACCGGGCGCTCGCCGTCGACCACGGCATCCAGGGTGGCGGCCCAGATCACGGCGCGGGCCAGCGAGTCGTCGAGCAGCGGGAGCAGCATCGGCACGGCAGCGGCGGAGTCGTCGTCGAGCCGGATCTTCGCGTACGTCAGGTCGCCGTCGTTGAGCAGCAGCAGGTCGGCGGCGGGTTCCCCGGCGAGCTCGGCGATCACGGTACGCCCGGAAGCGTCCAGTTCGGCCTCCACGTGCCGGCGGCGTACCACCGTCCCGTCCGGCGCCCGGTCGAACAGACCCAGGCCGACCCGGTGCGGGCGCAGCGTCGGGTGCTCCGCCGGCGCGGTCTGCACCACCGCGACCTCGGCGTAGTTCCCGCCGTCCCGGGTGACCTCGGCGCGCAGGGTGTTGACCTGTGCCCGGCGCAGCCACACCTCGGCCCAGCCGGACAGGTCCCGCCCGCTGGCCTCGGAGAGCGCCCTGAGCAGGTCGGCGAGGGTGGCGTTGCCGAACGCGTGCGCCGCGAAGTGGGCGTTCAGCCCGGCCAGGAAGTCCTTGTCACCGAGCCAGGCGACGAGCTGCTTGAGCACGGCCGCGCCCTTGGCGTACGAGATGCCGTCGAAGTTGAGCAGCGCCTCGTCGGTGTCGGACACCTGTGACGGCGCCACCGGGTGGGTGGACGGCCGCTGGTCGGCGCGCAGCCCCCACGCCTTGCGGTGCATCGCGAAGGTGGTCCAGGTGCCGCGGTAGCGGGTGGCCTCGGCGGTGACCCGGGTGCCCAGGTACTCCGCGAACGACTCGTTGAGCCACAGGTCGTCCCACCACTTCATGGTCACCAGGTCGCCGAACCACATGTGCGCCATCTCGTGCGCGATCACGTTGGCCCGGTGCTCCCGCTCGCTGTCGGTCACCGCGGACCGCGGGATCATCTCGTCCCGGAAGACCACCAGCCCGGGGTACTCCATCGCGCCGAAGTTGAACTCGGGCGCGAAGGCCTGCTGGTAGTGCTCGAACGGATACCGGATGTCGAACATCTCGTGGAACCGGTCCAGGCACTGCTTGGTGAGCTCCAGGATCTCCGGCGCCTCGCTGTCCAGGTGCTCGGCGAGCGCGGCGCGGGCGTAGAGCGCCAGCGGGATGCCGTCGTGCTCGTCGGTGACCACGTGGTACGGCCCGGCGACCAGGCTGGCCAGGTACGTGGAGATCCGCTTGGTGGGGGCGAACTCCCAGCGGCCGCCGTTGCGCGACACCAGCGTGCCGTTGGTCGCGACGATCCACTCCGGCGGCGCGGTGACGCTCACCCGGAACGACGCCTTGAGGTCGGGCTGGTCGAAGCTGGGCAGCACCCGCCCGGCGTTGTTGATGAACAGGTGCTGGTAGAGGTAGACGCCGCCGTCGGCCGGGTCCACGTAGCGGTGCAGGCCCTCGCCGTTGTTCGAGTACCGCATCGTCGCGTCCACGACCAGTTCGTTGCGCTCGGCCAGGCCGGTGAGCTCCAGGCGCGTGCCGGTGGACGCGGTGGCCGGGACCGGCTCGCCGTTCAGCGTGATCGACCGCACCTCGGCCGGCTCGAACTCGAGGAACGTGGCGGCGCCGGCCCGGGCCCGGAAGCGGACCACCGTACAGGAGCGGAAGGTGTCGCCGTCCGCGGTGAGGTCCAGGTCGACGTGGTACTCCTCGACGTCGACGACGGACGCGCGCTCCGCGGCCTCGGCACGGGTCAGGGTCGGCATGGTGACAATCATGCCCGGCGGGTCACGTGGCCTGTGCAGGCGCGCCTGACAGACGCGAGAATCGCCACCGATCGCTCACGACCGGGTTTCTGCTAGCCTCGACTCATGCGCGTTCACAACCACAGCTGGTGGCTGCCCTGACGGGGCGGCACACCCACACGCGCGATCACTTCCGCGGCCGCCCGGACTCCGGGCGGCCGCGATGCGTCTCACCGCGATCTCCCGGGCGCCGGCGGTCACCCGTACCCCCGCAAGGAGATCATCATGGCACCCACCCGCCGCCTGACCGGCTTCCAGCCCACCGGCCGGCTCCATCTCGGCAATCTGCTGGGGGCTCTGCGCCCCTTGATCGCGGCGCAGAGCGCCGCTGAGTCCATCGCGCTGATCGCGGATCTGCACGCGATGACGGTGGATCACCACCCCAGCGAGGTACGCGCATCCGCGCTCGAACAAGCGACCCTCCTCCTGGCCGCCGGGGTGGACCCGGCGCGCACCCCGATCGTGCTGCAGTCCCAGGTCCGCGAGCACACCGAGCTGCACTACCTGCTGGAGTGCGTGACCGGCTACGGCGAGGCGGCCCGCATGATCCAGTTCAAGGAGAAGTCCGCGGGCGGCGGCCCGGTCCGGCTCAGCCTGCTGACCTACCCGGTCCTGATGAGCGCCGACATTTTGCTCTACGACGCGAACCAGGTGCCGGTCGGCGACGATCAGAGCCAGCATTTGGAGCTGACCCGCACCCTCGCCACCCGGTTCAACACCCGCTACGGCGCCACGTTCACGGTGCCCGAGGGGATCCGCCCGGACGCTGCCGCCCGGGTCATGGACATGGCCGACCCCACCAGCAAGATGAGCAAGACTAGCGGAACCGGCCGGATCGCCCTGCTCGACCCGCCCGAGGTGGTGCGGCGCACGATCGCCCGCGCGGTCACCGACGAGTTCGCTGTGGTGCGCCGCGATCCCGAGCGGCAGCCGGGCATCACCAACCTGATCGGCATCCTGGCCGCCTGCACCGGGCAGGAGCCGGCCGACCAGAGTTCCTACGGCGCGCTGAAACGCCAGGTCACCGACGCGGTCGAGGCGCTGCTCGCGCCGATCAGGGCGCGGCACGCCGAGCTGGCCGACGATCCGGCGTACGTGCGGAAGGTCCTCGCCGAGAGCGCGGAGCTGGTGCGCCCCACCGCCGCGACGACGGTCGCCAGGGCCCGCCGGGCGATCGGGCTACTGGACTAACGCCGGCAGCCGCTTCTCGAAGGCGTACCGGCCGAGCGCCGGGATCGGCTGGTATCCCGCCGACTGGAAGAGGGCGATCGCCGCGGGCAGACACCCGGTGTCCAACCGGATCACCGGGAAGCCCGCGGCGAGCGCCTCCTCCTCGATCGCCACGATCATCTGCCGGGCCAGGCCGCGGCCACGAAACGCCGGGCGCACGTACATCCGCTTCAGCTCGGCCGCGCCCGGCTCCAGCGGCTGCCAGGCGCCGCAGGCCACGGCCCGGCTGTTCACCGCCCCGACCAGATACGCCGCGTCATCGCTCGGCTGGAATATCCGGTCTCCCGCCCCGGTGCCGGCTTCCGCCAGTTCGCGCTGCTGAGCAGTGACGAGGGCGGCCAGCTCGGGGTCCAGGGCGGGACGGCATTCGATCAGCACCCAGGTGACTCTAGGTGACGAGCATGGCCAGCGGGTTGCGCCGACCTGGACGGTGCCCTATTCGTCGGTGTCCTCGTCGTCCTCGACCAGCACCGGCATGTGCGAGTTCGCCACGCTGGACACCGTGCCGTCGGCCGCCATGTGCAGAACCTCGTCCTCGTTGCGGACCCGGCGGGCCTTGCGGGCAGCGAGCCGCTGCGCCGCGGAGGGCCGGGTGTCCAGCTCCTCCAGGCGGGAGTCGGTGCCGCGCGGACCAGAGACGTACTCCCCCGCGTTCGGCTGCCAGTCGAACTCCCGCTGACCGATCCGCACCGGGGAGCCGGCCTGGGCGCCCTTCTTGGCGAGCGCCGCCTCGACGCCGAGCCGGTCCAGCCGGTCGGCCAGATAGCCGATCGCCTCGTCGTTGTCGAAGTTGGTCTGCCGGACCCAGCGCTCCACCTGGGTGCCGCGGATCACGAACACGCCGTCCTCGTCCAGCTCGATGGTGAAGCCCGCGTCGTCAACCGCCCTCGGCCGGATCACGATCCGGGTCGCCTCCTCGACCGGCTTGGCCGCACGGTTCTCAGCGACCAGCTTGGCCAGCGCGAAGCCGAACTCCCGGAGACCCTCCCGGGTCACCGCGCTCAGCTCGAAGACCTGGTATCCGCGGGCCTCCAGGTCGGGCCGGACCATCTCGGCCAGGTCCCGGCCGTCCGGAATGTCGATCTTGTTGAGCACCACCATCCGGGGCCGGTCCTCCAGCCCGCCGTACGCCGCCAGCTCCGCCTCGATCGCGTCCAGGTCGGCGAGCGGATCCCGCTCGATCTCCGGCGCCGCCGCGTCCAGCACGTGCACCAGCACCGAGGTGCGCTCGATGTGCCGCAGGAACTGCATGCCCAGGCCTTTGCCGGTGGCCGCGCCCGGGATCAGGCCGGGCACGTCGGCGATGGTGAAGGTGTCGTCGCCGGCCTGCACCACGCCCAGGTTCGGCACCAGGGTGGTGAACGGGTAGTCGGCGATCTTCGGCTTGGCCGCGGACATCACCGCGATCAGCGACGACTTGCCGGCCGACGGGAAGCCCACCAGGCCGACGTCAGCGACGCTCTTCAGCTCCAGCACGACGTCCAGCTGGTCGCCCGGCTCGCCCAGCTCGGCGAAGCCCGGAACCTTGCGGCGGGTGTTCGCCAGCGACCGGTTGCCCCGGCCACCGCGACCGCCCCGGGCCACCTCGAACTCCGTGCCGGCCCCGATCAGGTCGGCCAGCACCTCGCCGTCGGCGGTCTGCACCACCGTTCCGTCCGGCACCTTGAGCACGAGGTTCTTACCGTTCGCCCCGTCCCGGTTCGCACCGGCGCCACCGCCGCCGTTGGTCGCCTTGACGTGCGGGTGGAAGTGGAAGTCCAGCAGGGTGTGCTGCTGCGGGTCCACGACCAGGGTGATGCTGCCGCCGTGGCCGCCGTCACCGCCGTCGGGGCCGCCGAGCGGCTTGAACTTCTCCCGGTGCACGGAGACACAGCCGTGCCCGCCGTCACCCGCCTGCAGGTGCAGCACTACCCGGTCGACGAACGTGGTCACTTCAGCACTCCCTAGCCGAGAAAAAACAACAGCGGGCCGCGGACCCGAGGGTCCACGGCCCGCTGTAGAGAAAAACTACTCCGCGACCGGCACGATGCTGACGGTCTTGCGGCCGCGCGAGGTGCCGAACAGGACGTTGCCCGTGGCAAGCGCGAAGAGCGTGTCGTCGCCACCACGGCCGACCAGGTCGCCCGGGTGGAACTTCGTGCCCCGCTGACGGATCAGGATCTCGCCGGCGCTGACCAGCTGGCCGCCGAACCGCTTCACACCGAGTCGCTGGGCGGCGGACTCACGGCCGTTACGCGAGCTAGATGCACCCTTTTTGTGAGCCATGCCTGCGCCTACTTCCCGCTCTTGATGCCGGTCACCTTGACGCGGGTCAGCGGCTGACGGTGCCCCTGGCGCTTGTGGTATCCGGTCTTGTTCTTGAACTTGTGGATCCGGATCTTCGGACCCTTGGTGTGCTCGGCAATCTCGCCGGACACCGTAACGTTGGCAAGCTTGGCCGCGTCGGTCACCAGGTTGTCACCGTCGACGAGGAGGACTGCGGCGAGGGTCAGCGCATCGCCGGGCGCACCCGCGAGCTTCTCGACCTCGATCACGTCGCCCTCGGCAACCTTGTACTGCTTGCCGCCGGTCTTGACGATCGCGTACATCGACGCGGACTCCCTGAGACTTACGCAGCCGGAAGACTGCTGGCGGATACTGCTGGGGATCCCGGCTGGCGCCGCGAGGCGCGCACGGAACAGGCGCCGAAAAAGCGCCGTCGGCAAGCCTACTTCATCGCAGGCCTGAGACCCAAACCGGGCCTAGCTTCGACCGCACGCCTTGTCCAGCGTGGCATGCAGGCCGGCGAGTTTCTTGTCATCGATCTTGTCGAGATCGCCCTTCAGCGCCTTGACCTCCGCACCCATCGCGGCCAGCGCCTTCTTCAGTTTCGGCTCGGCGGCGAGCTTGGACATGTCGAGCAGAGCGAACGAGAAGTTGTCCACGTTCCGGGTCACCTTCTGCTTCGCCTGCTGCTTGGCCTGGGCGTTCTCGCCGGAGGCCTCGATCAGCAGCTGGTAGTCCTGGGCGAAGGTCTTGCCGAAGCTGGTGCTGGTCCGCGAGGCCTGCTCACAGATGGCCTCGCTGTCCGCGCTCAGGGCGGCATCGCCGGCCGCAGCGTCCGGTCCCGCCGGCGCCTCGGCACCGGCGGACGCCGCGGGAGCAGCGCCCTCGGGTGCGGCCGCGCCGGCCACCGACGAGGCCGGCGCCGGAGCGGACGCTTCCGGCTGGTCGGCGGAGCAACCGGTCAGGAGCAGAGCGGAAAGGCCGGCCGCGGCCAGCAGAACGGTACGCATGGGGATGGGTCTCCTCCGGGGGACAGGATCGACCCGCCGAGGGTAACGGATGACACAGCCCGGTAGTTAACTTTCTTTACAGCTAACTACCGGGCCACAAGATCAGGGCCGCGTACGCCTACGCGCGCCACCCCGCCGAGACCTGCGACGCGCGCCCGTGCCCGCGCCGACCGGCTCGTCGTCGTCCTCGTCCTCCTCGGCCGCGTCCGGGTCATCAGCGCCGACCAGCCGCATCGGCTCCGCCGCCTCGTACTCCGCGCCGTTCGCGTCGGCCGACTCGTAACGGGACAGGTCGTACCCGCTCATGTCGTAGTCGTCGTCACTGCCCGTGGTGGTCAGCGCCGGCTTGGCGGCCGGGCGCACGATGCCCGAACCCACGACCGGCGTCTCCACCGGCGCCGGGGCCTGTTCCTGCGCCGCTGCCTGCTCCGGCGCCGGCGTCTCCTCGACCGGCGGCGCCTCGGCGACCTCGGCCACCGGGCCGGTCTCCTCGACCGCCGGAGTCTCCTCCACCACAGCCGGGGCCGCGTTCTCGCCACCACCGCGACGACGGCGCTGCTTGCCGCCCGACTGCTGCGGCGGCTGCTGCTGTGCCGGCGCCTCGGTACGCGCCGCCGCCGCCACCGCCTTCACCTGGGTGGCAGCGCCGTTCCCGCCGCCACCACGCTTCTCCGGAACCGGCTCCTGGTGAATGATCAGCCCGCGGCCCTTGCAGTGGTCACAGGTCTCGCTGAACGCCTCCAGCAGGCCCGCGCCGATCCGCTTACGGGTCATCTGCACCAGGCCCAGCGAGGTGATCTCGGTGACCTGGTGCTTGGTCCGGTCCCGGCCCAGGCACTCGGTCAGCCGGCGCAGCACCAGATCGCGGTTGCTCTCCAGCACCATGTCGATGAAGTCGATCACCACGATGCCGCCGAGGTCGCGCAGCCGCAGCTGGCGCACGATCTCCTCGGCCGCCTCCAGGTTGTTCCGGGTGACCGTCTCCTCCAGGTTGCCGCCCGCGCCGGTGTACTTACCGGTGTTGACGTCGACCACGGTCATCGCCTCGGTCCGGTCGATCACCAGGTGACCGCCGGACGGGAGGAAGACCTTGCGGTCCAGGCCCTTGAGGATCTGCTCGTCGATCCGGTGCTCGGCGAAGACGTCGCTGGCGCCGGTGTGCCGGTGCAACCGCTCGACCAGGTCCGGGGAGACCGACTCGAGGTAGTTCTGCACCTCGGCGTACGCCTGCTCGCCCTGCACGATCAGGTCCCGGAAGTCCTCGTTGAAGAGGTCCCGGACCACTCGGATGACCAGGTCCGGCTCCTCGGACAGCGCCCGCGGGGCGTTGCCGTCGGCGGCCTTGGCCTGGATGTCCTCCCACTGCGCCTGCAGCCGCTTGACGTCGCGGGCCAGCTCGTCCTCGCTGGCGCCCTCGGCCGCAGTCCGGACGATCACGCCGGCGCCGTCCGGCACCAGCTTCTTCAGGATGTCCCGGAGCCGCTTGCGCTCGTTGTCCGGCAGCTTGCGGCTGATCCCGGAGGCGTTGCCGTTGGGCACATAGACCAGGTGCCGGCCGGAGAGCGCGATGTGGCTGGTCAGCCGGGCGCCCTTGTGACCGATCGGGTCCTTGGTGACCTGCACCAGCACGGAGTCGCCGGAACGCAGCGCCTGCTCGATCGAGCGGGCCCGGCCCTCCAGGCCGGTGGCGTCCCAGTTGACCTCACCGGCGTAGAGCACGGCGTTGCGGCCGCGACCCACATCGACGAAGGCGGCCTCCATGCTCGGCAGCACGTTCTGCACCTTGCCGAGGTAGACGTTGCCGACCATGGTGCCGGAGGTGGCCCGGGCGACGTAGTGCTCGACCAGGATGCCGTCCTCGAGGACCGCGATCTGGGTCCGGTCCTGCTTCTGCCGGACCACCATCACCCGGTCGACCGCCTCACGGCGAGCCAGGAACTCCGACTCGCTCAGGATCGGCGGGCGGGTCCGGCGCTGCTCACGGCCGTCCCGGCGGCGCTGGCGCTTGGCCTCCAGCCGGGTCGAACCGGAGACCCCCTGGACCTCATCGGTACGCCGGGGCTCGCGCACCCGGACCACGGTGTGCACACCGTCCTCGATGCCGCCGGCCTCGCCGTCACCGGTCGAGCCCTTGCGACGCCGTCGACGCCGGCGGCGGGTGACACCGTCGCCCTCGCCCTCGTCGGACTCCTCGTCCTCCTCTTCGGCGTCGGCGGAAGCCTCCGCACCCTCCTCGGAGTCGGTGTCGCCCTCGTCGGCCTCGTCCGACGGGCCCTTCCCGCGGCCCCGGCCACGGCGGCCCCGGCGGCGACGGCGGCGGCCGCCACCGTCCTCGTCGTCATCGGAGTCGTCGTCCACGCCGTCCTCGACGTCGTCGGCGCTCTCGTCGACGTCGTCGACCACGGCCTGCTCGGTCTCGACGGCCTCGACCTCGGCGGGCTCCTCGGCCGCGCCCCGGCGACGGCGGCGGCTGCGGCGGGTGCCCTCGGCCTCCTCGGCAACCGGCTGCTCGGTCTCGGTGACCTCGGCCACGGCTTCAGCGGGCGCTTCGGCGGCGGGTGCAGCCGAAGCGGCAGACGCGGGCTGGCGGCGACGCCGGCCGGACGGCGGCGCGACCTCGGCCTCCACCTCGGCGGCCGGCTCCGCGGCACGACGGCGGCGGCTGACCGGCGCCGGCTCGGCCTCGGCGGGGTCGGGGGGCATGAAGAGCACGGCGGGCGGCAGCGCGGCACGGCGGGCCCGGGTGGGCCGGGCCGGCTGCTCCTCCACGAAGTCATCGTCGAGCGGCAGGATGCCGACGACCGGGACCCCGGCGGCGCGGGCCGCCGCGGCAGCCTCCACGGCGGCGTCCTCGATGAGCGCGGCCTCGTCCTCGTCGATCTCGTCCTCCGCGGTCACCGCGGGGTCGACCGGCGGCGCAGCGGCAGCGCTCGGCGAAGCCGAAGTCTGAGCGGCAGGAACAGCACCGGCCTGGCCGGCAACAGGGGCCTGGCCGGCAGAAGCAGCAGGGGCCTGGCCGGCAACGGGGGCCTGGCCGGCAGAAGCGGCAGGGGCCTGGCCGGCAGAAGCGGCAGGGGCGTCCACCGCAGCGGCCACCGTCGTGGGCGCTTCAACGGCCGGCTCCGCGGCGGAGGCGGCCGGCGCCGCGACGGAAGCAGCGGGGGCAGCAGCCTTGCGGCGGCTCCGGGTGGCTTTCTTCACCGGCGCAACCGGCGCCTCGGCAACCTCGGCCGCGGGACCAGCGGCGGTCTCAGCAGAAGAACCAGCGGCAGACCCGGCCGCAGAACCAGCAGCCGTCTCAGCCGGGGAACCAGCGGCGGGCTCAGCCGGCGGCGCAGCGGCCTTCCGCCGGCTCCGGGTGGCTTTCTTCACCGGCGCGACCGGGGCCTCAGCCTCCGGCGCGCCCGAGGTCTCGGCAGACCGGGCGGCGTCCACCGCGCCGGCCGCCTCGATGGCGGCTCCCGGCTCAGCTCCGCCGGTCACGGCATCGGCCTCCGGCGGGGGCGCTGCCGCTTTGCGACGCGGAGCCCGCGTCCGGCGTGCCGGGGTGGTGCTTGCGGCGGCTTCTGCGGGCGGCGTGACTGCTCCGTCCCGTTCACCGCCCTGATCTCCCAGGTTGACTGGGGGCTCGTTATCGAGCATGGGGCGCTCTCCAGTTCTCGCGACCCCGGGCGCGTTTGAGCGCTGCCACGCAGGGTCGCTGCAAGTGTTCCGCGCCCGGCCATTACAGCCGGGCTGCCGAAGTCTGCCAAATGAACTTTTCTCAACCTGGCATCGAGCCGAAGGCGACCGGGCCGGTTGGCCGGCGCCGGGTCGTGCAGCCCTCGCCACGCTGAAAACAGTTCAACGAACGCCGACCGCTTTCCGGCTAGCGTCCTCCGATGCCGACGTCCCCGCGATCCGCGTCCAACGGATCGACGATCTCCCCCTGCGCGGTGAGTGTGCCCTGGGCCAGCCGGGTCACCCTGGGGGGCACCGGCGGCTCCAGGCCGGCCACCACGCGCAGGCCGGAAAGGACGTCATCGGGCCGCACGGCGGGCGTAACCTGCCGTACGACAAGGTCGATTATCGCACACGGTACGCCAATGGCCCCGGAAGGTAGGTCTGCCTCCCCGCTGACCGTGCAGCTGTTCACCGCCGCGCGGGCGTCGAAAGTCCGCCGGCCCTGCTTGGTCATGCGCTCCACCAGCACTTCCGGAGCGTCGAGGAAGCTGGTGACGGCTTCTTTCGCAGTGACCGGTTCCACACCGGGCAGCTCGATCTGCCAGCGGGAGGCGTCGATCCGGTCGGCCAGGCTGCCGCCACCCTCGGGGGCGATCACCGCTTCCAGGATGTCCAGGCCGGGTGAGAGCGCGGCGTCCAGCGCGACCCGCAGCTGCTCCGGGTCGACCGGGGCCTGCAGGCCGATCTCCAGGTATTCGGCCTCGCTGCCGACGCCGGTGGGCGCTGCGCTGGCGTACGAAATCTTGGGGTGTGGGGTGAAGCCCTGGGAATAGGCGATCGGCACCGCCGCGCGCCGCAGTGCCCGCTCGAAGGCGCGGGCGAAGTCGCGGTGCGAGGTGAAGCGCAGCGGACCGCGTTTCGCGTAGCGAAGACGGAGCCGCTGCACGACCGGGGCCTGACCGCCAACAGGTTGGTTCTTCGGGGGAATCGTCGGTCTCCTAAGCAGGGACCCGCAGGTTGTTCACGGGTGTCAGGGGAAGCAGCTTCTTGCCGGTCGGGCCGATCTGGATCTCGGTGTCCATGGCCGGGCAGACGCCGCAGTCGAAGCACGGGGTCCAGCGGCAGTCGTCCTGCTCGTACTCGCTGAGCGAGTCCTGCCAGTCCTGCCAGAGCCAGTCCTTGTCGAGGCCGGAGTCCAGGTGGTCCCAGGGCAGGACCTCGAGCTCCTCGCGCTCACGGGTGGTGAACCAGTCCAGGTCGACACCGAAGTCCGGGAGCACCTCGGCGCAGGCCTCGACCCAGCGCGAGTACGAGAAGTGCTCGCTCCAGCCGTCGAACCGGCCGCCCTTCTCCCAGACCCGGCGGATGACCTGGCCGACCCGGCGGTCGCCGCGGGACAGCAGTCCCTCGATCAGCGACGGCTCGCCGTCGTGGTAGCGGAAACCGATCGCCCGGCCCAGCGACCGATCGCTGTTGATCTCCTGCTTGAGCAGCTTGAGGCGGGCGTCGATGACCTCGGGGCGCTCCATCGAGGCCCACTGGAACGGGGTGTGCGGCTTCGGCACGAACCCGCCGATCGACACCGTGCAGCGGATGTCCTTGGTGCCGGCGGCCTCGCGGCCGGCCCGGATCACCTCGTGCGCCATGTGCGCGATCTCCAGGACGTCCTCGTCGGTCTCGGTGGGCAGGCCGCACATGAAGTACAGCTTCACCTGGCGCCAGCCGTTGGAGTACGCCGTCACGACCGTACGGATCAGGTCTTCCTTGGTCACCATCTTGTTAATGACCTTGCGGATCCGCTCCGAGCCCCCCTCGGGGGCGAAGGTGAGGCCGGTGCGCCGGCCGTTGCGGGAGAGTTCCTGGGCCAGGTCGATGTTGAAGGCGTCGACCCGGGTGGAGGGCAGGGACAGCGAGACGTTGGTGTCCGCGTACTGCTCGGCGAGGCCGGAGCACATGTCACCGATCTCGGAGTGGTCGGCGCTGGAGAGCGAGAGCAGGCCGACCTCGTTGAAGCCGGAGAACTCCAGGCCCTCCTTCACCATCTGGCCGACCGTGGTGATCGACCGCTCCCGGACCGGGCGGGTGATCATGCCGGCCTGGCAGAACCGGCAACCCCGGGTGCAGCCGCGGAAGATCTCCACGGCGTAGCGCTCGTGCACTGTCTCGGCGAGCGGGACCAGGGGCTTCTTCGGGTACGGCCAGGCGTCCAGATCCATCGTGGTCCGCTTGGCGACCCGGAAGGGCACGTCCGGCCGGTTCGGCACGACGCGCTGGATCCGGCCGTCCGGCAGGTAGTCCACGTCGTAGAAGCGCGGCACATAGATGCTCTCGGTCCGCGCGAGACGCAGCAGCAGCTCGTCCCGGCCGCCCGGGCAGCCCTCGGCCTTCCACTCCCGGATGATCCCGGTGATCTCCAGGACCGCTTCCTCGCCGTCACCGAGCACGGCGGCGTCGATGAAGTCGGCGATCGGCTCCGGGTTGAAGCTCGCGTGCCCACCGGCCAGGACGATCGGGTGGCTCTCGTCGCGGTCGGCGCTGTCCAGCGGGATGCCGGCGAGGTCGAGCGCAGAGAGCATGTTGGTGTAGCCGAGCTCGGTGGCGAACGACAGGCCGAGCACGTCGAACGCCTTGACCGGCCGGTGCGCGTCGACGGTGAACGCCGGGACGCCGTTCTCCTTCATCAGCGCCTCGAGGTCCGGCCAGACCGCGTAGGTCCGCTCGGCGAGCACGTCCTCCTGCTCGTTGAGCACCTCGTAGAGGATCTGCACGCCCTGGTTGGGCAGGCCGACCTCGTACGCGTCCGGGTACATCAGCGCCCACCGGACGGTGGTGGCGTCCCAGTCCTTGACGACGGCGCCGAGCTCGCCGCCCACGTACTGGATCGGTTTGCTGACCCGGGGCAGCAACTGCTCGAGCTGCGGGAAGACGGAACTCACGCTCATGGGTGTCCAGGGTACGCGGACTAGGAGTCCAGTTCCGCCGCGGCCCGCTCCAGGTCGGTGGCGAGCAGGTCGGCACGGAACGCGCAGAGCTGCAGCGTCATCCGGGCGGCCCCGCGCTCCCCGACGACCAGCTTGATCGGCTTCCCCCGGTCGTCCAGGTCACCGACGATCAGGTCGAGCAGCCGGACCCCGGCGCTGTCCAGGAACGAGACCGCGGTCAGGTCGATCACCACCGCGTCCGCGTCGGTGGTGCGGGCGACGATCGCCCGGCCGATGTCGTTGGCGTTGGCCAGGTCGATCTCGCCCTTGAGGTGGACCAGCTCCGCCACCCCGCGCTGGGAGAAACTCACCCACTGGTCGGTCATCGTGCTCCTCCTCGATGCCGTCGCATGGTGACCGTCGTCCCCTCACCACGGTCGAAGAAGACCTCGTCCATCGAATCCTCGATCAGCTGCAGCCCGCGACCACGGACGAAGTCGGCGCCCGGGCCACGCCAGCTGCCCCGGTCGGTGACCCGGACCTCGACCGCGTCCGCGCTGACCGTGGCCGCCACGTCGACCACGCCGAACGGGTCGTCCCGGTAGCCGTGCTCGATCGCGTTCGCCACCGCCTCGGAGCAGGCCAGCAGGACCGCGTCCACGCACTCCGGGTCGACCGCGTGCCCGACCAGCCAGCCGCGCAGGTCGGCCCGGAGCAGCGCGATCTGCAGCGGGTCGGCGCCGATCGAGCGTTCCAGCCGCTCCTCGGTGCCGAGGGTCAGGCAGAGCAGGCAGACGTCGTCGCCGTGGTCACGGCCGACCATGGTGTCGGCGAGCCCGGCGGTCAGGCCCTTGAGCGGCGCGTCGCGGCGCCGGGCGTACTCCCGGGCCAGCGCCTCGAAGCCGCGGTCGATGGCCCGGCCGCGGCGCTCCACCAGGCCGTCGGTGTAGAGCAGCAGGCGGCTTCCGGCAGCCAGGCGGACCCGGTGTTCGGTACGCCGGCGGTCACCGGCCCGCGAGCCGAGCGGCGCCGACCGGGCCTGCAACAGGTACTGCGGGGAGCCGGCCGGCTCGTGCAGCAGCGGCGGCAGGTGACCGGCGCAGGCGTACGACAGCTCGCCGCTGAGCAGGTCCACCTCGGCGTAGACGACGGTGGCCATCCGGGCCGTGTCGACCCGGTCGCAGAACCGGTCCAGCCCCTCCAGCAGCCGGGCCGGCCCGTTCTCCGCCGAGGCGAGGGCCCGGATCGCGCTGCGCAGCTGGCCCATCGTGGTGGCCGCCTCGATCCCCCGGCCCACCACGTCGCCGACCACCACGGCCAGCTTGTTCGGCGTGATCAGGAAGGCGTCGAACCAGTCGCCGCCGACCTCCAGATCCTGCGCCGCCGCCTGGTAGTAGGTCTCCACCGCGAACCGCGGGTCACCGCCCGGCACGTCACCGGCGAGCAGACTGCGCTGCAGCGTACGAGCGATCGCGCGCTCCTGCTCGTAGAGGCGGGCGTTCTCCAGTGCCAGCGCGGCCCGGTCGGCCAGGTCGACCAGGAACAGCCGCTCGGCCTCGGCGCCACGCCGGTCCGGCGCCATCCGCAGGGCCAGGGTGCCCAGCACCCGGCCACGCACGGTGAGCGGAAGCACGGTGCAGCCCAGCTCGTCACCGTCGGTCCGATAGCTGGGTTCGGCCGACTCGATCACCTCGGCGATCCGGGCGGCGAGCCGGTCCGGGTCGGGAGCCGGCCCACCCGCGTCCTCGATCAGGCCGGCCGGGCCGATCTGGAGCCGGACCGTCGCCCAGTCGGCGATCTCCGGGACCACCCGTTCGACCAGGCGGCGCGCCCGTTGCAGCAGGCGGTGCTCCTCGTCCAGGGACCGGGTGGTGCGGTCCAGGAACTGGGACCTCTCCTCCCGGCGGCGGGCGTCGTCGTAGAGCCTTGCCCGGTCCAGCGCCTGCCCGGCCTGCTGCCCGAGCAGCCGGATCACCCGCAACTCACCGTCGCTGAGGGTGCGCTCCTCGCGGAAGCTGAATGCCAGGACGCCGAGCACCAGCACCCCGTTCTGATCGTCGGCGGGACCGGTGGTCAGCGGCAGCAGCACCACCGTGCTGCGGTTCGAGGCCCGCATCGCCTCGGCCAGGTCCGGGAAGTGCTCGTCCGCCTCGGCCAGCGTGCCGACCATGTGCAGGTCGCCGCGCCGGGCGACCTGGGCGACTGCCCGATCCGACGAGCGGGGCATGTCGTTCCAGTTGCCGGTGGTCGGGTCGGTGGAGGCCACCGCGATCAGCTGGTCGCGATCCGGATCGACCAGATAGATGCTGGCGCTGGCCGCCTGAAACGCGGGCTCCGGCGCCCGCACCACGGCCTCGGCCACCTCGGCCTCGGTCGGCGCCGCGGCAAGATCGGCCACTATCTGCTGCAGGACCCGGACCCGCTGCTCGGAGGCCTCCGCGGCCCGCCGGGCGTCGAGCAGCTCACGCTCGTAGCTGCGCCGTTCGGTCGCGTTGAAGACCATCGTCCGGATGATCCGCGGCGCGCCGCCGGGACCGCGCTCGAGCACCGAGTTCACCAGGGTGGGGACCTTGCTCCCGTCCTGGCGGACCACGTCAAGGGCGATCTCGTGCACCTCGTCCTGCATGGTCAGCAACGGCGCATAGTGCGTCTCGTGATACAGCTGGCAGCCGGGAGTCAACAGGTCACGGAACCTGCGGTGCCCGATCAGGTCGGACCTCGCATACCCGGTCCAGGCCAGGAACGTCTGGTTGACCCGAACGATCGTGCCGTCCGGGAGCGTTGTGAGGTAACCGCACGGCGCATGCTCGTACAGGTCCTCAGGATCGTCGTCCCAGGGCAGCCGTAACTCTTGTGTCACGTCCGGCCCACCAGTTTCACTCACGCCACTCCACGGGGTTGCTTCGGTTTTCCGCCGCGGGGCCAGCACTGTCCACCGATCATGCCCGCTGTCTACAACCAGGACTTGATCGCGTCAACCGTCTCCTCCGGAGCGCTCAGGTTCGGACAGTGCCCGGTCGCGTTCAGGGCCACGAAGCTGCTCTCCGGGGTGTGCTTGTGGACGTACTCACCGACCACGGTGGGCGCGATCACGTCATCCGAACACTGCAGGATCAGCGATGGTACGCGTGACCGCGGCAAATCAGCCCGGTTGTCGGAGAGGAACGTGACCCGGGCGAACTTCTTCGCGATCTCCGGGTCGGTACGGCAGAAGCTGTTCGTCAGCTCCTCACCCAGCTCGGGCCGCTCCGGGTTCCCCATGATCACCGGAGCCATCGCGCTGGACCAGCCCAGATAGTTGCTGTCCAGCGACTCCAGCATCTCCTCGATGTCGGACCGGCCGAACCCGCCGAAGTAGCCGTCGGAGTCATCGTTGATGTACCGCGGCGAGGGGCCCACCATCACCAGCCCGGCGAACCGGTCCGGCTCACGGTTGGCGGCCAGCAGGCCGATCATCGAGCTCACCGAGTGCCCCACGAAGATCACATCGCGCAGGTCATGCTCCCGGATGATCTCCAGAACGTCCTCGGCGTAGCCGTCGAGCGTGGCGTACCGCTCGTCGGAATACGCCGACAGGTCGGATTTGCCGTTGCCGACATGGTCGAACAGCACGATCCGATGAGTGTCCGCGAAGGCCGGGGTGACGAAGCGCCACATGTTCTGATCACAGCCGTACCCATGGGCGAACAGCATCGGCCGGCCGGACTCGGACCCGGTCACGGTGACGGCGTTTCTCTGCGTGGTTCTCAACGAACCCTCCGGGCGGGGTGGCGGTGAACGGATCTCCGGGGGTGACTCCCGGCACTTCCCGGCCGCGTGGGCCGAGCGGATGCCAGGTCCGGGTAACCATACGACTCCGGAGCGTTTCGCACATCGCCCTCGTTGTCCGGCATTCGCGCCGGGAGTCCGGTTCCGGCTTCGGCGTCCCCCTGGCGCGCGGCCCCTAACCTGGGAGAAGACGTTCGAGCCCAGGCGTGCGGGAGGAGAAGAGAAACAATGGCCGACCAGCCGCCGGTGGACTCGACCCCGGCCGCCGGAATACCCGAAGCGCCCGGGAACGCGGATTCCGGTGATCCGGCAACCCTGGACATCCCGCCCCGCTGGAGCGGCGCCGCGCCCGTGCCCGAGACCGCGCCCCGCCGCTCACGCTGGGCCCGCCTCTGGGACCGCGTGAACGGTACGGAGGCCGCCGCGGAGCCGGACAACTGGGCAACCATGCCGGCCGTCGACCCGTGGGCCGACCAGGACACCCCGATCTGGCCAGAGACGTACGCGACGCACACCACCTACCCACCCACCCACCTGGACGCCCCGGCAAGCTCGCCCCCAACCCACGTCGACAGCGCCGCCCCACCCACCCGCTTTGACGGCGCGCCTCCGCCCGCCCGCGTCGAGGGCGCAAATCCACCCACGCGGATCGACGGCCCGGACAGCGCTGTTCCGCCTACGCGGCTGGACCCGGCGGCCGCGGCGCACGCTCATGCCGCCTCGCCGGCCGCGGCCAAGGCGGCGGACGCGGTCGAGAAGGCGATGTCCGACGCGATGTCGGCCGGGGCCAAGGCCCTGGAAGCGGCGAAAGCGGCTGCCGCCGCGGCGGCTGCGGTGGTCTCGGACCAGGCGGCGAAGGCCGGCCAGGTCGCCAAAGCCGGCCAGGCCGCGATCGCCGGTCAGGCCGCCAAACTCAGTCAGGCGGGCACCACCCCGGCCGACCCATCGCGGGACGGGGACTCCGCGCGGCAGGCAGGCACCACGGAAGCCGCCGGCTCGGGCAGGACCGGCACGGCCGCACCAGGCGGGACGGCCAGGCCGGGCACGGCCAAGCCGGGCACGGCCAAGCCGGGCTGGGCCAGTGCGGCCACACCGGGCGGGGCCGGTACCGCCACACCGGGCGGGACGGCCAGGCCTGGTACGGCTGCACCGGGCCGGATGGGCAAGCCCGCGCCTACCGGGATTCCCGGGCCGGGGACCTATCCCCCGCCGGCCGGCGGCACCGGGCTGCCTCCGATGCGCCCGGCGAAGCAGCGTCTCTGGCGGCGGCGCCCGAAGACCGCCGGCGGGCCGCCGCAGCAGCCGCGGTCCCGGATCCCGGTCCAGCCACGACCCGCTCCTACGCGACCCGCCACACCCCCCGGACCTCCGGCGCCGCCACCCTGGGCCGCGCGCCCGACCCCGCCCCGGCGCCCTCGGCGGCTTCGTCGCTGGCTGCGGCGGATGACCCTGCTGACCGTGCTGGGCCTGGTGCTGTGCTGCGGCGGCCCGCTCGCCTACTGGCAGTTCCCGGCCGCCCGCCAGTTCCCGGTCTCCGCGGTGCTGCCGGACAGCTTCGCCGACCTCGACCTGCGCGACACCGCGGCCGCACAGCGGGCAGCCGAACGGCTCGCCACGCAGTTGCAGGAGGCCGGCTCGTCGGGTGAGGCGTTCGCCGGCACCTACGCCGACGGCCGAGGCAAGCGGGTCACGCTCTTCGGCGTCACCGGCTGGCGACTCACCCCGGGCTCCGACGTGGACGCCCAGCTGGCGCGCCTCACCGACGAGCTGAAACTGAAGAACGTCGAGTCGTTCGAAGTCGGCGAGTACGGCGTCCACCAGCGCTGCGGCATCGGCCGCCTCGACGGCAATTCAGTGGTGGCCTGCGCCTGGGCCGACCACGGCAGCCTGGCCACCGCCCTGCTCACCCGCCGCTCTCTCGACGAGAGCGCCGAACTGGTCGCCGGCCTGCGCTCCGTCGTCCTGACCCCGAAGTACTGGGGCTGAACAACCCGCCCGCGCCACCCACGCACCGCCCTGGCACGCCCGCCCACCCGCTCAACCCGCGCAAACGACGGCCGAACCCACCCAGCCGTCCTCCACGCATCCAACAACCGCACCATTCCATGCCTGCCCGACGGCCCGCCCCACCCAGCCGTCGCCCACGCACCCAACAACCCCTCGGGTTACCTGCGTGAGTGGCGGCTCGCGACGGCCAGCCGCCGTACAGACGGGCTTCAGACCCCGGATACCTGCGTGAGTGGCGGCTCGCGACGGCCAGCCGCCGTACAGGCGCGCTTCAGACCTCGGATTACCTGCGTGAGCGGCGGCTCGCGACGGCCAGCCGCCGTGCAGACGGGCTTCAGACCTCGGATTACCTGCGTGAGCGGCGGCTCGCGACGGCCAGCCGCCGTACAGGCGCGTTTCAGACCTCGGATTACCTGCGTGAACGACGGCTCGCGACGGCCAGCCGCCGTACAGGCGCGCTTCAGACCTCGGATTACCTGCGTGAACGACGGCTCGCGACGGCCAGCCGCCGTACAGGCGCGCTTCAGGCCCCGGATTACCTGCGTGAACGACGGCTCGCGACGGCCAGCCGCCACGCAGACGCGCTTCAGAACCCGGATTACCTGCGTGAACGGCGGCTCGCGACGGCCAGCCGCCATGTAGGCGGGTATCGGCGGCATTCCATGCCTGGATGACGGCTGGGCGCCCACGGCCGTCGCGCAGCCGAGTTAACTGAGGCAGGTGAGCACTCGGCGTTGGTGATTGTCGGAGCAGCCGCACTGAGGCGGGCTCGCCCCGACCTCACCAGCTCGCGCGGATCCGCCTCATGCGACGCTGCGCCCACGCGGCCCCGCAGGGGGGTTCGGCGCTTCGGTCCTGAGTGGCGGACGGTAGTCGTGCGAGAGTGCGGCCGGGTGACCACGCCACGCCGCCTGCACGGACTCGGCAGCCGCGTTGGGGGTGCCCGGGCCGCGCGGCCGAGTGAGGGCGCGGTCGGCCGGCCAGGCCACCTGCTTAAGCCCGGCGGCCGCGCTGGGGCCCGGAGTGGCGCCCAGGCCGCGCGGTAGCCGAGGGACGGGCAGAATCGGCGGGACTGCGATGCCCGTACCGGAAAAGATGCGTGACCGGCCTGCGAAGCGCGACCACGGATGGGAGCGCTACTCCTCGCGCTTGGCCGGGGCGTAGCGCGGCACGTACTCCTGGCCGGTCAGTTTCTGGATCTCGGCCATCACCTGGTCGGTGAGTTCGCGCAGCGCCGTCCGGTCGTCGGAGCGGCCGGTCGTCTCGATCGGGCGACCGAATTTGATCGTGATCGTGTCGCGCATCAGCTTGGGGTAAAGGCGGCCGATGGGCTGCACCTTCTCGGTGCCGAGCATGCCGACCGGGATGATCGGGACGCCGGCGGCGACGGCCAGCCGGGCGACGCCGGTGCGGCCGCGGTAGAGCTTGCCGTCCGGGGAGCGGGTGCCCTCGGGGTAGACGGCGACCAGGTCACCGCCCTGCAGCGCCGGGATGGCCGCGTCGAAGGCGGTGAGCGCGGCGCGCCCGCCGGCCCGCTCGACGCGGATCGCGCCGAGGCCCTCCATCAGCTTGCGGTTGAGGAAGCCCTTCACGCCCTTGCCGGTGAAGTAGTCCGACTTTGCCCAGAACGCCAGGTGTCGTGGGACGACCGCGCCGAGGAAGAGTTCGTCGGCGACCGAGAGGTGGTTGCCGGCGAAGATCGCACCGCCGGTACGCGGGATGTTCTCGATGCCTTCGACGTGCGGCCGCCAGCCAGTCATCAACGCCGTGCCGACGGTGACCTTGCCGATCGAGTAGAGCAGCGGCAACTCGTCCTCCGGGACCTGGGTGCCTAGTAGTTAAGGGGCGCTGTGAGGTTATCGGACGACAAGGCCGAAGTACCTAATGATCTTGCGCCGGAGCCCGGACATTCGCCCGCACCAGGCGAACATCCGGGCCATTCGGCTGAATCACACTGTGGTGACGGTCACCGACACACGCTCGCCGTCCCCGACCTCGCCGGCGAAACCGGCGCCGATCTCGCCGGCGAAACCGGCGCCGACCTCACCGGCGGAACCGGCGTCGAGTGTGGCGAACTCCACCGAGGTGGCAAGCGTCTCACCAGCGACGAACTCCTGGTGCGCCTCGACCGCCGCACGCACCGCGTCCGAGGCGGACAGGACCAGCGCGATCCGGTCGCTGACGTCCAGGTCCGCGTCGCGGCGGGCCTGCTGGACGACGCGGATCACGTCGCGGGCCACGCCTTCGGCGGCAAGTTCCGGGGTGACCGCGCTGTCGAGCACCACTACGCCCCCGCCGGCCGGCAGCGGCGCGGAGTTCTCCACGTCCGCGGCGACCAGCTTCAGCTCGTACTCGCCGTCGGCCAGGGTGACCCCGGCCGCCACCGGAGCGCCGTCGACGAGCTGCCACTCGCCGCTCTTGACCGCCTTGATCACCTGCTGCACCTGCTTGCCGACCCGGGGGCCGAGCGCGCGCGGGACCACGGTGAGGACCTGCTGGCAGTACGCGGCCACGTCGTCGGTGAAGACCACGTCCTTGACGTTGATCTCGTCCTTGAGCAGGTCACCGAGCCCGGCCAGGGCCGCGCCGGACGGGGTGGCGACAGTCGCCGACGCGAGCGGCAGCCGGACCCGCAGGCCCTTCGCCTTGCGCAGCGACAGCGCCGCCGAAGCCACGTCCCGGATCGCGTCCATCGACGCCACGAGCTCGTGGTCGGCCGGGAACGCATCCGCCGAGGGCCAGTCGGTCAGGTGCACCGAACGGCCGCCGGTCAGGCCGCGCCAGATCTCCTCGGTGGTCAGCGGCGCGAGCGGCGCCACCACCCGGGTGACCGTCTCGAGCACGGTGGCCAGGGTGTCGAAGGCGTCCTCGTCGCCGGCCCAGAAACGGTCCCGGGAGCGGCGGACGTACCAGTTGGTCAGCGCGTCCAGGTAGGCACGGATGCTGCCGGCGGCGCCGGAGATGTCGTACTCGTCCATCTGGCGCTGCACGTCGCTGACCAGCTCGCCGGTCTTGGCAAGGATGTAACGGTCGAGCAGATGCTGCGAATCGGCGCGCAGCCTGGCCTCGTACCCCGATGCGTTCGCATAGAGGCTGAAGAAGTACCAGACGTTCCAGAGCGGGAGCAGGACCTGACGGACCGAGTCGCGGATGGCGACCTCGGTGACCGGCATGTCGCCGCCGCGCAGCACCGGCGAGGACATCAGCATCCAGCGCATCGCGTCCGAGCCGTACGTGTCGAACACCTGGTAGACGTCCGGATAGTTGCGCAGCGACTTGGACATCTTGCGGCCGTCCTCGCCCTGCAGGATGCCGTGACTCAGGCAGTTGCGGAACGCGGGCCGGTCGAAGAGCGCGGTGGCCAGCACGTGCATGGTGTAGAACCAGCCGCGGGTCTGCCCGATGTACTCGACGATGAAGTCGCCCGGGTAGTGGTGCTCGAACCAGTCCTTGTTCTCGAACGGGTAGTGCACCTGGGCGAACGGCATCGAGCCGGACTCGAACCAGCAGTCCAGCACCTCCGGCACCCGCCGCATGGTGGACTGCCCGGTCGGGTCGTCCGGGTTCGGCCGGGTCAGCTCGTCGACGTACGGCCGGTGCAGGTCCGTCACGCGCACGCCGAAGTCGCGCTCGATCTCCTCGTAGGAGCCGTAGACATCGACGCGAGGATAGGAAGGGTCGTCGGACTTCCAGACCGGGATCGGCGAACCCCAGAACCGGTTCCGGGAGATCGACCAGTCCCGGGCGTTCGACAGCCACTTGCCGAACGAACCGTCCTTGATGTGCGACGGCGTCCAGCTGATCTGCTGGTTGAGCTCGACCATCCGGTCGCGGAACTTCGTCACCGCGACGAACCAGGAGGACACCGCCTTGTAGACCAGCGGGGTGTCACAGCGCCAGCAGTGCGGGTACGAGTGCGTGTACCCGTCGTGGCGCAGCACGACGCCGCGCTCCTTCAGGACCGCGATCACCGGCTTGTTGGCGTCGAAGACCTGCAGGCCCTGGAAGTCGGGGACCAGCGAGGTGAACCGGGTGTGCTCGTCGACGGTCACCACGGTCGGGATGCCGGCGGCGTTGCAGGCGTTCTGGTCGTCCTCACCGAAGGCGGGGGCCATGTGCACGACGCCCGTACCGTCCTCGGTGGTCACGAAGTCGGCGCCGAGCACCTGGAAGGCGTTCTCACCGCCGGGCTCCACCAGGAAGTCGAACAGCGGGGTGTAGCGGCGCCCGACGAGGTCGCGGCCGAGGATCGAGCCGGTCTGCTCGTACCCCTCAAGCTCTTTGGCGTAGGCACCCACCCGGCCGGCGCCGATGATCAGCTTCTGGCCGGATTCATCGGTCAAAATCGCGTACTCGATGTCCGGGCCCACCGCCAGCGCGAGGTTGGACGGCAGAGTCCACGGCGTGGTCGTCCACACCGCGATGTCCTCCCCGGTGGAGAGGCGGAAGCGAACCGTCAGCGCCGGATCCGTGCGGTCCCGGTAGACGTCGTCCATCCGGGTCTCGGTGTTGGACAGCGGCGTCTCGCACCGGAAGCAGTAGGCGAGGACCCGGAAACCCTCGTAGACCAGGCCTTTGTCATGCAGCGTCTTGAACGCCCACATGACCGACTCCATGTACGCCGGGTCGAGGGTCTTGTAGTCGTCCTCGAAGTCCACCCAGCGGGCCTGGCGCGTGACGTACCGCTCCCAGTCCTTGGTGTAGGCGAGCACCGACGTACGGCAGGCCTCGTTGAACTTGTCGATGCCCAGCTCGACGATCTGCGCCTTCGTGGTGATGCCGAGCTGCTTCTCGGCCTCCACCTCGGCCGGCAGGCCGTGCGTGTCCCAGCCGAACCGCCGCTCCACCCGCCGGCCGCGCATCGTCTGGTAGCGCGGAACCAGGTCCTTCACGTACCCGGTGAACAGGTGACCGTAGTGCGGCAGGCCGTTGGCGAACGGCGGGCCGTCGTAGAAGACGTACTCGTTCGAGCCGTTCTCCCCGGCCGGCCGCTGCGCGACGGACGCCTCGAAGGTCTTGTCGGCCGCCCAGTGCTCGAGCACCGCGCGCTCGACCGCCGGCAGGTCCGGCGAGGCCGGTACGCCGGTGGCGTCACTGTGCTTCGGATAGGCCATGGTTCTCCTCAAGCAGTCCACGTCTGTTCGTGACTGCGAGGACGAGCTTCTGCAAGCCCGCGGTACCACCTCGCTTGACGGGGTGACCCCGCCCGCTCATTCGCCGGCTGCTGCGCGTGCCGAAACGCCCGGTTCTACCAGGGGTGCTGAGCTGACCCCGTTCTTCCGGAGGCTCCCCGGTGATGGCCGGTTCGTCGCCTGCGTGTGCACAACGATACCGGGCACACTTTGCTTCCCTCACTAGACTCCACCTCGTGATCCGGATCGAGATCGATGAGCCGACGCTGTCCCGGACCCGGATCGCGATCAGTCCGCTCGGCGAGCTGATCTGCGGTCTCTATCTGCTGCGCCGCAATCCCGAGGTGCCCTGGCCATACCAGTCGTGGGCGGTGCGGGCCCGGGAGGCCCTGCGGAGTGTTCCGCTCCCGCTCTACATGGAGCGGCTGCAGGGCGCCTACCCGGACTTCCTCGATCCGATCCCGGAAAGCCCGGCGCCGACGATCACCGAACAGCTCGAGCAGATCCGGGCCACCCCGGCCGAGCTGATCGAGGAGCAGCTGGCCATGCACTACCCGCCGGACCGGGTGCCGCCGGAACTGCTGCCGTTCCGCGACGACCGCCGGGCGGCTCTGGACCGGCTGGCCGCCGACCTGGGCGCCTTCTGGGACACCGCGATGGCGCCATACTGGCCGGCCATGCGCGCCGCCCTGGACGAGGAGGTGCTGCTGCGGGCCCGCGCGCTGGCCGCCGACGGCCCGGACGCGCTGCTCGCCCGGCTGCACGACCGGATCCGCTGGGAGCCACCGGTGCTCACCCTGATCAAGCCGTACGAGCAGAGCTACCAGGCGATGAACAAGCGCCTGCTGCTGGTGCCGCTGATCTTCTCGCGCGGCGCGCTGAGCTGTTCCACCGATCACCCCGAGGTGATGATGGTGACCTACCAGTCCCGCGGCGCCGCGGTGCTGGCCGACTCCCCGGCGCCACCGCTTCCGGAGCAGTTCGACCGGCTCGGGATCCTGATCGGCCGGGGCCGGGCCACGGTGTTGCGCGCCCTGACCGTCCCGTCCACCACCACGGCGCTGGCGGTCGCGCTCGGCCTGGCCCCGAGCACCGTGTCCGAGCATCTCGCCGGTCTGCAGGCGGCCGGCGTGGTGCACCGGCGCCGGGCCGGGCGCCGGGTCCTGTACGGCCTGGAGCCGGCCGGCCTCGCGCTGGTCAGCCTGATCGGCGAAGATTCGGCGGAAACCGAATCCGTTTCCTGACCCACCGGGCCGCCCTAGCGTCGCGGCCATGGGAAGAAGTCAGTACGCCATCGAGGCGGAGGGCCTGCGCCGCACCTATCGCCGGCGTCGCGGCCCGGTCGTCGAAGCGGTCCGCGGCATCGACCTGACGGTTCGCCGCGGCGAGCTCTTCGGCCTGCTCGGGCCGAACGGCGCCGGCAAGACCACGACCATCAAGATGCTCAACACGCTGCTCATCCCGACCGCGGGCACGGCCCGGATCTGCGGCTACGACGTGGTCAGCCGGACCAGGGAGGTGCGGCGCCGGATCGGGTACGTCTTCGGCGGCGACCGTGGCCTCTACGACCGGCTCTCCGCGCTGGACAACCTGCGCTACTTCGCCGAGCTCTACGGTGTCCCGCCACGCCGGCAGAAGGAGACCATCGCCGAGCTGCTGGAGCTGGTCGGGCTGACCGGCCGGGAACGGGAGCGGGTCGAGGGCTACTCCCGGGGCATGCGCCAGCGGCTGCACATCGCCCGCGGCCTGCTGCACGACCCGGACGTGCTCTTCCTCGACGAGCCGTCGATCGGGGTGGACGCGGTCGCCGCCCGGGAGCTGCGCCGCACCGTCGCGGATCTGGCCGCCAACGGCACCACGGTGCTGCTGACCACGCACTACATGGCCGAGGCCGACGAGCTCTGCGACCGGATCGCGGTGATCGCCGACGGCCGGATCCAGGCATTGGGCACGCCGGCCGAGCTGCGCGGCCGGGCCGGCCGGGAGGCGACTTTGGAGGACGCGTACGTGGCGATCGTGAGCGCCGCCGCATGAGAACCCTGCTGCTCGGCATGGTGATGCACGTCAAACACCTGAGCCGGTCCCCGTTCGAGATCGCGCTGGCCCTGCTCATCCCGGTCGTCCAGGCCACCATGGCGGTGTACCTGTTCCGGGCCGGCGACCAGCCGCACCGTCTGCTCGAGGCCGCGGTCGGCGCGGGGCTGATGGGCGTCTGGGCCTCGGTGATCTCCGGATCCGGCGGGGCGATCCAGAACCAGCGCTGGCTCGGCACCCTGGAAATGATCATGATGACGCCCCGGCGGCCGGTCGCGGTGATCCTGCCGATCACCACCGCCACCGCGATCACCGGCACCTACGCCCTGCTCGCCACCCTGCTCTGGGGCCGCCTGCTGTACGGCATCCCGCTCGACCTCGCCCGCCCGCTCGCCTTCCTCGCGGCCACCGTCGCCTGCGTGTTCGGCCTGGGCATGTTCGGCCTGCTGCTCGCCTCCACGTTCGTGCTGCTGCGCAACGCGAACGCGCTCGCCAACCCGCTCGACTACCCGATCTGGCTGCTCTCCGGGATGCTGGTGCCGATCAGCGTGCTGCCGCCCTGGACCGCGCCGATCGCGGCCGTGCTGCCCACCACCTGGGGCGCCCGCGCCGTGCGGGAAGCCACCGTCGGCGGACCGGTCTGGCCGTCGATCGCGATCTGCCTGGCGATCAGCGCGGCCTGCCTGCTGCTCGGCGCGTACTGCCTCGCCTCGTTCGAACGCCGCGCCCGTGCGGCCGGAACCCTGGCGCTGTCATGAGAACACTGCGACTGATCACGACCGGGGGCGTGCTCGCGTACCGCGCCCTGTTCAACTGGACCTCGCCCGCGATGTACACCGGCACGCTGCTCGCCGGGCCGACGTTCCAGCTGCTCTTCTTCGCGTACCTGGGCCGGCAGCTGCAGGTCGCCGACGACGGGTTCTTCATCGTCGGCAACGCCGTGCTGGCGGCCTCGTCGGCGTGCGTCTTCGGCGGGACGATGGCGGTCGCCAACGAGCGCCGCTACGGGACTCTCGGGCCGGTGCTGCTGTCACCGCGAAGTCGCACCGCGATCTTCTGGGGGCGCGTTCTCCCGTACGCCGGGAACGGCCTGCTGATCGCAGCCTTCACGCTGACCACCGGCACTCTCCTGCTCGGCCTGCGGATTCCGCCCGCCGCGCTGCCCGGTCTCGCGCTCGCTCTGGCGGCCGGGTCGCTGGCCTGCGGGTTCTTCGGGCTCACGCTCGGCGCGCTGGGCCTGCGATTCCGGGACGTCTTCGTCGTCTCGAACGTCGCGGTGGCCGTCCTGCTGCTGCTCACCGGCGTCAACGTGCCACGCGGAAGCCTGCCGGAGTGGATGGCCGGTGTCGGGCACGTCCTGCCGATCACCCACGCGGCCGAGGCAGCCCGGCTGCTCGCCGCCGGGCGCGGCCTGGGTGCGGCCGCGCCCGCGCTGCTCGCCGAGTTGCTGGTCGGCGCCGGTTACGCGCTGCTCGCCGCGGTCCTCCTCAAGATCTTCGAGGCGGAGTCACGCCGGCGAGCGAGCCTGGAGACGCTCTAGAGCTTCGGGAACCAGAGGGCCAGCTCACGCTCGGCGCTCTCCGGCGAGTCGGAGGCGTGCACGAGGTTCTCCCGGTTGGAGAGCGCCAGGTCACCCCGGATGGTGCCGGCCGCCGCCTTGCGGCCGTCGGTGGCGCCGATCATGCCGCGCACCACCTCGATCACCGAGTCGCCGGAGAGCACCAGGGCAGCCAGCGGGCCGCTGGTCATAAAAGTCTTGAGCGGTGGGTAAAAAGCTTTGTCGACGTGCTCGGCGTAGTGCGCGTCGGCCAGCGAGGCGTCCATCGTGCGCAACTCCAGCGCTTCGATGACCAGGCCCTTACGCTCGAAGCGAGAAAGGATCTCGCCGAGCAGGCCGCGACGGACCGCGTCGGGCTTGATGAGCACGAGTGAACGCTCGGTGGTGCTGGACACGCGGTTCCTCCGTAAAAGACGAGCGGGAGTTCAGCCTATCGGTACCACGATCGGGCCGAGCGGGGATGCCCGGACCGGCGTACTTTCGCCAAGCCACCGGCGGGCCATAACCTGACGGGGAACAACCGTGGAGGTCCACAGTGGCGAACCAGACCGGCCGGCCCATCGCTCCCGCCCGCAAGCTGGTGGCGGCGGTCATGGGCACGCTCGCGGTCTTCGTGATCGTTTTCGGGCTCGGCATGTCGAGCATGGCCGTCGCGTTCTTCGGCGTCGCCGTCCTGGCACTCGCCATCGTGCTGGCCCTGGTCAACGTGTCCAACCGGCGCGGCGGGCGGGCCACCGTGGCCGGCAGTGCGGAGGTCCGGGCGATACCGCCGGCCCCGGTCTCGTCGGCGTACGGCCGGGCCGACATCGACGCCATCGTGGTGGCGCCGGGTCTGGGCACCTTCGAGACGGTGATCCGCGAGTCCCGCATCCCGGTGGCGAAGTGGCCGGCGCTCGGCACCACGTTGCCGATCACCGTGGACGTCGACGACACCCGCCGGGTCCGGGTCAACTGGAACGACGCTCCGGCCCGCGAGGACGGCGACCCGCCACCGCCGGCCGCCGCCACCGAGTACGCGCCGGACGACGAGATCGACGACGACGTGCTCGGCACCGACGAGCCGCCACCGCCCTGGGCGAACCGGGACGATCGCGACTGGGCGGTCGACGCCGACGAGCCGCCGCCTCCGCCGCAGCCGGAGTACCGCACGGCCGCCTACAGCGACACCCAGACGACCACGCCCGTCGTGGTCCGCCACACCCCCACCGGCACGATCGTCGAGGGCCAGCTGGTCGACGCCGACGAGGAGCCGCCGCCGCTTCCCCGCCGCGCCAAGGGGGCGAGCCGTTTCGGCCGTTCTTCCCCCCGTGATGAGAGCGCGCCCGATGCGGGCTCGTCCGACTTCAGCGCGGCCCACGCTTCCGCGCCGGACGCGGAGGCCACCACCGATCCGGATGATCCCGGCGGCTTCACCCCGGGCTTCATGCCAGGCCCCAGCACACCTACCGCACGCACATCCACCAGCCGCCCGCCCGGCACGCGCCCGAGCCCCAAACCGCGCGGCACCGCAGGCACGGTGACAGCCGAGAGACAACCCGCTTCCGGTACGCCCGAAGCACCCGCCCGAACCCCGTCCCAGCGCACTCCGGCCGACGACCCACCGGTCGACCTGCCCCTCGACGAGCCGTCCCCACCGGACGACGCCACCACCGCCTGGGCGCCCACCGGTCCCCCGTCGCGCCAGGACCCGGCCGCGACCGAGCCCGACACCATCGCCTGGCCCGCCGGCAGTGCCCCCACCAGCGAAGACGCCGAGCCGGTCCCGCCGTCCACCTCGTCCGGCCGGACCCGCTTCTTCGCCCAGCCCAACGACGTCACCGATCAGCTCCCCCGGCAGGCACCCACGCCGGACACCGACGATCCCGGCCACGCGGAACCCACCCCGACGTCCGCCCGCCCGGCGCCGGAGCCGATCCGCACCGCGGAGGCCGCCGTGCCGTCCCCGGTCTCGGCGCCACCCACCGCACCGGCTCCCGATCGTCCCTTCCCCAGCGCGCCACCACCGTCGACGCCCTCCCCGGCCGCACCGCCCACCGACGACATCGACATCCCGCTGGACGCCGACCCGGAGCCCGCGCCGGAGACCACTCCCGCCGCGTCCAGTGCCCTCGCAGACGGCATCATCGCGCCCCCGGCCGACACCATCCCGGCCGACACCGTCCCGGGCGACGCCGCTGAGGACCGTCCTGAGCGGGCTCCCAGCAGCCCTTGGGGCGACTTCGGCGGCGCAGCCGAGCCCGACGAACACGCCGCCGAAGTCATCACGGCGTACCCGAGCGCCCGCCCCGGCCCGGCCGGCGCGATCCACGGCGTCGGCATCACCGTGCTGGTGACCGACCTGCCCCGGTCGATCGCCTTCTACCGGGACATCCTCGGCTTCTTCGAGATCGACAGCGGCGAGAGCAGCGCCGTGCTCGCCTCCGGTGACACCCGTCTGGTGCTCCGGACCGTGCACAACCTGGCCGCCGACGCCGGCCGGCTGATCCACCTCAACCTGGAGGTCGGTGACGTGGACTCGGTCTACGAGGAGCTGCGGGAGAAGGGTGTGAAGTTCGTGCACTCGCCCCGCCCGGTGAACCGCGGCGACAAGCTGGAGCTCTGGTCCGCGACGTTCCGCGACCCGGACAACCACAACATCGCGATCACCCAGTGGCGTGCCATCCGCTGACCGGCGGAGCGGACGGTCCTCAGCCGAGGATCGTCCGCCGCACGTTGTAGTTGTAGGCCCAGACCGCACCGAAGATCAGCCCCAGTACGGCGAGCGACCAGTGCACCAGCCCGCAGGCGAGCAGGAGCACCTGCAGGATGGCGCCCGCCGGCCACGCCCAGGGCCGGCGCATGCAGCCGGCCAGCACGACGGCCACCACCGCCAGGGCGACCACCGCGGCGATCCCCCAGCCGGGGATGTCCCCGCTGAGTTTCTGGATCGGCACGATCGCCAGGAGCAGCACGATCGCCTCCAGCACCAGGGTTCCGGCGCCGAGTCCGCGTACCGCCGCTTCGGGGTTGCGCAGCCCGGAAGGGCGAGCCGCGCCCGGCTGCCCGCCCTCGGCCGGCATCGCGGCCTTCTCCGGCTCGGTCATCGTTTCAGCAGCTTCCGGGCGTCGGCGACGGTGACGACCGAACCGGTGATCAGCACACCGACCCCGCTCATCTCGCCGGACGCGTCCTCCTCGGCCAGCACCACGGCCTCCTCGATGGCGTCCGGCATGTTCTGCGCGATCTGGACCCGGTCCTCGCCGAAGACCGCGATCGCCAACTGAGCGAGCTCCTCGACCGGCATCGAACGCGGTGAGCTGTTCTGCGTCACCACGATCCGGGCGACCGCCGGTTCGAGCAGGTCGAGCAGGCCGGTGACGTCCTTGTCGCCGAGGACCGCCAGCACCGCCACCAGATGCCGGAAGGTGAACTCCTCCTCCAGCGCGGTGACCGTGGCGGCCATGCCGTGCGGGTTGTGCGCGCCGTCCAGCAGGATGGTCGGTGCGCTGCGGACCCGCTCCAGCCGGCCCGGCGAGTCGACCTGGGCGAAACCTTCCCGGACCAGCTCCAGTTCGAGCTGTTTGCCCGGGCCGGCGCCGAGGAACGCCTCGACCGCCGCAAGCGCGATCGCCGCGTTCTGCGCCTGGTGCGCCCCGAAGAGCGGCAGGAAGATCTCGTCGTAGACACCGCCGAGCCCCTGCAGGGTGAGCACCTGGCCGCCGACCGCCTGGGCCCGTTCGACCACGCCGAACTCGCTGCCCTCCCGGGCCAGCGTGGCGCCCATGTCCGCGCAGCGCTCCAGGATGGGCCGCATGGCCTCCTCGCTCTGCAGCGCGGTGATCACCGTGGCGTCCTTGTGGATGATGCCCACCTTGTGCCAGGCGATGTCCTCGATCGTGTCGCCCAGCCACTCGGTGTGGTCCAGCCCGATCGGCATCAGCACACAGACCCCGGCGTCGATGACGTTGGTGGCGTCCTCCTCGCCGCCGAGGCCCACCTCGACCACCGCGATGTCGACCGGGGCGTCGGCGAACGCCGCGTACGCCATCGCCGTGGTCATGTCGAAGTAGGTCAGCGGCTCGGGGTTGCGCGCATCGATCAGCTCGGCGAGCGGCGCGACCTCGTCGTACGTGGCGACGAGCCGGTCCTCGGAGATCGACTCGCCGTCCAGGCTGATCCGCTCCCGCACGGTCTCCAGGTGCGGGCTGGTGTAACGGCCGGTGTGCAGACCGTGGGCCCGCAGCAGCGCGTCAATCATCCGGGCCGTGCTGGTCTTGCCGTTGGTCCCGGTCAGGTGGATGGCCGGGTACGCCCGCTGCGGGCTGCCCAGCACGTCCATCAGGTCCCGGATCTTCTGCATGTCGAAGACCATGCGGGTGAAGCCGCGCTCGTTGAGCGCGGCCTCGACCTCGGCGTACTCGCTCATGCCGGCAACGCCTCGAGCGCCGCGGCGATCCGGACCAGATCCGCCTCGGCCGCCGCCAGGCGGTCCTTGATCTTGGCGACCACCTGCTCGGGCGCCTTGCCGATGAACGCCTCGTTGCCGAGCTTGGCCCGGCACTGGGTCGCCTCCTTCTCGGCGGCCGCGCGGTCCTTCTCCAGCCGGGCCCGCTCGGCCTTGACGTCGATCGCCCCGCGGGTGTCCAGGTCGACCGTGATGCCGCCGCTCACCGCGAGGGTCGCGGTGGCCGTGAAGCCGGCGGCCGGCGCGTCGAGCCGGGCCAGCGAACGGATCAGCGGCTCATGCGTGTCGATGCCGACGTTGCCCAGGCCGGTGAGCGCCGCACCGACCCGCTGGCTCGGCTTGAGGCCCTGGTCCGAACGGAACCGCCGGACCTCGGTGACCACCTTCTGCAGAGCGGCCAGCTCATCCTCGGCGGCGTCGTCGATCAGCGCCCTGTCGACCGTCGGCCAGGACGCGCGCATCACGGTCTCGCCGCCGGTCAGCGCAATCCACAGCTCCTCGGTGACGAACGGGATCACCGGGTGCAGCAGGCGCAGCAGCTGGTCGAGGACGTGCCCGAGGACCCGCTGGGTCGTCGTGCTGCCGGCCGCGAGCACCGGCTTGCTCAGCTCGAGATACCAGTCGCAGACGTCGTCCCACGCGAAGTGGTACAGGGCGTCGCAGACCTTCGCGTACTCGTACCGCTCGAAGTGCTCGTTGACCTCGCCGATGGTGTGCTGCAGGCGGGACACGATCCACTTGTCGATCGCGGACAGCTCGGAGCTGTCCGGCAGGTCACCGTCGACCGTCGCGCCGTTCATCAGCGCGAACCGGGTGGCGTTCCAGAGCTTGTTGCAGAAGTTCCGCGAGCCCTGGCACCACTCCTCGCTGACCGGCACGTCCGAGCCGGGGTTCGCGCCCCGGGCCAGCGTGAACCGGGTGGCGTCGGCGCCGTACCGGTCGATCCAGTCCAGCGGGTCGACGACGTTGCCGAACGACTTCGACATCTTCTTGCCGAACTGGTCGCGCACCATGCCGTGCAGGTTCACCACGTCGAACGGCTGCTTGCCGTCCATCGCGTACAGACCGAACATCATCATCCGGGCGACCCAGAAGAAGAGGATGTCGTACCCGGTGACCAGCACGCTGGTCGGGTAGAACTTCTCCAGCTCGGCGGTCTGCTCCGGCCAGCCCAGCGTGGAGAACGGCCACAGACCCGAGGAGAACCAGGTGTCCAGCACGTCCTCGTCCTGGCGCCAGCCGTCACCCGACGGCGGCTGCTCGTCCGGTCCGACGCAGACGACCTCGCCGGCCGGGCCGTACCAGACCGGGATCCGGTGGCCCCACCACAGCTGCCGGGAGATGCACCAGTCGTGCATGTTGTCGACCCAGGCGAAGTACCGCTTGGACAGCTCGGCCGGCTCGATCTTCACCCGGCCGTCGCGCACGGCGTCACCCGCCGCCTTCGCCAGCGGCCCGGTCTTCACGAACCACTGCAGCGACAGCCGCGGCTCCACGGTGGTCTTGCACCGCGAGCAGTGGCCCACCGAGTGCAGGTAGGGCCGCTTTTCAGCGACGATCCGACCCTGCTCCCGCAGGGCCGCCACGATGGCCGGTCGCGCTTCGAAGCGGTCCAGGCCTTCAAACGGTCCCGGTACGGTGATGACGGCTCGTTCGTCCATGATGGTGAGGCTCGGCAGCCCGTGCCGCTGCCCGATCTCGAAGTCGTTCGGGTCGTGGGCCGGGGTCACCTTCACCGCACCGGTGCCGAACGACGGGTCGACGTGCTCGTCGGCCACGATCGGGATGCGCCGGCCGGTCAGCGGCAGCTCCACCTCGGTGCCGATCAGGTGCTTGTACCGCTCGTCGTCCGGGTGCACCGCCACCGCGGTGTCGCCGAGCATCGTCTCCGCCCGGGTGGTTGCCACGACGATCGCGTTGTCGCCCGCGCCGTACCGGATCGAGACGAGTTCACCCTCGTCGTCGCTGTGCTCCACCTCGATGTCGCTGAGCGCGGTGAGGCAGCGCGGGCACCAGTTGATGATCCGGTTCGCGCGGTAGATCAGGTCGTCGTCGAACATCTTCTTGAAGATGGTCTGGACGGCCCGCGACAGCCCCTCGTCCATGGTGAAGCGCTCACGGCTCCAGTCGACGGAGTCGCCGAGCCGCTTCATCTGCCCGAGGATGGCGCCGCCGGACTCGGCCTTCCACTCCCACACCCGCTGTACGAACTTCTCGCGGCCCAGGTCGTGCCGGGACAGCTGCTGCTCGGCGAGCTTGCGCTCCACCACGTTCTGCGTGGCGATGCCGGCGTGGTCCATGCCGGGCAGCCAGAGCACCTCGAAGCCCTGCATCCGCTTCAACCGGACCAGGGTGTCCTGGATGGTGTGGTCGAGGGCGTGGCCGACGTGCAGCGAGCCGGTCACGTTCGGCGGCGGGATGACGATGGTGAACGGCGGCTTGTCGCTCTTCGGGTCGGCGGTGAAGTAGCCCTCCGATACCCACCGCTCGTACCGCCGCTGCTCTACCTCGCCCGGCTGGTACTGGGCGGAGAGGCCACCGGTGGGCCGGCTGTCGGGGGTACGGGTCTGGGTTTCATCGGTCACCCGACAAGTCTACGGAGCCCCGCCGAGCGCCCGGTATTCGCACCTCCTCGGTCGGGGGAGGCTACGCTCGCCTGATGTCCGACCGCGGCCAACCGATCCCCCCGTCCGCCGACTCCCCCGCTCCGCAGGACGAGACCCCGCTCGAGATCAACGAGACGCCGTTCCCGCTGACCGGCGACGACGAGCCCGACCCGCGCGACGCCGAGTCCCGTCGCAAGGTCCGTACGGTCGTGCTCGGCGCCCTGCTCACCGTCTCCCTCGCCGGCGCAGCCTCCCTCGGCTACTGGGGGTGGAAGGTCAACTCCCAGCGGAACACGACACTCTCCGCGCCCCCGGCGATCGGCGCTCTCACGCTGAACAGCAGCGAGGACGCCACCGCCACCGCGGACTACCTGCAGGGCGCCCTGTCCGCCGAGGTCAGCATGGACAAGACCGTGGGGGGCGTCTACAGCACCGCCGACGGCAAGAACGTCCTCTTCTTCGGCGGCACGACGCTGCTCTGGTCCCCGGCAAAAGACCTGGACACGTCCTTCGAGCTGATCTCCGACCAGGAAGGCGCGGTCACCGATCTCCACGAGGTCGACGCCGGCGAGCTCGGCGGCACCATGAAGTGCGGCGTCACCCACAGCGAAGGCAGCGACCTGACAGTGTGCGGCTGGGCCGACCACGGCAGCCTCGCCCTGGCGATGTTCCCCGAACAGGACGAGTCCGTCGCCGCCCCGCTGATGCGCGAGATCCGCGAGGCCACCCAGACCCGCGACTAACCACCCCGCCGCCCTGCCGGCCGCGGTTCCATAAACAAAAAGAAAGGCCCACCCGTTCCCGGGTGGGCCTTTCTGTCACGTTGAGTCCGGCGGCGTCCTACTCTCCCACACCCTCCCGAGTGCAGTACCATCGGCGCTGGCGGGCTTAGCTACCGGGTTCGGAATGTAACCGGGCGTTTCCCCACCGCTATGACCACCGAAACAACCATCAGCGTGGAACAAACCAGCAACCCGGGCCGACCTTTAGAGGCCGAACTACCGGGGTGGTTGTTCGTTTGCTGTGAATCACACAGTGGACGCAAGCAGAAAATTTAGGGTGGTTAAGCCCTCGGCCTATTAGTACCGGTCAACTCAACACGTTACCGTGCTTACATTTCCGGCCTATCAACCCAGTCGTCTAGCTGGGAGCCTTACCCACTCAAGGTGGTGGGATACCTCATCTCGAAGCGAGCTTCCCGCTTAGATGCTTTCAGCGGTTATCCCTTCCGAACGTAGCCAACCAGCCGTGCCCTTGGCAGAACAACTGGCACACCAGAGGTTCGTCCGTCCCGGTCCTCTCGTACTAGGGACAGCCCTTCTCAAGTATCCAACGCGCACGGCGGATAGGGACCGAACTGTCTCACGACGTTCTAAACCCAGCTCGCGTACCGCTTTAATGGGCGAACAGCCCAACCCTTGGGACCTGCTACAGCCCCAGGATGCGACGAGCCGACATCGAGGTGCCAAACCATCCCGTCGATATGGACTCTTGGGGAAGATCAGCCTG